>NZ_CALYQV010000117.1 GCF_945290125.1 uncultured Lactobacillus sp. | reverse complement strand
CGTTTATCTCCTTATGGAGTTTTACCACCTAAATACAAGGCTGATTATACTTTTTTACTTCATGGTTATTACCATCTAAAGCATAGTGGTGTGATGTCTATAGTTTTACCTCATGGCGTTCTTTTCCGTGGTGGTGCTGAAGGTAAAATCAGACAAAAACTACTTGAAAATGGTGCGATTGATGCAATTATCGGTCTGCCAGCAAATCTGTTTTATAGTACTAGTATTCCAACTGTAATTGTTGTACTTAAAAAAGATAAGCAAGACCGTGATGTTATGTTTATTGATGCTTCTAAAGGCTTTGAAAAGGTTAAAACGCAAAACAAATTGCGTGAAGAAGATATAAACCGTATTTTAACTACTTATTCTGCACGCCAAGATGTTGAAAAATATGCACATTTGGCAAAATTTGATGAGATTAAAGAAAATGATTTTAATCTAAATATTCCCCGTTACGTTGATACTTTTGAAAAAGAGCCACCAGTTGACGTGCAAAAACTAGTTTCAGATATGGCTAGTATTACAAAAGAAGAAGAAGAAACTACTAATGAAATCAAGCAAACATTGGATGAATTGGTTGGGACAAACCCAGAAGCACAAAAAATGCTGAATCAGTTAAAAGAAATTCTATAGTAAGGTTTGTTGAAAAATGAATGAAAATAAAGCTGTACCAAATATTAGATTTAAATCATTTGAAAATTATTGGGTAAAAATTAAGGTTAGCAATTTAGGAAATAAGTTTACAGGTGGCGGAACACCTTCAAAAAAAAATAAAAGTTACTGGTCAGGTTCGATTCCTTGGTTTCAAAGCTCTGATCTAATATTGAATAATGTCTTAAAAATAAGTATAAAAAAAAGGATCACTTGTAAAGCTATAGATGAATCTTCGACAAAACTGGTGTCAAAAGACTCCATCGCTATCGTTACGAGGGTAGGAGTTGGAAAGCTTGTACTTATACCATATAAATATACAACTAGCCAAGATTTTATTTCAATTTCTGAAATTATATATAATAAGAAGTTTGTTCTCTATTTATTATATTACGTTTTAAATTATTCTAGACGATTAGGTACAAAACAAGGGACTTCTATAAAAGGAATCACAAAAAATTATTTTTTAACAACAGAGGTTGTATTACCAAAAAATAGTTTTGAACAACAAAAAATAGGTGATTTTTTCACTAAGTTGGATAAGTTACTTGATTTGCAGCAGCAAAAGATTGACAAGTTGGAGCTGCTAAAAAAGGCTTTGTTGCAAAAACTTTTTCCTAAGCATGATGCCAAAATACCTGAACTACGATTTAAGGGGTTTGAAGATAATTGGATAATATATAGTTTTTCAGGTCTTTTGATTAAAAATTCTTCAAAAAATAAAAATTTAGAGGTAGAAAATATTGAGTCTATTTCAAATAAAAATGGTTTTACCAAGCAAAGTGAACAATTTGATGGCTATCGTGTGGCTAGCTTAGATTTATCAAATTATTATGTGATAAAGGGGAATCAGTTTGCATACAATCCATCAAGAATTAATGTGGGTTCGATTGCATATAAAAGAAAAGGTGAAGAAGACAGTATAATTTCACCATTATATGTATCCTTTTCAACCAAAAATAATATAAATGATGCTTTTCTTTGGTATTGGTTTAGAACGTCTTCATTCAAGAAGCAGAGAATACAATTTTCTGAGGGTGGTGTTAGAGATACATTGCCATTTGAAAATCTTAAAAAAATGCGAATAAAATTACCAAGGTTAAATGAACAACAAAAAATTGGCAGCCTCCTATCTAAAGTTGACCAATTAATCGAATTAGAAAATAAGAAATTACAAAATTCACAACAAGCTAAAAAGTGTCTTTTACAAAATATGTTTGTTGAATAGCAGGGAAAGGAGATAAATATGTCAGTGGCAGCAGTTAAGGAAGCTCAAATGGAGAAAACTTTAATTGAGCAATTAACTCAGGGTATTAACCAATGGCGTTTACGTAAAGATTTAAAAACAATTCCGCAACTATGGGCGAACTTTTTTCAGATTCTTGAAGATAACAACCGTGATCAACTTCATGATGTTCCACTAACACAAAATGAAAAGGAAACTATTCGTACACAAATCACCCAACCTAACTTTTACCAAGCTGCTAAATTCTTGGCTGGTGCTAACAGACAGGTTAGGCATCACTTAAAACGTGATAATTCTTCTTTGCCAGATGCCGATTTGCTAATTTTAGATAACTCCAATATTGCTGGTGGAACTTCTGTTTATGAAGTTGTTCATCAAGTAGAAGTCAATAAGTCAAGTTTGTCACCGCTTGATCAAGATAGGCGCTTTGATGTTACTCTCTTGATTAACGGCTTACCACTAATTCATATTGAACTGAAAACTCCAAACTTTCCTTTTATGGATGCGTTTCGTCAAATACAAAAGTATATAGACGAAGATAAATTTGGTGATATCTATAATTTTGTAGAAATGTTTGTTGTTACCAATGGTACCAATACTCAATATATTCCTGCTGGACAAACTCTGCGTGCTAATTTTTTGATTTCTTGGATTGATCAAAACAAGCAGCTAGTTAATGACTACTTAGATTTTGCACGTGAGGCATTATCCATTCCGATGGCGCATCACATGATTGCTGATTATACTGTTTTAGATGACAAT
>NZ_CALYQV010000116.1 GCF_945290125.1 uncultured Lactobacillus sp. | reverse complement strand
AATGATAAGCTTCTTCATTTGCTGCGGGGAGAAGAACAATTAAAAAAATTAATGCCCAACTATTTACAAAAGCTGAAACAATAGACACAGCAGCGCCAGCAGGCCCGTTTACTTATAAAACAAGCCCAACGTCAATTGCAAAATCTCAAGCGGCAAATCAAGCAGCAGTTAAAGAAAGCCGCTCGGCAAAATCACCAAGTACAGCAACAATGGCAGCTCATGCAGCAACAGGCAACGATCTTAGAGCAACAGTATTGGGTGCGCTATTATCAGGCCTTGTAAGTTATTTCAGGAGATATCCACGCTGAATTTAGAAGCAGCACTGAATCAATTGGTGGTTTGGACTCAAAACTTGCCTACCGATAGTCAATTACCTTTGAAACTTTTTCAAAAGCGGCTGCAAAAATTAGCAGACAGTACCTTATTAACATCACAGCAGCAAGCTTATTTACGCACCAGTGATCGTCAATTAGTAAGCTGGCTTAACAGTTATACTCGATATCACAAAGTTGCACCCCATAAAATAGCCCAAAAGTTAGAGCAGATTCAGCAAAATCTGACCCTGGCTGCAGCCTTAACGCGATTACGGCAAAATATAACTAATCAGGTGCACTATCGGAGTGTGAGTAATGCCAGGCATAATTATAAACTAGCGATGCAGGATTTACGGCAATATTATCAAAAACAGTACTGGAAAAGCGGTAGCACCCCGCATAATTTTCACGGTCATGATAACCGCTAAAAAATTGATTTTAAAGCAGTAACCACTCTAACAAGATGGTTGCTGCTTTTTTATTAAGTCAGGCTCTCAGAGAGAGGACTTTTCCAACGTTTGTACAAATAATTGCAAGTACTTTAATTTTATTACATATGTAAGCGTTCTAAAAATGAAATTAGGCAATTAGTGGGAAAACATGTAAATTTCCACTAAGAGTAAATAACCTAGCACAATAATTGTTAACGATTCTTCCTAAATTAAGCTTTAGCACTCTTGGATACAGTGAATGGAGGTAGAAAAAAATGAAAATCTCATTACCGAAAATATTTATCAGTCCTGCTAATTATATTCAAGCTAAGGATATTTTATTTAATTCGGTGACTTATTTAAAACGCTGGGGAAAAAGTTGGCTATTGTTGGTGATGACAATGTTTATCAGCTGGTTGGGAATCGGTTTATTGCCTATTTAAGGGATAATGATTTTCAAGTTAGCAAGCTCAATTTTGGCGGAGAAGCTTCACCGCAAGCCGTTCAAAAAGCGATAGATGAAATTGATGGAGACATTGATTTTGTGGCGGGAATTAGCGGTGGTAAAACTTTAGATACTGCAAAAGAAATTGGCGAAAAGCTCAAGATTAATACCATAATTATTCCGACATTAGCTTCTACTGACGCGCCAACCTCAAGGTTATCAGTGATTTATAACGAGGATGGAACTTTTAATAGTTATAAAATGCATACTAAAAGTCCCGATTTGGTGCTGGTAGATTCAAATATTACTGTCCATGTACCTACTAAATTTTTAATTTCGGGCTTTGGCGATGCATTAGCAACTTATTATGAGGCCCAGGCGGTTTATAATATTAAAGGTTTCAAATAATGTAATTGGGCTAGATACCATAACGTCAATCAAAATTGCCGAAGCTTCGACAGAGACTATTTTAAATATGGCGCCCAAGCTTTAGTAGCGAATAAACAACAGGTAGTGACCGCGGCTTTAGATAGTGTTATTGAGGCTAATATTTTGGTGAGTGGTTTGGTTTTTGAGAATGCCGGTACTGGTGTTGCCCATACTCTGCAGAATTCTTTTCCTGTCTTAAAATCCACCAAACATCTCATGCATGGTGAAAAAGTAGCCTTTGCACTGTTAGCCAAGATGTTCTTACAAAACGCCGCAACAACTACGATTAATAAGTATCTGCACTTTTTCTTAAGCGTGGGCTTGCCGAGCACTTTGGCGGATGTCGGTTGGGAAAAAGCGACCGATGAGGATTTATTGAAAGTAACTCGTTTTGCAGCAAAGCCAGAATTCTATTTGGAACAATTCCGTTTTGATACTAGTCCTGAAGCCTTATTAGCTGCCAAGCGTGCAGCAGATCAATATAATAAGGATTATCAAAATCAGCAATTAGTTCAATCTTAATTCAAGCTGCGTAGGGTCATGATTTTTAAAATGAAGTAGAACATTTAGGAGGATAAGCTCCATGAGTCAATACATTTTAGCAATTGATCAGGGTACACAAAGTAATAAAATTACCATCTTTGATTTACAAGGGAAAATTCTCTGTTCTCATTCGCAATCACTGCGCCCGTTTCATTTGGGACCTAACAAAGTGGTGGAACATCCAGATGATGATTTATAGGATTCATTGCAAAAAACTTGTCAGGATTTGATGAAAAAATTTCCGGGAAAAGCTGAGGATATTATTGCCATTGGTTTGGGCAGCATTCGTTTCAATCGTGTCGGTTTAAGAAAAGATGGTAATTTGGCCCAGCCGGTGATTAGCTGGCTGGACAGCCGAACTCACGCTCCTTATAAAAAAGAAGTTGCCGATGTCGCTTATTTTTAACTACAAGTACTGGTTATTTGACTTCGCGGCTTACAGGACAGCATTTAGATACGGTATCGAATTATTATGGTTGGCCGGTGGATATTGATACTTGGGAATGGTCAACAAATGATCAGCTTTATCAGTATTTTAATGTAACGCCCAAAA
>NZ_CALYQV010000115.1 GCF_945290125.1 uncultured Lactobacillus sp. | reverse complement strand
TCATTAGAAGATATTGATTCAAAAGTAGAGCCAGTAGACAAATGTTCCCAGTACCCTACCATTTTCAGTTTTTCTAAATTGTAATATAAAAAGTCGTTACCTCTTAAAGCAGCCATCCCTCTGCCTATTACAGCTTCATATTTATTTTTAGCAACTTCACCAACAGGAGCTCTTACCGTTAACAACACATCTTTGGGCATAGCTATCCTCGTTATTTGAGTTGTCCAAATACGTGGCTTAACACTATGATTTTTAATATCTGCATTTCCTTGAATTAAAATCATTGAATTTTCAATAGGCGTATCATAGTAATTAGTTGAAGAGGGGGACTGACCCATAATTATATCCACTACATAACTAAGTTTCTTTTCCTGCCAATCATCTTCAAATCCCTTAAATCTCAATTCAGGTATTTTTGTATCATGCTTAGGAAATAGTTTCTGCAACAAAGCCTTTTTTAGCAGCTCCAACTTCTCGATCTTTTGCTGCTGCAAATAAAGTAACTTATCTAATTTAGTGAAAAAGTCACCGATTTTTTGCTGTTCAAAATAATTAATAGGAAAAGTAATATTGATGCTCATCATTTTAACTTTTGAAATATTAAATCTAGAAATTCCTTGTGCTAATATCACTATTTGACTTCTAACGCCTTGAGATCTTAACAAAAATGCAAGGAAATTTAAGTCAAATTTAGAATTTGGCCTAAATCCAAATGAAAAACTATTTAGATATACATTTTCCAAATGGTATTCCCACACACTTGACATACCAACTTCTTCCGGTGTTTCAGATGACATAGTAAAAAAAACATCCCCATATTTAACAGAATTTTGTTTTTTATCTATTTCAATAGCTTCTGTTCCAGACATTAATGCAATTGGATTAGTAAATACATTCATATAAGTTATATACTTTGCATTCCCATGTCCAAAGTCTTTTTTGGATTTGCCAGATAAACTAGGAAAAGTGTTGCCTAATTTCTCTAATTTTTCAGTTTCCCAGTTTTTTTCAAATTTCCTAAACCTAATATTAGGTACTACTTTATCGCTATTCATTTTTATGACCTTACTGTAAAATATCCTTTAATTGTTCAAGCGTTTTTTGTGCTTCCGAATCAACACCAACCAATTCATCCAAGGACTGCTTAATTTCAGCAGTTAATTTTTCTTCTTCTTTTGTAATATTGGCCATATCTGCAGCTAGTTTTTGCACGTCAACTGGCGGTTCTTCTTCGAAAGTATCAAGATAACGGGGAATATTGAGATTAAAATCATTTTCTTTAATTTCATCAAATTTCGTCAAGTGAGCATATTTTTCCACATCTTGACGTGCAGTATAAGTAGATAAAATACGGTTGATGTCCTCTTCACGTAATCTATTTTGCGTTTTTACTTTTTCAAAGCCTTTAGAAGCATCAATAAACATCACGTTACGGTCGTGTTTATCTTTTTTGAGTACAAGGATCACCGTTGGAATACCAGTACTATAAAACAAATTTGCTGGCAGGCCAATAATTGCATCAATCGCTCCATTTTCAAGTAGCTTTTGTCTAATTTTACCCTCAGCATTGCCACGAAAAAGTACTCCATGGGGCAAAACAATCGACATGACACCGCTGTGTTTTAAATGATAGTATCCATGAAGTAAAAAAGCATAATCCGCTTTAGACTTCGGTGGCAAAACACCATAAGGTGCAAAGCGTGGATCATCTAAAAAGCCCTTATTAGCCGACCATTTTAATGAATACGGTGGATTCATAACAACGGCATCAAAATTATTAGGTTCTTCTGCCGGCCAGTCTTCATCTAAAGTATCACCATTACGTAAATGCCGATTTGCTTGCTCAATATGATGCAAAATCATATTCATCTTAGCCATATTATAAGTTGAAGTATTTATTTCCTGTCCGTAGTAAGTAATGCGATCTGGTGGAGTAACGTATTTTTTAAAGTTTAAGAGTAAAGATCCCGATCCCATTGCCGGATCATAAACGGTCATTCCTGTGGAATAATCTTTACCTACTAGGGTTAAGCGGGTTAATAATTCAGAAACTTGTTGCGGTGTATAAAATTCACCTGCTTTTTTGCCAGATTCTGAAGCAAACTGACTAATCAAATATTCATAAGCATCGCCCAGACTATCACCTGGTGTCTTGACCAGTTCTATTTTGCCAATAGCCTGCAGTACTTCTGCTATTGTATCCGTTTTTTTTTGAGGTGTACTACCTAATCTTTTGGAATATAAATCATAATCCTCAAACAAGCCTTCAAAATATGAATTTGATCTTTCCAGTTTGTTGAAAGCATCACCTAATTGATTAACTTGAAAACTATGATTGTTAACTTCACTAAGAATGCTGTTATATGTGTAGGCTGGTTCTATGATATAACCCAATGATAAACGTAACTCTTTAACCAGTTCTGCATGATCAGCATTATCTTCATCTTCATAAATTTTTTGAGCTTCCTCTAAAGTTCCATTAGGTTTATCTGACATTAACTCTAAAACATTGTAAAGCATATTGTCAGATAGATATTTGTAAAAAACAGTACCTAATAAATAGTTTTTATATTCATTTGCATCCATTTTTGATCGTAATGATTCTGCTGCGCTATTTAATGCTTGTTCCAAACTTGTAGTTGTATTTGACACTGTTATCTCCTTTAATCTAAAAATTTATATTCAAATTAGCTCAATTAACATCTATTTAATTGTACAATT
>NZ_CALYQV010000114.1 GCF_945290125.1 uncultured Lactobacillus sp. | reverse complement strand
TAGTGTTATCCAAAATAAACATAATTTGGTTCAATGATTTTGAACCGTTGATAAATGGTTTGAAAAAAATATTAAGTGATTTTACGTAGAAAGGAAATTTAAATGGTAAATTTAAATTCTTCAGTTTTGGGTAATAACGTCCAAAATAAAAACTTTAAAGATGGTAACACTGCTAATGCAGTTAAGGTAAGCAACGTTGCTGAAACTGCAAAAAGCAAGTTAGAAAGTACTTTTGCTGACGTTCGTGTAAGTAAAAATGCACCTGTCCAAGCTACATTGGATAAGCATTTGGATAAGGCATTAGGTAAGTACTTCACTATTACAGGTGCTGAATTCCAAGAAACACCGGATTTTAATGATCCTGAAAAGCTGAACACTGCAACAGTCTACTCAGTTCGTGTAACCAGTAAAAAAGCTTGGTTGCCTTTAGGCACAGAACTTCAGGTAAAAGTTAAAGATCATAAACCGATTTTTAGCCAGCAAGAATTGCAGGATCTTATGTTTGGTTCGACAGCTCCTGTGGTTGTTGCCTTTGACAAATTGGCACATTACCACTTTGGCAGCGGTGAATCATTGAATGCTGCTGATGTTCATAAAGTTAACATTTCAGTGAAGGAAGTAATAAATGATGATTAATAACAGCGTGCTTACAGTGGATTTAAAAGAACCTTTGGGCGTAAGCCCTGTAACCTTCGGCACTGTTCAAATAGTATGGGCAATTCTATGCTTTTCATTTTATTTAATATCGGCCTTAGCAGGTAATTCAAACTTTGCTTTGACCTTAATCATTGCTGCTTTGCCATTGTTTGCCTTAATGGCATACGAGATGCGTAGAAGTGCAAATTGGGGATGGTTGATCACAGCTGTCTCCAATGCTGCTTCTTCCAATCGTATGATAGAGGACAGTAGGCCTGTTTATCGTACTATCTTCGGCTATAATCGTCGAGAAAGTGCCCCTACCTTCAAAGCAATTAGGATTGGGCAAGATCGGATCAAATTAATGGTTAATACTAATGGTTGTCCTAATGCAGATGTTGACTTAACTTCAGCATTACAGAGGGAGTTATCTGGTTGGTCTGTTGTTCCTAGTAGTCAATATCCAATTTGCTTTATAGTGACAAAAAAGCGGACTAGAGGGAGAAAGTTAACAAATGAAGACTTCTTTTCAAATCGATGAAGGCTTAAGGATTAACCTTAGAGGTCAAGCAGGCTGTGAAATAGTAGGTCGTCCCGGAAGTGGTAAGTCGTGGCTTGCCACTTTTATTCTGTTAACTGCAATGGCTATAGGTGCCTTCCCCGTTATATGTGATACCAAACGTAGCGATTTTTACAATCTGGGCAAAATGTTTGATAACATTCTTGGTCACAGTCATACTTCTTGTGTTGCTTCAACACCATTTCAAGTTGCTAAGGAGTTGCGTGTATTAAATAAGCTCATGAATGATAGATACGAGCATAACAATGCTTGGGGCAAAGATTGGGTTGATTTTAACTTGAGACCTATCTTTTTGATCTTTGATGAGTTTTCGGCAACAATGGCAGAAGCTGATAAAGATACAGCCAAAGAAATAAGTGATTATATGAAGCAACTAGTATTTAAGTCACGTCAAATGGGCGGCATATTTACAGTATTATGCTCTCAAAGATTAAATTCCTCAGTTTTGGATGTGAACATAAGTTCAGAATTTAGTACAAGGATCGCCATGCAACAGCTAGATAAAATCAGCTTAAGATTAATTTTCCCTCAATGTGACATAGATTCGATTACTTTTGTTGATAATAACTTACCAGGTCATGGCTGGGCTTACAGTGATTACTTTAACAATCCATTACCACAACCATTTGTAGCACCAGACTTAACTGATGTAAATATTCCAAAGGTTGCTGTAGATTTATTCAAAACTAATGAAGTAAACACGTTTAGGCAAGAGGACTATTGGCCATTTTAGACATTAAAGCAGCTGACCGGGCGGACGCCCGGTCAAGTGGAACGCGCTGCTTTTACAGGCGTTAAATAATATGCCTGTTAAGAGGGATAAAAATGAAAAAAATAAATACTATTAGTATAGACCAAATAAGTTTAATGATACCCATTAAAGCCAGTGTACTGAACAATGATGAGACTCCTGACGAAGTACAAGCCCTTAAGCGTATGTTTCATTTTAATCAAATTCTGGGAAAAGCCGAAGAGCAGAAACATGGTCTAAATGGTTACACGAACTCTCTTAAGTACGGTAATGATTTAGCTAAGATACTAATTTTGTGGAGCTGGAAACAACCGTGGATGGGTGTAACAGTGATGTTTTACGGTCAAGGTAAAAAACTATACGAGGCACTTGCAAAAATGACGGACATCAAAATTGACTGGTTTGATATGATCGGTAATATTTGTCTTAAATTTAAAGGCCACGTATCACGTATTGATATTGCTGTTGATCTAATAAACTACGGATTTTCGGTTGACAATATTGCTGAAAAGCTTAAAGCTGATACATACGAATTCTTGAATGGGAAAACCAAACGCAAAATTGGCCTTGAAAAGATGAAAACTATTGGTAATTCAGGTGAAGTAGACACTCTTTATGTGAACAGCCGCAAATCTGATGCCTTTTTAAGGATATATAACAAACGAAAGCAAGGACTTAGTAATAAAAGCAGTGGATATTATACACAAGCAAAAAATACTCAGGATTGGATTCGAATAGAGGCTGAGTTTAAACATCGTGAGGCACACAGAATAGGTAATGATCTGGCTAAATT
>NZ_CALYQV010000113.1 GCF_945290125.1 uncultured Lactobacillus sp. | reverse complement strand
TGATAGTTTGATCAACAATACCTAATTGATCTTGAAGTTCTTTTAATGCTTCTTTTTTTAACGCTTTATGGATTCGGTATTTTTTCTTTTACAACAACAGGATTCATTTCAACTTTAATACTTTACTTTGCAAGTCTTCAGATTTGAGCTTATTAAGCTTTCTAGTAACTTTTCCTATTTGCTGCTCCAGAGTTGCATTTTGCAAATTTTGATTCAGCCGCGCTGTATTAAGATCCTGTTCTTTAATTTTTACTAATTTCTTTTAGTCGTCAATAGTAGGATCCATATCATATGAATTAACACAGTTCAAACAAAGTGGTATCTTATTTTCGTCCGCACCCTTATCCGTGGGTGCTTCTTTTATTCCATTAAATTTATCTCTAATCTCTTTTTCATTATTTAATGGATAGATAAACACAGTCCTATATTGTGGTAACTTTTTACCATATTTGTTTATTATTAATTGCTTAGACACTTATTTCCTACTTCTTGAAGAAAAATAATATCTGTGTCCTGTACAAAAGCGTTTTCTTCAATATCTTCAGGTTTAACATCATTTTTTCTTTGTTGATCTAAATTCAAAAACTTTTGAAAGAACCTTTCCAGCAATATAGAAACAATCATCATCAGTTGCATCAAAATGAAATTTTCTAAATTGATTACGAACCTCTTCGTATTGCTGACTTGTAGCTATTTTCTCAAAGTGACTATTGAATTTATCGATATCCCTCAAATCATAAATGGCCTTTGCAATTTTAGGATTCATATTTCGAGGAGGTTTTCTGTTATTACTTATCCATGTGTAGATTGTAGAAATATTTTGAACCGGATTGAATTCATTATTTTCCGCTAAAGAATGCTCGTTAGCATTTGATGGCAAGCAAATGAAGCTATCTATCAACTTAATGAAATATTCTGGTGTTGTATCATCACCGCCGAACTCTTTATAAATATTTGGAAAAATTGATTTAGATTCATCTTTAGCTCCTCCAACGTTTTCTACAGTTTTCTGCATTTTATGTCAAATGAGTTCAAAATAGATGCCTACAAATAGTCTAAATTAAAAACCGTAAGCTGCATTAAATCCATATCATTAGCAATAATTGATTTTCCTATGCAGTTTAATTTTAAATAAGATATTCGCATTTATCAATATTATTATGGCAAATGCGAATATCACAGCATGTGTTGACCGATCAACAACTTTTACTATCATGCACCTAATTTAATAGTGTTCTGTAACAAGCCACTAGTAAAGCAAGTTGCAGTACCCGAGCGATTTTATCGTTTAGGTCTGTTTCTTATTGCCCTGCTAGTGGCTTATAGCGTGCCTTCGATTCCTTCATTTGAGAGATCCAAGAGGAGGAATTTTTTATGAAAAAATATTACGACGACCGACATCAACTCAATATGGAGATTTCAGATACTGAAGATGGCTTTATGTGCATCAAGTTACACCAGCCAACTGGCATAGAAGATATCAAGGTCACAGAAGCTATAGGTAAAGAAATTATCGAAATCAATCGCAACGAGTACAACGATAATCATCGTGAAACTAGACGTCACGTTTCACTTGAAACCTACGATCCATATGGTGCCCTAGTTAAAGACAATGACGACCTATTCCAAAAAGCAGTTAACAAGGAAGAAACGAATCAACTATACAATGCCCTTCAAAAACTAAAGCCTACCCAGCAGAAATTAATCATTGAAAAGTTCTGGGATGAAATGAAACAGATCGACATTGCCAAAGATGAAGGCGTCAGCAAGATGGCGATTACTAAGCGATTTCAAACAATCTATCGGTGCCTCAAAAAAAATCTTCAGAATTAATAGTTTACTTTTTCGTTTCTTATGGCCTTTAAGTGTAAGTCATTTAGTCCTTACTAAATTTAACAAGAAAGGATAACCAAATGGCTAAGCATTTCACCAAAATGTTTTCATCAGTATGCGTCAAATCACGGTCTGTAAATGATTGCCGCGTTCACTTCTCGGCAAACCACACCACTTCATGGTGATCACACCTGATAAAGATGTTCAACAGCTACAGATTAACGAAGTAAAGGAGGATTCTTATGAGCATAATGAATGACCTTGATTTAAAACTTAAGGAGCTTGAAAACCTGATGGATCAGATTTAAGAAACTGTTCAATCAGTTTGTGAATTACTATCAAATAATAAAGATGAAGCTCCAAGTGCTGATGAGCAATCCCAACGTAACCCGATTGAAAATAAAGCAACTGTTTGCAAGATGCTGGTAAAAAAAGTGCCGAAGGCTACATTGAACAAGTTAAAGAATTGCTTCATAAGTTTGGGGTTGAGAAGTTCTCTGATGTAGATCCTAAAGATTACGAAGGACTTTACTATAGTACGAAGGATTAGGTCAATGAATTTATTAAAACATCATGCTTTACTGTTAGCTTCCAGTGCTAAACGTTGGCTAAGTGCCCCACCACTCCCGCGATTGGAACAATATTTCCCGAACTCTAAACTCTACTTCATGTGCTGCCACTGAAGGGACAGCCGCCCACGCATTAGGAGAGTATAAGACTCATCTCGTTACAGTCCCTGGTGCCAATTCTCTGCTTGCAATGCAGTGTTGTTAGCCCGATATGATTACCATCACAAGCTCACACGCTTTCAACTATGGTCGCCTAACTTGCTAACGGATATTGAGGTCACCGAAGTTCTAGAGCACATTGATGATTTAAACCCCGCGGATAAATTTAAGGAGGAAAAATAATATGTCACAACAAACAAAGGTCGTTACTGGTATTT
>NZ_CALYQV010000112.1 GCF_945290125.1 uncultured Lactobacillus sp. | reverse complement strand
GCAGAAGCGCGGTGGGTTTTCATTTTAGGCATTTTCTAATTCCTCCAAATTAACTAATTATTTTTGTCACTCTTCGGAGCGAGCATTAAGAACATTGAGCGGCCTTCCATCTTAGGTTTGCTAACTACAGTAGCAATATCAGATGTAGCTTCAGCCATTTTTTCCAATACTTCACGACCTAGTTCCTTATGAGTGATTGCTCGACCTCTGAACCTGATCGAAACGCGTACTTTAGCACCTTCTTTAGTGATAAATTTACGCGCATGTTTTAACTTAGTGTTAAAATCGTTACCCTCAATCGTTGGACTTAAACGGATTTCTTTGACACTGACCGTTTTAGACTTTTTACGGGATTCTTTAACTTTCTTTTGTTGCTGGAAACGGTATTTACCATAGTCCATGATACGAGCAACAGGTGGCTTGGCATTAGGCGAAATTAGAACTAAATCTAAATTTGCAACACTTGCTTGGCGTAAAGCCTCAGTTTTAGTAACAACACCAACTTGTTCACCATCTTCATTAATTAAACGAACTTCGCGAGCGCGAATTTGATCGTTCAACATCAAATTCCTTGGAATAATTCTTCACCTCCGTGTTAATCTGAGGACAAGAAAAAGACGGGTAAACCTTACCCGCCCTTAATCAACAGAAAATATCGATCAGCCTAGAGGTCAACTTAACTTAGGCGAGAAGCGGGAAGCTTCTTCTTGTTCTCAACTAAAGTGATTATACTCGTCTTCAGTATACGTGTCAATAAGATAAACTTTTAAAAATTTTTTTCATCATACTAAACGCTTATTAAGTTTATTACCTATCACAGATAATGTAAAGCAGATGATAAAATATAAAAACGTTAAAGCCGCAAACATCGGCACAATATAATTAGCATTTTGTCCGTAAATAACTTGCGCATGTTGCATAAGTTCAGGGACAACAATAATAGTTGCTAAAGAAGTATCCTTAATTAAAGAAACAAACTGTCCAATAATAGTAGGTATCATGTGCCGATAGGCCTGTGGCAAAACCACATGCCATAATGACTGCACAAATGTCATTCCGGTTGATCTGGCACCTTCAATTTGGCCAATTGCTACTGATTGAATACCAGAGCGGACAATTTCTGCAATCATGCTGGACTCAAAGATCGTCATAGCAATAATTGCTGATAAAATTGCCCCCGGCCTGAGGCCAATATTTGGTAATCCAAAATAAGTAAAAAAGATAATTAATAATAAGGGCAGATTTCTAACTAAATCAATAATAAAGCCTACAATTGCAGAAACAAATTTAATCTTAGCATAGCGAATTATTCCTAAAACTGAACCTAAAAGGAAACTCAATACAATTGCAAAAACCGAAATAAATAGTGTAACAGCCAGACCTTTTAACAAAAAACCAAAGTTTAACCATGATAAAGCACTAATCCATGTTTGCATTATAAGCCGCCTCCTTACGCCATTCTCTTTTCTAAGTGCCGCATGTAATAACTTAGTGGCATAGTAATTACCAGATATAATATGCCGATTACAAAGTAGCTGTTAAATGTATCAAAAATCACAGAAGCAATTGCATTAGCTTGATACATCAAATCAAAACCTGCGACAAAAGCCAGTATTGAAGAATCTTTAATTAAATTAACAAATTGATTACCAAGCGGTGGAATAACAATCTTAAGTGCTTGAGGTAAGATCACATAACGCATAGCTTGACTATAAGTCATACCGGTTGACCTGGCACCTTCCATTTGACCTTGAGATACCGACTGAATACCTGAACGAATAATTTCTGCAATAAATGCTGAGGTATATAGGAACAAACCAATAGTCCCAGCAGTGAAACCGTCAATTTGAACAAAATATTTAGGTACAATGAGATAAAAGAACATTACGATAATCAATAATGGAATATTACGAAAGATTTCAACATAAATCCTACCAATCCTATTAGCTGTTTTATTCGGAATAACTTCTAATAGTGCTAATAAAACACCAAAAATCAGACTAAATACTAGTGTTAGCAGGCTTGATAAAATAGTCCAGCCGAATCCTGCAAATAATTGACTACTAAAATCATTGAAGATCCGAATCATTTAATATACATCTCCTTATAGTTAAAACCAGGAACTTGACCGAACCACTTTTTGATTAAGCGATTGTATTCTCCACTTTGATGAATCTTGTCAATGGCTCGATTTATTGCTCTATGAAATGGCTCTTGATTTTTATTTACTGCAATACCATAAGGTTCTTTAGTATAAGTTCCACCAGTTACTTCAAAGCTATCAGGACTCTGTGCTGCTAAACCATATAAAATACCATTATCACTGGTCAAAGCGTCACCCTGATGCGATTTTAAAGCTGATACGGCTTGACCATAATCTTGCATAGCAACCACTTTTGCTCTGGGAGCAACCTTCTTGATTGCCTCAACTGAATTATCCCCAACAATACCAATTACAGTTTTGCCATTAAGGTCGCTTGGCCTTTTAATATTGGATCCTTTAAGAACAAGGAACGATTTACCAGCCTGAAAATACGATTTAGTAAAACTGATTACTTGAGCTCTTTCAGGAGTTATTGTCAGAGTGGCAATTACCGCATCAACATTACCGTTTTTCAACAAGGGAATTCTTGATTGTGAAGTGGCAAGAGTAAAGCGGGCCTGTCCTTTAGGACCTAAAATTTCTTTGGTAATAGCTTTAGCCATATCAATATCAAAGCCCTTTTCTTTATCATCTCTGATATCAATTAAACTAAATAGTTTTTTGTCACCTTCAACTGCCCAAGTAATGGTATTAGTCGAATGTACATTTTTCAAAGCAGATTG
>NZ_CALYQV010000111.1 GCF_945290125.1 uncultured Lactobacillus sp. | reverse complement strand
AAATCTTTGGTGACATTATTGGGTTCAACCATATGAAAGAGATCTAAACCGTAACTGACCAATTCACTGGCCTGTTTTTGAGTGACACTATCAAATGGCCAGCTTAAGCCTTGGGTTGCCCGCCAATAGAGAACAGTAAGCGCAATCCGCACATCTTGTTCCCGACCAATAAATCGCATAGGTTCATAAGCTACCCGAACATCGAACTTCTTCAAAAAGGTTCGCATAGGTTTTAAATGACGCAAAACTGTAGCCTTACTGTTACCCATCGCTTGATAGAAATTTGTAAAGGAACGTTTATCGCTAGATAAAACTTGCCGTAAAAAATTATAAGAATCCGTATGAGAAATCAAATAGATTTGATACTGATCCGAAGAAACGGCAAAAATTTCTGGAATAGTAGGGTCAGACTTGCCTAACATAGCCTTCATATCTTGCACAATACCATCATAGGTGTTATAGATGCTACCGTAACTTTTATGCATTTGTAATGCAACTTGACGTAAATTAATTTCAGAGATTCCAGGAGTTAATCTCTGATAAATTTTCAGACTATCTTGATTAGTTTTTTCCATGACCTTTAATTGCCGGATCTGTTCAAAGAGATGTAGCTTTTCTGTTTCCGAAACAGATAAAAATAGGTCTGGTGTTTTTTCCAAAATTCAACCTCCAAATTACATAAGTTAGAATAAGCATTTTACTTAATTAAAAATGTCTTAATTCATATAAGCGGCAATCTCTATTATGTAATAAATAGGCAAAAAATGCTATATATTTAGTAGAAATAAGTTTGAAATATTAATGAAGTTTTTAAAAAAGAACAATGAATCCCGTGACAATTAATGAAAAAACCGCAAACAAGGTTGCGGTAGTTCAGAATTTTTTAATAGCAGTTTAAGAAAGAGCTTGCGTAGAGTCAGTGCCTATGGTCCAACGAAAATATGCCCGAAAATTACCAGGTATTTCACTTGTAGTAGGATGTAAGACAATATCTTTTTTATGATTAAAGGCAAGCAGCCATATACCACGACCACGATAACTGCTATCTGAATTGTTGGAATCAGAGCCAGAAGTTAAAAGAACTTCGGACTGACCAAATGCAGGATTGTTTATTGGATCAGGTGATAGACTTGAATTTGGAGAAACTGATAATTCGTTATTAAAATCAAATGTTTTTATTGGTGTATAAGCACTTTGTGTAGATTCCTTTGTATAAACAATATTGTCGTTATTCCACTTACCGTTATAAACGTCAGCGTTTCGAAAAGCAATGGAGGAAATAGGTTGAATATCACGACCGCCATCAGGAAACTTAGAAAAAGCAGTAGACTGAACAGATAAACTCCAATTCTTAGCATTCCCTAAACGAAAATCAGCTATCGCCACCCCATTGTCTTGTGGACTCGCTACCCCATCACTATCTTTTCGAGGTAATAAATCCCAGTTCTGCGTTGTAAATTGCCAATGCTGACCAAATTCCAAAGTCTTAGGTACAGATATTAGGTAAAGATCGTTAGAATCACCAGAAAAACTAATTCCAGAATTCGAATTACCACTTTTTCCAGAAGGATTAATTACGTTGGCATCTGGTATAGCTGCCCCTTGATTATCTGTCAAAGCAGGATCAGCAGCTTGAACGGAAGTGGAATTCATTAACATAAAACTAAAAAATAAAAGCGTAGAAAAACGCAATAATTTATTCATGCTTTTTCCCCTTTCAACGCTTCATCTGCGTCGCTTGGCGTTGACCATGTTTATAAAACCAATAAAATAATAAAGCGATTAATAACAAAACAACGATTATTAATACCAAAATTAACGGCCAATAGTTAGGTTTAATATTAGGATCATTACGATTCAATTTTCGGGCTTCAGCTGGGCTAATTGTAAAGTTCTTAACAAGGTTCCAACTACGAGCTTGCGCTGAAACCTGCACACGTGCCTGATAATTGCCAGCCTTCATTGGATGATGATTCCAACTCACCGGAAAAGAAAAATTAGAATTAGGTGCAAAATTGCCATTCTTAATTTTGGACTGATAAAGCAGCTTTTGACTATGCGCCGGATAAATACGAGCCCGAATACGCATCGCATTCTTGTTAATGTATTTGGCTTTAAAATTTTGCATATTGATAAATACTGCCGGACCGGCTTCCAAAACTCCTGGTCGGATCGAACGTAATCGCAAATCAGGTTGCACCTGCTCCACAGCACCACAATTCATTAAAATACTTATGGAATAAGCATAAAGATTATTCACACCGGAATGTTTCAGTTTTTTAGCTGCATTCTGTTTATCAATTGAGGGTGAATGAATATAAAAACTGCCCAACATAACACCATTAAAAGACTTCTTAGGTGCAGTAATGGTCTGCGTAACGGTTTGAGCTGACTTTGGAGGCAAACTAATAGTAACTTTTTGAGGTCCCATTTTAGTCCAATCATGTTGCAAACTGGAATCTCTCTTGCTAGACAAGTTAGCGTAATCTAATTGTCCCTGGCTCGTGGTACCAGCTACAGTTGGCAAAACAGCGACTCGAATTTTTTTGTCTAGATTATTAGTGATTTTCAAATTCACCTGTTGTGACTGACCAGGCTGTAAATTCAAAATAAAAAAATTATCATTATTGGAAGTCGACTGTCCTCCTGACAAAGCCACCGAAAAACCTGCTGCTCCTGTAATAGCAGCAGTAACCGGCTTACAGAAAAAGGAAGTCATAGCAATAATCATTGTTAAGAAAACACCCAATAAAAAATTTAAGTTGAAAAGACTATCTTTAATACGCACAAGAAACTCCCGGTAATTGTGATCGACATATGAACTAATTAG
>NZ_CALYQV010000110.1 GCF_945290125.1 uncultured Lactobacillus sp. | reverse complement strand
TTCGTAATTGTACCATTTACGCATGGATGTGGGCACTGTGCGGCTTGTCGCGCGGGTTTTGAAGGCAATTGTGTGAATGAAGAGCCGGGATTAAATCCCGGTTATCAGGCTCAATATTTACGGTTTACTAATGCGCATTGGGCACTAGTGAAAATTCCCGGACAACCTGAAGATTATGATGAAGATCAATTAAATTCCTTATTAACGTTGTCCGATGTCATGGCTACCGGTTATCATGCTGCCATGAGTGCGCAAGTGCAGGCAGGTGATACAGTGGCCATAGTGGGTGATGGTGCAGTAAGCTTATGTGCAGTTATTGCAGCTAAGCTGCAAGGCGCTCAAAGAATCATTACTTTAAGCCATCATACCAAGCGTGCAAATTAGCTCAAAAATTTGGTGCAACCGATATTGTGTCTAAGCGTGATGAGGCGGCCATTCAAGCAGTTTTGAAGTTAACTGATCAAGCTGGGGTGGATGCAGTATTAGAATGCGTGGGCACTGAGCAGGCGGTCAGCATAGCAGTGAAAATTGCCCGTGCGGGAGCAGTCATTGGTCGCGTGGGCTTGCCCCAAAATAGCCAAATGAACACTAATGATTTATTCTGGGGGAATATTGGTTTACGAGGCGGCATTGCCAGTGTGACCAAGTACGATCGGCAACGATTACTAGCAGCGGTTTTAAAACGGGAGATTAATCCGGGTCAAGTTTTTACACACAAATTCACTTTGGATCAAATTCAAGCTGCTTATGAAGCTATGGATCAGCGACAAGCCATCAAATCTTTAGTAATTGTGAATCAGTAGTTTGGTGACTCTTAAGTGAATTGCCAACTGGAACGAAGAATTGTCCAAGTATGTGGTAATCGTTTTTGTTTGTTCATTGATAACGAATAGCCCGATTGCAATAAGCTTAGGTTGAGTGCATCGTTCTTTCAGTAGAAGTCCATCCTTTTTGAACGCAAATCTTTGTTATAATGAAGCTACACTGGATTTTTTAGAGGAGCATGAGTTATGGATAGTGAAATGTCATATTTTTGGCAGGAAAAGCTTGCAAATGGGCATACGCGGATTGGGTTGAATGATACCGGACGTCAAGAAACCGGGGATATAGCCTTTATTGATTTTCCTGACAATCTTAAGCGATTACAAACTGGACAAACTTTATTATCGCTGGAGTCGGATAAAACTGTTTTGGAGTTGCCGGCGCCCATTACAGGTGAATTAGTTCAAATCAATCCGCGTTTAAAAACGCACCCAGCAGATTTGAACAGTAGCGATCCTGCCAAAAATTGGATTGCCGAAGTTAAATGATTATTGAAAAACTGTGATGCTTCAACACCACAGTTTTTATATGGCAATTTTTTATTTTCAATTAGAAACTTCAAAAATGGGTACATAAAAACATAGCACAGCTTATAAGAAGTTTATGGAGCAGCAAGCGAGGTTTCAGCTGATAGATGTACAACTTAAAATTTAATTTGTGTGTTGAAAAAACTGGCCGCAGCAGAGTTGGTTATAAAGGTTAGTAATGGCGGCAGGGCATTTCGAACTTGTTTTTTTATAAAAAAAGCTCCAGAATATTAAACATATTCTGGAGCCAAGATATCCATCTCAGTACTTTTACCGCGCTGCTAATGAGAATTATTTGCTATTCTTTGGTGTACTTTTAGCATTTTTATTATTAGATAAGTAGCCTGCTAAAATGTCTTTCATGTCATTGTCTTTAATAGAAATATCCGAACGCTTTAAGACTTTAGAAATAACTTTTTGTAAGACTACAGAGTCTTGCATCCGCGAATTATAAATTTGATTCTTTAATTCTGTTTCATGCTGTTTCATTGAGCCTTTAGCAGGACGCTTAACCATTTTGATGACATGATAACCATAAGAAGATTTGACAGGATCTTTAGTGTATTCACCTTGTTTTAATTTTAAAGCTGCCTTCTTAAAGTTGGTATCTAACGAAGTATCGCTATTGTTAAATGGAGGTAATTTACCACCATTATTTTTGGTACCAGAATCATTGGACTCTTTCTTCGCTAATTTAGAGAAATTGGCACCATCATCTAATTGCTTGATAATGTCTTTAGCCTTGTCTTCATCTTTAACCAAAATATGTTGTACAGTAACTTTTGGAGTATATTTCTTCCATTGTTGTTTTAGTTGGGCGTTAGTAACTTTCGTTTCTTTACGCACGGCAACTTTAGTAAGTAAATTGGTCCGGATAGTATCTTTAAAGGATGCAGCATCCATTCCATTTTGTTGTAATAAAGAGTTGAATTGAGCACCATATTTATCTTTATATTGATTATATTGTTTATTAACTTCTTTATCACTAACGTCTTTACCATACTGTGACTTCAAAGCCTGTGCAATCACCATTTGCTGTAAAGCCTGCTGACCAGCTTGGGACTTCTTCATCTTTTGATAAAGTTGTTCCTGAGTAATTTTTCCGCCCTTCATGGTAACTACCGCTTTGTTACCCGAACAACCTGTTAAGGCAGAAACTGATAGCAATGCAACCACAGTCAAAATAACCTTATTGAATTTCTTTGACATA
Source organism: uncultured Lactobacillus sp. (assembly GCF_945290125.1). Taxonomy (GTDB): domain Bacteria; phylum Bacillota; class Bacilli; order Lactobacillales; family Lactobacillaceae; genus Lactobacillus; species Lactobacillus rizhaonensis. The sequence goes on along the minus strand of NZ_CALYQV010000110.1, from coordinate 307 downwards.
TCTTTAATACACATCCAATCTACTTTTATCTGAGCTAGATAACACCTACAAACATAACATATTTTGATAATTTTGAACACAAAAATATCTAAAATTTGTGCAAAGTTACTTAACAGCTATTTTTGCAATAATGCCTGAGTTTGATTTTGGAGAGTCTGTAGCTCTGCTTGTAATTGCGGTTGTTGCCGTTGAATTTCACTTATGATTTCTTGTAAAGCTGGTTTAACTTCAGTTTGCAATTGTTTTTTCGCCAGTTTTAATTGGCGGGGGATCGCCCACAGACTAGTTTCCGGAGCCGTATGCAATT
>NZ_CALYQV010000109.1 GCF_945290125.1 uncultured Lactobacillus sp. | reverse complement strand
CAAGTGGAACGGCTAGGCTGACACCCGTTAAGTAATACGGGTGTAGTGAGAATAAAAATGATGAAACTTAATAATGTCAAAATTGATCAGATTCGTTTCATGATTCCAGTCAAAGATCAGAGGCTCAAAGAAAATGAGTTTCCAATTGAGTTAAACAAGGTAAATAACCTATTTAGATTTGAAACGATCTTTACACAAAAAAGTATCTTGAATTTTGGTAGAAATGGTTATACGAACTCAATTAATTATGGTTCTAGTGAGCAAGATTTAGTGACAATTATGTTCAATCCAAAACGCTTAGATATGGGCTTATTAATTGACCTAACTGCTAGTGGTAAAGCAATGTTTGAATCACTAGCACAATTACAAGATATTAAAGTCGATTGGAAAAGAATAATTGAAATAATATATCAAAAATTTCAAGGTCACGTATCAAGAATTGATGTGGCAATTGATTTAATTGATTATGGTTATTCGATTGATAAAATATATAACAAACTTAAGAATGAAGAATATTTATTTTTAAATGCACGTAAACAACTAATTCCAGCAGAACGTATTAGGTATATTGGTGCGAATAATCAAGTTTTTACTATTTATGTTGGGAGTAGAAAGTCAGATGCATTCATGCGGCTTTACGATAAAAAAACAAGAACAACTTGATAATAAGGGCTTATACGTTCACTTGCCAACAATTATCAAGATTGGATCAGAGTTGAAGGTGAATTTAAACACCGTGAGGCTCATACAATTGGGAAAATGGTGTCTACTCTGAATACGAATAATATCTATCCTTATTTGACTGATTGTATTTTGAAGCATTGGAAGCTTGTGATTAATGATGGCAGAAAATGAAATTGCGTACACACCAGAGTGGCAAGAAATAGACAGGTTAGCTAAAACTAGTGAAATAAAACAAGACCAACTGACGCCTGTCTTTGATATTTGGGTCAATCGTAAGATTGAGTGGTTTCTCTTTAACGGTGCAGTGGGTGTGTTATATCTATATAAAAGAAGTTTTTGGCAAAGATGGCTTAAATAAATTTATTAATTTTAATTTAGAGTATTTTGATAAAGAAAATATCCCAGGACATTATTATCCTTCTGGCAATATTAAGACCGAACTTAAGAAGTATCATGAAACTGCAAGGCTATTTAGTTTGGATGAATATTTAACTGAAATTAAGTCATTGATGTACGAGAACAATCGTAAAAAAGGAGGTAAAAATGGCAATTACGGAAGAAAAACTAAACAAGACAGAGTTAGCTAGGGCATTACATATTAGTTCATCGACTTTGTGGCGCTCAATTAAAAAAAATAAGCAAAAGGCAAGAAAGTATCACTTACATCGTTGTCCTGAACACGCAGTTTATTCAACTGGCAGAAAGTACTTTTATGCGCAGGAAATGCAAAACTGGCTAGAAGAAATGTCTAACTTCGTACCTGAAAAATAAAATTAACTGCTGTAATAAGGGAGTACTATTTCGGTACTCTCTTTTTAGGGAGTAAATGAAATGTCAATTACTAAGATTTCTAAGGGAAAATATAGTGGCTGCTTTCGGGTAAGGATCCAGCCAAAAGACTTAACTACTGGTAAGCAAATTAGCTTGCCCAGTAAAGTAGCTAATACTTTAGTAGAAGCAAAACAATTAGAGCGAAAAATGTGGGGTGAATTTAAAAGTAAAGATTTTGCCAGGGTTACTAAAGCTAATACCAGTTTTGCGCAAGCTTTATTAGATATTAGATTATTGTAAGGGAGAATATGAAGCAGGCAGGTGGAGTTTACCCACATTTACTGATTCGGATTATACTTGTCGTTTAGTTGGCAAATATTTTGGTAAAACCAAAATCAAGGATATTACTGAAACGCAAATTAGGGCCTTTGCACGTAATTATATTAAGACCCATAAGGCGAAAGTTTCAAAAAATTCAACCATTGATCGGCGTTTACAATATATTAGACAGTACTTTTCAATGTTAAAAGAGCAAGATGTTATTAATATTAACCCTGTTCCTAAAAATCCATTACGAAAATTTTTTAGAATAGAAGAGTTTTCGATAATTCCGGAAAAGTATGTGTTTACTGCTGAAGAAGTTGTGAAAATCAAGCAGGAAATTGTTTTAGAATTAGCGAATTTGCAAATTGATTTTTAGGTAAGTCGTTTAGCAATTTTAATTGCCTTGGAAACTGGGATGCGACCGCAAGAATTGCAAGCAATTAGGTGGAACCAATTAATTAAAGAAGGCAGTTATAATGTGTTTGAAATTGATAATGCCTGGAGCGAAAAATTACATCGATTGAATGGACACTTGAAAAGTCGATCACACGGCTTTAGTCGTAAAACTTTGCCAATTTCAAATAATTTAGTTGAATTGTTGCTTAATTATCAGAAAAAGCAACGAAAGCTATTACGTGATAAAGGTATTATTAATAGAAACAAGTTTATTCTATTGATTATGCGTGATAAACGGTTAACAGCTGATGGTGTTCCAATTGGTCAAGCTAGTATGAACATAATTATTAAAAAAGTTGCAGAAAAGATTGGTGTTAATGCGACAAGTAAAAAAATAAATATGTATACTTGTCGGCATACTGTGGCTACTAAATTAGATAATACACCAGGAATAAGTTATCCTTGGGCAGCATTCAGATTGGGACACACCACAGAAATGTTTTTAAAGACTTATGTTCATGTTGCAAAAGATAAAAGTCAAGCTATGATGGACCTTTTGAACCAAACACAATAAAACACAATAAATTCTGAAAGTGCTATAAATAGGGCCGTGAAAGGCCTGAATTTTGAACTATTATGCTGGCAATCAGCATTTAGAAGAATTACAAAGACGTGTATTATTATAGGGGTTCGTTGGTAAATTTTTGAAT
>NZ_CALYQV010000108.1 GCF_945290125.1 uncultured Lactobacillus sp. | reverse complement strand
CCTTTTGTCATTCATAAACAAAGTCTATTCAGGTTTTCGGTCATACTTAATCACTCTAATTCAAATTTAGTGCTTGTTTTCTACCTTCCTGAACAGCATCATCAATAACTTTGTTCAACACATTGGTATGTCTATCGATTGTTCCGTAATAACCGTCCGAAAAGCCTTGCTTTAGTCCTTTGAGCATGCTTATATCTTTTTTCGACTTAAGTAATGTCTTACTTTATTAGCAAGACTAGTAGTAAACATAGAATTTTCTTGTGTCAATTTATCTTGCTATTTTAAAAGTCATTCATTTTGATACTGCTTTCCTACCTTTTATCTCATAGTCATCTAAAAATTTCTGATGCCAAAAAGTTCCAATTTTCACAGTAATGATTGTTCCAATTCTTAGCATGTTGAAAAAGATTTTAGTGTCTAAACTTTGGTTTTAGGACAATATCCAGGCGCTTCATACACTTTTTCAAGCCATTAATAATAAACTACAAAGTCTCTCTGGCTTTCGTAATCGTCACCTTTTTATCATAAGTGGCGGTATTACCACTTACTTCTATAACTGTACATTCCATGTTCGGAATAATTTCCTTAATGATATAATTTCAAAGTCTGATTGCAGTCGGGCTTTTTTTGTTTTTCAAGTTCCAGTAATTGCTTGGACTGCTGACTAAATGAGTGAGCACCCCCAAGACAATTACTGTTAGCCATAATATTGCTAATTCGCGTTTAGCGCTTTTTTTGGATACGCCATAGTTTCCGAAATCGAAGCAAGTATTTAACAAGTCTATCCGTTTGTCCATTAACCTTTCTAAAATTTTCATGTTTTTTACCTCTTAAATGTCTTTTATTAAGGCAATTCTACGTTCCAATCTATTTCCTTTTTTGCTTTTCCATCTATTTTGCAGCTGGCTTCTCTAAAATTAAAATTGTTTTGCCATCCTCGCTTTTGCAAGGATTAACTACCTAACCACCATTCTTAAAATCAACTTCTGAAAACTCATCAAAAATGAATAATCACACCCATAGCATTGCTTTGCCACTGCAGTACTTTTGAGCAAATTTCTTTATTTTTAGCTGACGCCAATTCCTGATCTGCGGGCATAAATTTCTTTTCTCCTTTTCGCATGTAAGTAAGTTGCGTAAATCTATTGACTTTAATTCGCATAAATACGAATATAAAGGTATAGTTAATAAAGTAGTTGAACTTTATTCGCATATAGTTCCAGTGCTTATTTGCTTACTTAAAAATGTAAGTAATTTAACTGACAAATATATTTATGCATAAAAGCGAATTTTGAAATAAAAAATGCGAATTTTACGAATATTTTTGTCTTTTTTTGGAGCTTGATATGACACCATTTGACCGTATTAAAAAGTTGGCACGTGAGCATGGCTTATCTTTAATTGAAGTAAATGATAAGGCTGGTTTGGGAACTAGAACTATATATCACTGTAAAAAAACAAGTACCAAAATCAGACAGTCTGACTGCAGTAGCAAAGTTTCTTCATACCTCTGCTGACTATTTGCTTGGAAACACTGATGATCCGTCCCCTGTTTCTAAGCAGAGCCGACATGCAATTGATATTGAGAACGATGAATTACTATCTTATCGTGGCAGACCTATTCCTGATGATTATCTTGATATTATTAAGAATTTAATGGATTCAGATATTGAAAGAGGTAAAAGACGTGAGTGATTTAATTAAATGGCTATATAGCTATGCGTTTGATCACAAAATTGGCGTCTTACAAATTACTACTGCAAAAGAGTATAGCTCTTTAGCCGACAAGAACAAACGAACTATCGTTATTAACAACAATTGGAAAAATAAAAAAGAATTGCCTTTCATAATCGGACACGAAATTGGACACATTATGGAAGGCAATCCTGGGTTATCATATTATTGTGGTACCACTCTAACGCCTAATGAACGGCGTGCAGATCTTTTCTCACTAAATTTAATTTTTGAATATGCAACGTTGCAATATGATTCATACGAAGAGCCATATCTTTTTTTACAACAATATGGCATACCTATCAGGATGCTCGATGATGCTTGCAACTTATTTAAAAAGCATGATGATCTTGTTTTTTGAGTTATTTAAATAAGGAGAAATTAGCATGGGTTTATACAAAACATGTGCCATATGTGGCAAAAAATTAACATTTAATAATCAAGGTTACCCACTTGGAAATGAGAAAATTTGTTTTGAAGATAACAGTTATTTGGCAAAAGCATTGGGATATAAGATACCTTTAGGTATAAAAGATACTGTTAAATTTGAATTGGCTAAACGTCAATTGCCTTTTGAAGAGGCTAAAAATTTAATTGAACAGAAAAAATTAAAGGAGTCAATAAATACTCACAAGGCATTAAGACAACTAAAACAAGAGGCTAAAAGTGAATCGGAAATTCCCTCAGAAGTCAAAAGCTCAGAGTCAATTCCTGATGCAGAGGCTATTGTTGAGAACAATATAGATAATAACAAAGTATTAAAGACTACTGATAATAATCAGACAGAGAAAATTAGTGCTATTTCAGAGCAACCAGTTCAGAAAGCAAAACAAAAAAGTAGTTTAGAAAAAGCTGTTGAAGGTTTAAATAATGTAAGCTCATTTTTGAATGCACTGAACCAACCCCATTGCCCTAGATGTAGATCAACTAACATCCAGGTATTAGGTCAACACAGAAAAGGTTTTTCAATTGGTAAAGCTGCGGCCGGAACTATATTAACTGGCGGTATAGGTTCTTTAGCAGGTTTTGCAGGGAAAAATACAAAAAAAGTCGACATGATTTGCATGAACTGCGGAAAAAAATTCCAGTACAAAGGCAAATAAAAAAGCATCATAAAGCTTTACGCATTTATCCATTTTGAAAGTTTTAATCG
>NZ_CALYQV010000107.1 GCF_945290125.1 uncultured Lactobacillus sp. | reverse complement strand
TCAGTAGCATTCATCCATTCGTTTTCCTCCTGGAATGATATTCCCCTTTCTGCTAGAACTTCTCGAACAGCGTCGACTAAGTCCTTTTTTGGGATAACTACCGGAACATTAACTTCCATTTGACAAGCCTCCTTAAGGTCTAATTCCTAATTTCTGGCTAATCTTTTTTCGAATTCTGACAAATCGTTCTCCTGGGCATCCATTAATTGCCTGACAGACTTGTGCAGTATTCTCATTAATTTGGCGAGCTAATTCAGCTTGGCTTAAATCAGCTTTAACCAAAGCAATCTTAATTTCCTGCGCGTATTGATTAGTTAGAGCTTGCAATTTTTCGTCAAAATGCATATGTTACGCCTCCATTTTCCGTAATACTAAAAAATAATAATGTAAAAATTAATGTGTAAACGATTGACAAAATTACGTAAGAGTGCGAATATTAAAGTATGCTAAATAAGAGCTGAAGTGTTTCCCCAAACATCGTAAAAAGCTTTTATTGTGCAAAGAAAGCGTATCTAATTCGTTTTCTTATTTGTTTTGTTTTTTGTTTACAACAGTATATTACGTTACTATGCGTAAATTGTCAAGCGTAATGTTACGTAATTTTTGAATATGAGGAGTTATTTAAAATGACCGTATTTGAAAATATCCAGAGAATTGCTAAAGAACACGGTTTAACTTTAATGGAGGTTAACAATAAAGCTGGCTTAGGCACAAGAACTATTTATCGTTGGAAGAATAAGAAGCCTACAATTGAAAACTTAGAAAAAGTTGCCCATGTTTTGCATACTTCAATTGATACCCTTTTAGACGACAGTTCAAATCAAGTTAATGCTCAAACTAACAAGTTAATAGAGCATGGGCATAAATACTCTCAATATAAAAAAAACGCGACATCACAGATTATGCACCAATATCCCATCGGTGGCAGTCCCTTACGGCCTCTATCTGATGATGATATTGATACTGTTAAAAGATTAGAACCTCACAATTATCAAGTTAGGGTACCTATATTGGGTAAAATAGCATGTGGAGAGCCAATTTTCGCAGAGCAAAATATTGTTGGATACAAAGATTTGACTTTTGACCATAAGCCTGATGGAACATTGTTTCTATTACAATGTCAGGGTCACAGCATGGAGCCCTTAATTCCAGATGGTTCATTGGTTACTATTAGACGACAAGCAATGGTTGAAAATGGAGAATTAGCTGCTGTTTTGATTGATGATGGTGCGACGATTAAACGTGTCAAGTTTACAAATGGTGAGATAATTTTGTTGCCAGAGAACACTCAGTATGATCCAATCCTTTTGAACGATAAAAACCCTGGTAGAATTATTGGTAAAGTAATCCATGTGGATTATGATGTTTTATAAGTAAATGGAGTATTAATGATGATAGTTTTTTGGATAGTTGCCATTATTAGTTGTATTGCATTTATGTTCTATCATGACAACGAGTTAGCAAGGAATAAAAATAAAGTAAGTACCAAAAATGACAAAATAAAAAAGCCACTAAAAAAATGCTGGTGGTTTTGGATAATTGTTTTTTTATTAACAGCTGGCTTGGTAGGTTCTATTACAGATAGTTTTAATGACAACAGCACTTCAAAAAATAAAACTGATCAAAAAGCGACTAAAGCAAAACAAAACACCGTTTACACAGATCCGTACGGAGATCAAACTTCTATTGAAAATGCCAGGCTGCTCTCAGTTTTTACTAAAGTTAAATTGGGAGATATAGCTAAAGAAGGACAAGGTGGCACATCATATAAAAAGGTTAAAAAGATGTTGGGATCCAAGCCCACAAATACTTCTTCTAGTGAGGTTTCAGGCATAGAATCAGAAATTTCCAACTGGCATTACGCTGGATTAGATCTTTCTTTTACATTTGTTAATAAGCATGTTGTTGGCAGATCGTTGAACAGATTGCGTTGGAAACGAAGCAGAAGCCCTATTACCCGCAAGTCGTATAGAAAGTTAGACAATGGGACGACCAGCGATTACGTTCTTAAAAAATGGGGTATGCCAGACGAAATAACGCAATTGTTTATTTTAGGGAATTACCAAACTAAATATGCCTGGTTTACTGGAATTGATGGCGACTTAGGATCTAATGTTTCAGTAGATTTTACCGGAAACAAACTAACGGGAAAATCACAGTATGGTTTAAAATAAACAAATAATAGTCGTTAATAGCAAGATAGCCACCTTTTTGGTTATTGAAAGTTTTACTAAACGCGGTAGAATTTCTATTAAAGAATTGTCCATCACACCAGTGACATTAAACCTATGGCAAATAATGAAGGAGATTTTTATATGAAAATCACAAAATTAGTAATTGGCATTTTACAAATGGTGTTAGCTGCATTTATATTATTCCAATCTTGTGCAGTTGGTGCATCCCATGCAATGGAGAATAAAACCAGCGACGCAGGTGGAACAGCAGGTTTTATTGTTGCAGCTTTGTTTTTAGTTTGCGGAATTGTATATGTGGCAACTCGTAATTCACAAAGTCTAGGCGGTGATATTGCTGGTCTAGTATTAATGATTATTGCTTGGATTTTAGGAATTACTAATGCTCACGATTACGGTGATTTACAAATATGGGGCTGGGCAGCTTTAATTATTGGTGTTTTCTTTTTTGTTTGGCATCTTCTCGTAAATAAAAAAGCAAAAAGTAATTAAATAAAAAAGTCCTTAAGAACTGATCTGGAAAACTAATTCTTAAGGACTTAGTAAAAAGTAGACAAAGGCCTAAGGCCTTTCGTCTACCCTATTTTATCATAAATTAGGAGGATTGTTATGCCAAAAAGAGATAGTCATATAAAGGAATATGAAAGCAAAAGTGGTGAACGACGGTTTAAGTTTCATCTTTATTTGGGTTTGGATGAGAATGGTAAGCGAGTCAATATAACTAGGCAAGGATTTACTAATTACAACGATGCTAAAACCACCTACGATAAATTAAGGGCTAATGGTACTCAGGGCTATAGCAAGCCGAAACAAATAAAAACTAGCGAAATGTATAAAATATGGTTTAACAATTACAAAGGCC
>NZ_CALYQV010000106.1 GCF_945290125.1 uncultured Lactobacillus sp. | reverse complement strand
TTTAGTAGTCTCTGAATTTTTGGATAAAAATTACTATCCTAAAGCTGCAGTAGATCAAAAGCTCAATTTGCTGGAAGCTAAAATCAATAACCTGCAAAAACGAGTTCAGGCAGCGCCGGCTATTGGGCCGTATGCTAATCCAAGTAGAACTGACCAATATCCAACAAATCTTGATATCAATGATAAGATTGCTGATCCGGACGATAAAGCAGAAATCGATCGCTTATACGAAAAAGAAGGAGGTAAACAATGACCGATGAAGTAAAGAAACCTGACAATAATCAAGGCACCACCCCACAAAATGATCCTAAAAATAATCAAGCTCATAATCCCTTATTGCCACCATTAAGTTGGCCAGATAAAGATCCTGACCCACATGATCCTTACGATTATATAACCACTGATGTTCCTACCGAACAAACCATTCTAATTTATTTGAACCATGCACAAGCTGGTTATTTACCCCATGCAGCTACTGTTGACGAATCAGGACATATTGTGCCGGCGGATATTTACAACCGGAAGACTCGTTCACGAGTGTTGCCAATTGCCGTTATACGACAGGGTGAAGCAAGCGGAGTTCGTTTTCGTTTTCAAGTCTTTGATGAGACAGGACGGGCTAATATATCGGATTTTCACAAGCCGTGGTTCCAAGGCAGAACTTCACAGAATAACTTTATTTCCACGGATGAAGGATTTGAGACAACTCAAGCAAGCATAGGGCAATTGGACTGGACACCGGAAGAAGCCGTGGGATTAGTTGCAGGTAAGTTTGTAAGTGCGCAAATTGTTCTAGAAAGAGAAGATGGTACTACCCGCTCCATTAGTTTGGATTTTGATTTACATGTCATTCCTAACGATGTAGCTTTCCCACGTCCGATGGCCTTCTATATCAGTGAGTATCAACGTTGCTTGGCCAACTTAAAGAAAATGCAGGATTTAGCCGATGAGCACATTGGTTATACGTTGGATTTCTTCGATAATGTGATTACTGATGCCTTGCTAGAAGATAAAAAACGTATAGACGCGGCACTGGCAGACTTTGAAAACAAGCTAAGTATTGAGAATCAGAAACTAACGGATTTAGATTCTGCTTTCCAAACGCTGAAACAAAAGGAAGCAGCTTTTGAAACTGACTTGCAAAATAAACTCACCGATTTAACTAATCAGATTGAGCAAAAGAACTTAGTTACCAAAGACAATTTTATTGATATCTTTAATGAAAGTATCAAAGCTGGCACAATCTCTACTGCTGATGTTATCCAAGATCCGGACGATAAAGCAGAAATTGATCGCTTATATGAAGCAGAAGGGGGTAAACAATGACAGCAATCAATGATTTAACTAAATTGACGAAAGAATTTCTGAAATTAAACAAAGCTGCGATTAGAAGTGTCAAAGCTAAGGATAAAATATATTTACCTGACGAAGCTGGCCAAGTTGACCTAAATAATTTGTTTGGCAATGGCGGCACTGATAATCCCGGTGATAGCACTATTCCTGATTCAGGCGTTAACACCGATCCGGGCAAAAACTTAATCGGGACGGTGCAGCTATGGTCAGGGACAACTTCCGCCACCAGTGATACTGAAATTACCCTAAGCAAGGATTTACTAAGCATTGGTGATGGAATCCAATTATCACTGCAAATTATTAAAACCCCGATTACCAACGGCACAACCGGCACTACTTCTATTTTGCCTGTGGTAGCTTCTAATGAGGATAAACCCCAAACTGGCAAGTATGTAGCTAGTGTCCCTATTCCTATTTCCATTTTGGCGAAAAACCTCGTGATTGGCCAAACGATTAACTGTGCGATTGATGGTATCGGAGAAGCTTTGAGCACTACAAAAGTCAGTCAATCACCAAGACTTTCCATTGCTATCAAAGATAGTACAACCCTAGTGATTACTAATCACCAAGGCTTTGCATTGGATCAAAAATCTGGCAGTAATAACGGCGCTTTCTATGACGTACAAATCACTAGTGCTAACTCTTTTACTAAAGCTAAGCCAATTCCGCAATTAGCTAATGGAGCCGTCCTCTTCGAAGGTAAAAGCTCAGGCGAAATAGCTTTAACCAATGTTTCCCAAAATTTCTCCAATGTTGGTGATGGAATCAAAATTGAGTTTGCACCTGCATTAGAAGTGGTAAAGGATTCCGCAACAATTTATTTGAATTTCCATGATCTGTATCCAGATATTCCCAATCCTTTACTGTTAGCAAAAAGTGCTCTTTTAGAAGATAAAGTATTTTCTTGGGACGCTAAATCGTCAGGAAGAATTTATCCTGCCGATAAGCAAGGAAATGTCGATAAAAGTGTCAGCTATTCTTACAGTGTCATACTCAAAAGCAATAAAGTTAACTTACAAATCGAGAACACATCTATTAATTTGACTTATGATCCAGTACAAATCCAAAACTTTGATTCTGATTATAATAAGTGGGTGAATTTGGGTAAAACTAATATGTTTATTACTAAAATAACCGCATATTCCAAGTAAGGAGGGTAATTTGATGAAAATTGCAGTACAAATAAATGATCAGAATGCTGTAATTGGTTTCGCCAATGTCTACAGTGAAGAACAGTTACAAACTCCGGGTTGGCAAGAAGTAGAAGCTGACCCGAATTTTAATGCCGAAAACTTTCGGGAGTGGGAACTTGACGGAAATCGACTTGTCAAAATTGCTAGTGGCTTATCTCCGATGGACGAATTGCGCCAAGCTAATGTAAATATGCTCTTACAGCTCAATACCGCTTTAGCTGCTAATAAACAGCTACAACAGGCGATTGTTAATCAAACACTGACCCAAAACGCCATTAACAAGCAGTTAGCCGACATTAATCAAAAATTAGACAGTGCTAATAGCACCAAGGAGGAGAAATAAATATGAATAACCATAGTTTTGCTTTTGATACCGTAAAAGCAGCGTATCAAGATTGGAAAATGATGACTGAAGATGTTGTCAAAAGCCTAGTCCCATACTCAATCACTCAAGCTGAGTGTGACGAAATTCTAGGTACCAACCAACAACCAGCTGCTAACCAAAATGAGAATACGCAAGCAACAAGCCCAGCTACTAACTAGCGGGCTT
>NZ_CALYQV010000105.1 GCF_945290125.1 uncultured Lactobacillus sp. | reverse complement strand
TAAGTATTAGAAAAAAAGCTTCCTACATATGGAAGTAGTGTCAACCACTCCCGACTAAAGTCAGGAGCTTGTGAGAATTGCCCTTAGGGGCAACGACCACAATTTGCTTAGTTACAGCCCTTGCCTACTTATAGGTCTTACGTGCTAATTACCAAAGCCTTTATGGTCCGCAGGTTGCCAGACGGACCTACTACTTAGATACTGGCTAAGCCTTTTGCCAAAATGTTTTTCGAAAAGAATCCGGAAATTAAGCAGCAGAAATTTTGGGACGGACATCTTTGGTCGCACTGCTACAACATGAGTACACTGGGAAACATGAGTGAAGAGGTGGTAGAACAGTATATCAGTAAGACGCCTTACGCTTTTAAACACCAGACATTCCCCTCCTGATTAAAATCAAGAGATTACTGTTTTAATTTTTCATTGAAAACTGCTAGGCAATACTTGGAGAAATATCTGCTTTAGTCACAATAATGTTATTATAATAAGTGCTATTCTAGAAGTAAAAGTATTGAAGAAAAGAGGCAGAAATATGAAAAATGTGTTTAATGATTTTTATCAGGGATATGATGATTGGTATCAGACTACTGTAGGGCAGTTTGTTGCTGAGCAAGAAGCGCAGACTTTAGGTGATTTATTGCAACCACGATCTGCGCAAAAAATTTTGGAAATTGGCTGTGGTACCGGACACTTTACCCTGGAGTTGGTGCAAAAAGGCTGCCTGATTACTGGAATTGATAAGGCCCCAAAGATGCTCCAACAAGCAAAAACTAAATTATCGGCTTATTTAGAACAAGTCCAGTTACAAATAATGGATGCTCAAAAACTAGCGTATGCAGATAATCAGTTTGACAGTGTTTTTTCTATGGCAACCTTGGAATTTATCACAAATCCGCAAGTTGCCTACCATCAAATGTATCGTGTTGTTAAGCCTGGAGGTACGATAGTTTTAGGTACAATTCAAAAGGGTAGTGCTTGGGCGAATTTGTATGAAAGTCCTGCTTGTCGAGGAACAGCTTATGAATATGCTCATTTTTTAACTTTAAAGCAAATACAAAATTGGGATTCACAGCACTTTACGAATGCACAGCAATGCTTATTCTTGCCTCCTAATTTACCAGAGTCAGAGTATAATAATACTAATGAGAAAAATGCTCAAAAAACTAATCCAATAGGAGGCTTTGTATGTCTGAAATTTCGCAAATCAGCTGCCAATTGAGTTTCTATCCTTTGGGAGCAGCTGATTATAACCAGATAGTTGAACAAGTTTTACAATTGATTCAGCAACAAACGGCTGTTACTGCCGAAACTAATGAGTTAGCCACTATTTTGCGGGGCCCAGTTACTGACATATTTAAATTATTAGAACAAATAACTAATTATGCGCAAGAACAAAATTGGCATTTTGTCTGCAATGCGACTATTTCTAATACTTGCGGTTGTCAGCTGGAAAATAACTAGCGAATAATTTAAAAAGGGTCACTAATTTGAAATTTTAGTAAAAATCAATTCAATGAAAAATTAAGGCAGGAGTCTCCTGATTTTAATCAAAAGATTCCTGACTTAGTTTTTCATTAAAAGTATAGAAAAAGGTACTTAAATCCTTAATTAATCAAGGGTCCAAGTACCTTTTTATGTTATATCAAAGTGTAGAGAAGTTAAAGCGGTATACTCTTTTTATAGGAAGCTATGCTCATAATAGAACTAAACAAGGACAAAATCCTAAAGAAAAGAGGAGCCACAAATACTTTGATACAAATACTAATATAACATGATTAGCAATAAAAATCAAAATAATCCCCTATTTAAATTAGTAACACCCTAAATGAGTGGACTTTTATCAAATATTACAAAAAAAACAGTTTTACGTACATTAAAATAAAACTGTTAATTATCTTTTTAAAGTATGATTAGATAAATCTAGCAGTATTTTCTCAATATTTTTTAATTTTGGTTTATTGAAACCATCGTTTACTCTGATCCAGTTGTACTTACTAGTAAACTTATTTGCCCAAAGGGTTCTTGTGAGATCCAGTTCTTACCAGAGTCAAAATAAGGTCCTGTTACTCAATTTTATATATTAGCAACCAATCTCAAAGAGGACCACCAACATGCAATTCACGATATCCTTTCCAAGTGCTACTTGAAGACAAAGCATGATCTGCATATTTTTTTCTTAATATTTCATTATTAGTTCCTGCATCTAATAACTTAACTGCCACTTTTAACTCATCTATCGGCTATCGGCCAATATTTCTTAGACAGGCGTTTTATATCACGTTTAAATGTCAGAGTTGGAAACAGACTAGACATTTAGGTCATTCCAGATGTCATCAGGAGTATTATATTTTTTCAGCAATTCTGGATGTTTTGCTTCTTTTAGTAACTGTAAAGTTTCAACTGGTAAACTCGTTGGTGTGAAGGGGATAACATGTTCCTTTACCATTTTTGTAATAAAGATGGTAACAGACGCAGTTAAGTCTATGCCCATATCATCCGCTACAATCTGAGCAACATCTTTTAATTAAGGATCAATACGAATATTCAAACGAGCTTCTTTTTTTGTCGTTGCCATTGCTAATTGCTCCATTTCATCTAACAATTTACTTATATCAAAAATATCCCGATATAAATACATTGGGTAAAAGAAGAGCTTTTATCTACTATTTTTAATTAAAAAAACATCAAAAAACCAATTGAAAAATTCCAATTGGTTCAGTTAGTAAATAAATTCGTAACAAAATAAACTTATTTTAATAATATTTTTTATAATTCCACTTGCGGGTGTTCTTGATCTAAAACCTGAACTGTTGTTGACAGTTTGAGATAGTCCTGCAAACGCTTTTGTAATAAGACAATGGCTTGTTGATAATCAGCATTCCGTTCTGGATTAGCATTTTCGATAATAAATAAAACTTCTTTAGTGCTAGAATTCACCTCATAGCGGGCACTGTCACGCCAATTTAAACAGCGTGTAACCACTGCTCTTCGATCACTATAAATAATTTCCTGGGGCAAGGTCATTTCCGCATCTTGTTCCCCAATTGGAAAGAATTTTTCTCCACCAGCAGAAACTCGCAACGTTAAATCACCTTGTAGCCGCTCTAAATCAAGTCCCCCAAT
>NZ_CALYQV010000104.1 GCF_945290125.1 uncultured Lactobacillus sp. | reverse complement strand
AGAATTTCTTGATCACTTTTTGTTAACCTAAGACCAAATGAATTGCCTGCTTTAATGAATTTAGACTTTCCTGTTAATTTTAACATTATATCACCTCGTAACTACATATTACCATATGGTGATTACGACTGCTACTCAGGATTCTTAACTTAAAAAATTTGGTCAGTCGGCTGGTGCAACTTTCTTTTTAATTTTTATCATAAAAGTCAAGGTAACGGCGAAGGCCATTAAAATTACATATAAGGAATGGTTAACCTGTGTGGTACTAGTAAGACTTAAAAAAATAGTCGAAGTCAGTGGGCCAGCAATTACCAAAATGGCATTTAAAAGATTCATAGATGAGACTAAAACCTTTCGGGCGACTGCTAAAATCCAGTTCTGGCCACTATTGTTGGTAACAAGCAGTAAAAAGGCAATCATGTAGAGGGCAATGATCAAGACAGAAACCATCTGGTTAAAGTTAAAGCGGGTGTGCAGAATTTCTATTTGCTGGGGATGCCTGAATATGGCATAGAGGTAGAAAAAGAGCTGGCAAAATATCAATGACTTACAGTCGGCACTTGCCGAGTTTAAGCAAATAACAAAAAGTTGAACATCTTCAGCTTCTTTTTTGATCACTCAAGCTTCTGGTGAGCCTAAAAATTGCTTATTCTAACCTCATTATTAGCGGCTTGATAATGACATCACAGAACGGCATCGCTCGGGGACATTACTTATAAAAAGTCATTTTTCTTGGGTGTTATTCCTTTACTCCAAAGTTCACCATGCTTCTCGTTTAAATTAGGATTAACATGATAATTGATTTTCAATCCTTTATTTCATTGCTATTAAGTAAAGCAAATAAATTGGTAAATGATGTGGTTGATAAAATTATCATAGATGGTTGTTAGAGGTCTAAGTGTGGAAGCAAATTTGGTTAGTTTAACTTTTTTTAAGATAATCTGGATATAGATATTCCTTAATTTCTTTTATTAGTTCAATAAAATCGCATTCAAGTGCAATGGATAATGTCATTAAAGTTGTTAAACTAGGAAGATTTCGACCGTTTTCAATATTCATCAAAGATTTTTCAGAAATCCAGTTATCAGGTAATATATTTGCTAAAATTCTGTCTTCTATAAAATATTCTCTTGATTTTTGAGGTAACAATTCATTACGATACTTTTTTATTATTTTTCCTATTTCAATAAATTTAGGATTGAGTTCTTGTTTTACAGTCACTGTTTACTCACTTTCTATAAAAGGAACCTTGGTTCATTGTGTTTACTTTAAATATATTGTACTATATTCATAAGGTCAAAGAAATAGAATGACCTTGATAATTAAAGTTAGTATATAATAATAAGACTTTGCTTTTTATTATTATAATTCATATAAGGTTTAGCAAAATTCGCTCAAACCTATATAAAAAGGAGGCTCTTAATATGAGCATAAAAAAATTTAAAGTCGATTCTGTAAGAACAATTGTTTCTCCATCTGATTCAAACATTCGGACATATTTTGTTTGGGTTAACTTTAAGGACTTACCTGATGATCTTTCACTTGAAGTAAATCCAAGAGTACCAAAAATGACAACTTCTGTTGCTAAACAATTGGTTAAAGCAGTTAGAGAATCTGACAATAACTTCGACGTTGATAACCGAGGAATTGTTATTACTGCTAAGAGTGTAAAATTCAACAATGCAACTGGAGTGCTATCAGTCGATTTTGATAGTGATATTCATCGATATGGACTATTAGATGGGGGACATACATATAAAGCTATTATTCAAAATAGACAGTATGTTCCATCTGATATTGAGAAATATGTTAGACTTGAGATTATTGTTGGAAACGATTTAGATGTTTCAGCACTAGCAGATGCAAGAAATACATCTATTCAAGTTAGTGATATTTCGTTGTTTGAGCTTGATGAGAAGTTTAATTTTATAAAAAAAGCGATTAAGAACGAACCATATGCGAATAAAATTGCGTATAAAGATAATGCAGAACAGCCTATACCTATATCAAATATTTTAAAACTTATGTTTGCTTTTAATATAAAAAAATATCCGGATGACAGTCAAGTTCCGATTTCTTCTTATTCTGGTAAAGCTACAGTATTCAAAGACTATCAGAAAGAGTATGAGTGTGAAGATAATATATATGAGCAATTAGCTCCAGAGGTCCCTTTACTTATTCGACTCTATGAAACTATACAAAAAGAAATGGGAGAAAAATATAATGAGTTCAAAAAATCAGATGGTAAAAACGCTAAATTTGGAGCGGTACGTGGTATCGATGTTAAAGGACATTTAAAAACTGATTATAATGAAGAGACATTACGCTATGAGATATCTTCTGGATATTTAATGCCGATATTTGGTGCTTTTAGAGCTTTGCTATCATGGAATAAAGACAAAACGAAGATACAGTGGGATGATGATCCAATTAAAATTTGGGAAAAAGTAGGAACGAGATTAGTCCAAAACACGTTTGACACTGATACCAATCCACAGCAAGTAGGAAAAAGTAAAACTCTATGGCAATCAAATTATAGAATTGTAGATGGTGCTAAGAAAGACCTTTTAATTAAGAAGTTGAAAGAAAAAATTAGCTAATTTAGTTTGCAAAAGGTTAAGCTTCATTACACTTGTAAACAAATTTCACAATTTATATTTTGATTTTAAAAAATAATGAGCAGGTAAGTGTATTAAGATACATTTATTTGCTTTTTTTGATATTTAAAAATGCTCTTTGTTAAATCCTGTTGATAGAGTTTTAGAATAATTTGAAAGAATATCAGGCTACTAAGTAGCTTGATGCTCTTTTCTTGACCACAGCTTTGGGCTCTTCTAATTTAATACGAGCAACTAAATGATAAAAATTGCGATGGCCATAGGCTGTGCGTTAAATCTGCTTAATTTTACGGTTGGTTCCTTCCGGACAGCCGTTTGACTGACTATACTTAGCTGCATTAAGCAGATCAGGCGGACAGAGGTTGAAAGTTTTTACGCGTGATTTCCATTTGCTAGCCCAATCTTCCTGAACACCTGAGACAGGTCCTTAATTGCTTAACATTTTTTTCTTTAAGAGGTCTTGCATGAAGCTGTAAGTATTCTCCAGGGTTGGGTCAAGCGCTAACCCGTCTGCGACAACCTGGGCTTGCGTCAACCGATCCTT
>NZ_CALYQV010000103.1 GCF_945290125.1 uncultured Lactobacillus sp. | reverse complement strand
ATTAAGGAGGTCAACGAGTAGTGAACTTTAACTTCATTAACTTACAGCCTTATTCCAATCCGCATTACTTTGTGTATTTGATGATTGGCTTAATCCCCATTATCATCGGGCTGTATAGGGGGCATCGCTTCAAAATCTATGAAGTTGTGTTCTCGTTAGTTTTTTTATTTCTCATTTTTGATGGCGAAAAATGGCAACAGGGCGTTAGCCTGATCATTTATATTCTGTTTCAGCTCCTGGTTTCCTATGGCTATCTCTATTATCGCAAGCGCCAAAACAGTTCAAATAAAACCTGGGTCTTTTACCTAGCGGTAATTTTAGCAATTGTGCCGCTGATTTTAGTCAAAGTGCAGACTGCTTTCCCACAAGCTAAAATTCCAGGAGTCTTGGCCTTTCTGGGTATTTCCTATCTTACTTTCAAGACCGTGCAGGTTGTGATGGAAGTGCGCGATGGTGCTATTAAAGAACTTAATCTGGGAACGTATTTACGCTTTCTCTTGTTCTTTCCCACCATTTCCTCAGGCCCAATTGATCGCTATCGCAGATTTGCCAAGGAGTGTGATGCTGTTCCTAAGCGTGAGCAATATTTAAATGACTTGGAACTTGCAACCCGTTACTTGTTTCAGGGCTTTCTCTATAAATTTGTTCTGGGCTGGTTCTTTGGTACATATTGGCTGCCACGAATTACCAGGGCTGCCTTGATCACAGGTACTGCCAATGGCGGTTTAAAACTTTCTTGGTGGTTAGTGGCTTATATGTACTGCTACAGTATGTATTTGTTCTTTGACTTTGCCGGTTATTCCTTATTTGCCGTGTCAATTTCCTATTTTATGGGTATTCACACTCCAATGAACTTTAATAAGCCATTTATTTCACAAAATATTAAAGAATTCTGGAACCGCTGGCACATGACTTTGTCCTTTTGGTTTCGGGACTACATCTACATGCGGTTTACCTTCTTCGCCATGAAGAAAAAGCTGTTCAAGAATCCCGTTCGGCTGTCACAAGCAGCATACTTGCTCTTGTTTCTGATGATGGGTTTCTGGCACGGGCTGACCTGGTATTATATTGTTTATGGATTGTTTCATGCTGTGGCCATTATCATCAATGATTGCTGGCTGCGGTTTAAGAAGAAGCACAAAGACAAATTGCCATCAAATAAATACACCAAATGGCTGGCTATCTTTGTCACTTTCAATGTAGTTTGTTTTAGTTTCCTGATATTCTCAGGTTTTCTCAGTCAACTATGGTTTGGCTGGAAGTAAGCAAGAATTTTATCTAAGGAGTTTTTTACAATGGATACCAAAAAAGAAGTTTTAGCAATTTTACAAGATTTAACTGGTGAAGATTTAGCAGACAGAATGGACGAAAATATTTTTGCCAACGGCTTAATGGATTCAATGGCTAGTGTCCAAATGCTATTAAATTTACAGGAAAAATTTCAAATTGATGTACCAGTTTCTGAATTCGATAGAAACGAATGGGATACGCCTAATAAAATTGTGGCAAAGGTGGAAAATATAGAAAATGAGTAACAAACGCCGGCTGTGGCAGATATTTGGCCCAGTGCTCTGCGCCGCCATCATGTTACTGGTTATCTTTTTAATGCCGTGGGAGCGGACATTTTCGCAAGGTGCCATTTACCAAGCAGCTAATTCCCAGACCACGACCATTTTTAAAGGCTCTTTGATGAAACAGGATGCCTTTAAAGATGACTATGTGCCTTTTTACGGGTCAAGTGAACTGTCACGACTTGATCCCCTGCACCCGAGTGTAATTGCGCAAAAATATCACCGCGATTACCGGCCGTTTTTGTTAGGTGGCCCGGGTAGCCAGTCTTTGGCACATTTTTTAGAGATGCAGGGCACGTCAAAACAGCTTAAGGGTAAAAAAGCCGTGGTGATTGTTTCACCGCAATGGTTTACCAAGAAGGGGCAAAATCCAGATGCTTTTGCCTTGTATTATTCACCGCTGCAGGCCTGCAATTTTCTCTTAAACAGCAAGAAAACCAGTGTAACTAACCGCTATGCGGCCAAGCGTTTTTTGCAGATGCCGGAAGTGAAAGGCGTTATTAAGCTGGGAATGAGAAGAGCTGCCCGAGGAGAGCAGCTGACCGGGTTTCAACGTTTCTACTTGGAGAATCAGCGGCGCATACTTAACAATGAAGACAAGTTCTTTAGTACCTTTCAATTACGTGACCGTATCAAAAGGATCAATAAGCAGGCTAAACTTTTGCCGGCTACTTATTCAGTCAAGGCCTTAGACCGGGTAGCAAGTGAGCAGGCTGAACTTAACACTAATTCTAATAGCTTTGGTATTAATAACCGCTTTTTTAAGCGGCGCTTGAATAAACGTTTATTGGTTAAATTGAAGGGCAGTCAACGGCACTTTAACTACACTAAATCAGTAGAATACAGTGATTTTGAACTGATGTTGCACCAGTTTGCCAAGCAACATACCAATGTGTTATTTATTATCCCGCCGATCAATGAAAAGTGGTCTAATTATACGGGCTTATCGCAGGAAATGTATCAAAAGGCCGTTTCCAAGATTAAGTATCAGCTGGCCAGTCAGGGCTTTGATAACGTCACCGATTTGTCTAAGCGCGGCGGTGAACAGTACTTCATGGAAGATACGATTCACCTAGGTTGGCGCGGCTGGGTAGCAGTCGACCGGGCAGTAAAGCCGTTTATGGCGCAAGCTAATGTACCGCATAACTATAATATTTATAACTATTTTTATAGTAAAAAGTGGCAAAAAAAGCCGTACGCAATCAGGACTACAAACCATAGACTAAGTAATTTTAGTAGATCAGATTTGCTGAAAAGAAAAATAATGCGCCGACAAATTGATGCTCTCAGAATAAAGGGTTCAATTCTAGTCATTAAAAATGGTAAGACTTGGCTTGATTACGCTACTGAGAATAATGCGAACAGTAGTTATCTAATTAATTCAGTACAAAAATCAATGACTGCCGCAATTATCATGCACCTAGTGCAGGAGGGCAAGTTAAGTTTGCAGGATAAATTAAGTAAATTTTATCCGCAAATTGCTGGAGCGAAGAAGGTTAAGCTGAAAAACCTGCTGGCAATGACCGCTGGTCTTGATCTTAAACCGGGGGCAAGACTGGGACAAAAGCATTTTGTTTCGGATAATGATAATATCCAACATGATGCGGTTAACACTGTTTTTGAGCCCGCCTTGTTAAATAAGTGGCACTATAGCTCGCTAAATTATGTTTACTTGTGCGGTATTATGAGTAAAATAACGGGCCAAAGCTATGAGCAGTTATTCCGCGACACCTATGTCAGACCATTAAAGTTGAAACAAAC
>NZ_CALYQV010000102.1 GCF_945290125.1 uncultured Lactobacillus sp. | reverse complement strand
GAATCAAGATCAAACTAAAAGGACTAACTCCGCTTGAATATCGGCAGTTAGTCCTTAGTTAGCAGCTAATATAAAGTGTCCTAATTTTAGGGGTCATATCATCAGTAGCCTTCTATATAATATCTATTAAAAATTTAATTCTGCTTAAAAGCAAAAACGATTTGATGTTCCTTGGTAGTATTAGCAGGTAAAACAATATCTCCAAAATCTTGGTGATTGATTGCACCCGGCAATACTTGCGCTTCTAAAGCAACAGCTTCACTTGGCTGTGCGGTAGAACCGTTGTCCCGCTTAAATTTTACTCCAGTTTGCTCCTGCGTCATGGTATACATCACTAAGCAATTGCTTTCACTTGAAATAGTAATTTGACGGCCACTTCCTTTTTCTTTCAAAGTAGCCACAGGTTTCATTTGATTTTCTTTACCATTAATAACAAACGCGTCATCGAAACCTTTATTGGCTTCTAATGCAGCAGCTAAATTGCTAAAATCATGAAAATCATACGGAGTATTGGCATTTGCCAGCATTTTTCCAGTCGGAATTAACTCAGAGTCAAGTTGTAAATGTTCCTCACTATTTATCTTAATTTCGTGCGTACTTAAATTAGGCTGGTCACTTAAATTAAAGTAAGCATGACAAGTAGGATTAAACAGTGTTGTTTGCGTACCATTTTCAGCTTTATAAGAGATTGTTAATTTATCTTCATTATCTAAAGTATAGGTAATGATAACCAGCATATCGCCAGGAAATCCGTCATGATCTTCTTTAATCTGGTTTGTAAATATTGCACTCGCACTGTTAGCAGTTTTACCAGTTTGTGTTTGCCAGTTTAAAAAGCGAAAGCCTTTATTACCACCATGCAGAGTGTTGCCATTTTCATTCGTGGGAACTTGCACATTAGACCCATCTAAAGTGAACTGACCTTTTTTAATTCTGCCAGCTACACGTCCAATTGATTGACAACAACATAAACCGTTAGAATAATAATCTGCACAATGATCAAAGTTCATCAACAAATTCTTTTGTTGTTTATTTTTATCAGGTACCAAAAATTCGTACCAGGTAGCTCCCAGCGATAAACATGAAATTGTTATACCATGATCATTTTTTAACGTAACTTTTTTAACATCGTTACCTTGATAATTTTCAAATATTTCCTCAATGTCTTCCATTTTTTCTCCAATTAACTTAATCGTATTAGTAAAATACACTACTTCAATTATACTATTGAAATAGTGTATTTTTTCTAAGAAATCTTAATCATAAGTGTTTGGGATTTATTAGTTAGCGATTTGATTTTATTTGATACTGCACAGATCAACTCCGTACATAGTTGCAGGTCAGTAACTTGGTCTTCTGTTGCTGCAAATGAAAAGACAGTATGGTGGCCACCACCAGCCTTGATCCACTCAGTAGCACTTTTTTTACTGTTGCTATTTACTTAGATGAATCTCGCGGTCAAACAGCAGTTGCAGGTTTTTATCAAAATTATGGGCGATAAAAATGACAGTGCCTGGCATTTTAAGGAGTTCTTGTAGGATTTCTCTGGTTCCTGCCTGATCAATTGCACTTGTGCCTTCATCAATCAGTAAGATTTTACTGTCATGTATTTGCGAACGCGCAAGAATTATTTTTTGCCTTTGACCGCCAGAAACATTTAGTTTTTGCAAGTTTATTTCTGTATTCATGCCATGAGAAAATTTGGCAATATCTGTGCCCAAACCTACTGCTAGAGCTGCAGGTTCGGCCAGCAAGTCTAATTTGGGATTGAACATTGTAATATTGTTTTTGATGGTGCTGGGAAATAAAACAGGATCTTGTGCAATATAGCCGATTTTAGCTAAATCAGGCTTGATCACTTTCCCGTCTTGATCCTTATATGCTATTTTCCCCGAACTCGGTGACAAAATCCCCAAAATTAGCTTAAACAAAGTTGACTTACCTGTTCCGCTATCACCTGATAGTAAAATTTTTTCGCCATAATTAACAGTGATATCACGGAACTTCAAAGCTTCACCATTAGGAAAACTAATTGCCAAATCTTTTGTACTAAAAGCAAAAGGAGTTCCTAAGTTTTGCTCATCAGTTTTTACTGGTACAGTTGCTGCGGTAACTTTGTCTCAAAGTTCTGGTGCCCTTAATTAAGCAAAAATAGAATGGCAAGTATTCGATTGCTAGTGAAATATAATGACTAAAATTACCGATAACTGCAATTGCACCAAAC
Source organism: uncultured Lactobacillus sp. (assembly GCF_945290125.1). Taxonomy (GTDB): domain Bacteria; phylum Bacillota; class Bacilli; order Lactobacillales; family Lactobacillaceae; genus Lactobacillus; species Lactobacillus rizhaonensis. Next base: position 1,657 of record NZ_CALYQV010000102.1, on the reverse strand, counting down.
GTAACCAGACCGCCTTTAATTAAAATACCAGTCCAGACGAACAAAATCAGGATCATAACTTGCGCAACACCATTAGTAATAATAGATAGAACTTGTTGTTCTTGTGTTTGCTTGAGATTGGCTTTTTCTAAATCGCATGCACCTTTATGCATTACACTCGTTAATTTATCACCGGCAAGATAACGCTCTAGTTCAGCAATACCGCTTAGCCATTTTTCAATCAGATCCAAATATTGTCTATTTTGAAATATTGTCTATTTTGATGAGATACTTTTTCCGTAGCTTTTTGCAGCGGCTTTTCAATTATTTTAGGCAAAATCAGGGAAACGGCTACCGAAATTAAGATGAGCAGCAACAAACTCCAGTGCATTGTCAGCAGGGCAATTACGGAGAAAAGAATATAGCCTAGAAAATTACAAATGACAGGAATTAAGTTAAAGGACTGATTGTTAACCGTATTAAGATCATTGGTCAGGCGATTTTTAACTTGCGAAGGAAGTTTGATAATTTTTACGGTCATGATAGACGTGGCTTACTATTTTGCTTCTTAAAGTGTGATTAAATTCTTGAACTAGTCGTGTCAGTAAATATTCAGAACCCCAGTCATAAGCATACGACGAAAGATAAGCTAATGTTGTAAAAGTAACGATTAACAACCAGGCTTGGCCGTCATGCTGGCGCAAAGCGGTAAATTCCCACATATTTAAGTATGATGCGCCAATTAAAACAAAAGGTTGTAAGAAACTAAAAAGTACAATGAATATGAAACGAATTTGATTGGTATGAAAGAAGTTTTTAAAAGTCATGGTTGTTCTCCTTCTGGCTTGCTAACCGAATCGTTTTATCAAACATATTTTTAACTTCAGAATTAAGATTATGGGCAATCATGATCACGGTCTTATCAGTGTTAATCAGCTCGGCAATAATTTGCTTAGTAGCCTGACTATCAATGGCGCTTGTCGCTTCGTCCAGCAAAATAATTTCGTCAGCGAAAACTTCTGATCTGGCAAGGATAATCTTTTGCTTTTGACCACCGGATAAATTATTTTTATCCAAATCAACCTGTGTGTCGGTTCCTTGGGGAAATCTCGCAATGTCGCTCTGCAATTGCACTTTATTAATTAAATTAGGCACCTTGTCTAATAACTGCTGGTGAAACATCACGATATTTTCCGCAATTGTTCCTGGAAATAATTGCGGATCTTGAGCAATGTAACTGATCCGGTTTAAATTTGGTTGAAAAATCTGCCCCGCATTATTTCTAAAAATAATTTGACCTTGATAGGGCTTAATCTTACCCAAAAGAGCTTAGAACAGTGTTGACTTGCCTGTTCCGCTGTCGCCTGCAAGCAAAACTTTTTCACCCTTATTGACCACAAAATCGGGATATTTAATTATTGGACCATTAGGATATTTAAGCGCCAAATTTTTAATTTCAATTTGGGCAATTTGAGCAGATGACCCATTCGGCTTGGATTTGGTGTTAGAAATCAAGCTAGCCGTAGTTTGATTAATATTTTTAGTAGACTTAATCTTGACTGCAGCAGTTGTAATAGAGGATACAGCTGAAAAAATACCAAAAGAAAAGGAAGTCGAAGCTAATGCCGCCCCAATTTTTATTTGACCAGTTAAAAACAGGATACCCGCTAAAAAGGCG
>NZ_CALYQV010000101.1 GCF_945290125.1 uncultured Lactobacillus sp. | reverse complement strand
ATTAAGAGCTACGCGCACCGCAGTATTAGGATTGAAATTCAGGATATATTATAAATATAATTTAGCAAGCAAGAGACTAGTTTTAGCTGATAAGCAGGACTGGTCTTTTTATTACCTATAAAAGTGAAAAAGCATCACAAAAGGCTGCTAGCTATACTATAATTGGTGTTTTAAATTAGAAAGCGAGTAACTGGTGCTTAATAATGATTTTAAAGATGTTGGACAAAACAACACTTTTGTAAAAATTTTGAAGAAACTATTACCGCCCCATCGGGCTGCAATCTGCAGGGCTTGAACTTTGAAGATGCTGATACACCTGAAAGTTAAAGAAGTGCATGTGAAGTTTAACGATCCTCAAATGAACACTTATATTTAATTCGATCAAGCAGTAAATAATCCGAGGTAGTTTATGGATTATTGCGATTGTAATCGTCTTAAAATTACGTTCTTGGGAAGATTAGTTATAATAATTGCTAATTGGCAGGAGTGCGTGTGGCTTTCTGTTTTAATTTGAACGATATTGTGATACAGAATTTGCGTAAAAGTGCGTCATCATGTTTATAATCAGTCAATACTAACTTTTTGAAATCATATTGGCACATATTAAGATCGACAAAATGTTTAGGACTTTAGAATTCCAAAATCATCTAAATTATTCACAATTACTTCTTTAAAGTTAAAGCCTTAGCTGATTGATCGTATAATTTAAACTCAACTTTTCTACTAGACACCGGGTGTTAACGTAATCAAAAAACTAAAAATTGATGATGTAGATTAAAATTAAAACATCGTATTAAGCTACATAAGGAAATATCTTCAAAAAGTCTTAGTTCAAAGCCGAAAAGTATCTGTATTAATTTTTTAAACTCGCCATCCAACATCATTGATGATCTGAGCGAGGCTATTTGCTATTTGCTGTACTTTTTTAGATGCTTCATTACTAATACTTAATCCCGTATCCAGGTTAAGCATTGATAAAGGCAGCTTCATATAATTAAACTCTTCTTTAGTGCTTATATAGTCAAGAGTATTGGCGAGGGTCACGTTTATTCCCCAACCTTGAATGGCTAGTTCTGCTGCTCCAATAAAGTCATTCATGATAACAGACTGTTTAGTTTTTATTCCGTTATCCAAAAATACATGATTAACAGCTTGTTGAAACCAGGAATCACTCTCTAGCGAAACCAAATTTGTTCCATTTAGTTGGTTAAATTTTTCATTACTAAAAGCAATCTCTCGTTTACCTCTTTCAAAAAGAGGAGAATTTTTGGGTATTAAGAGATAGGCAATCTGTCGATATAAAAAAGTAGAGGTGATTTCTTTGCCTTTGAGGTACCTACCCCAGAATATATCAGAAGTATGATTTACGATTAAATTATAGGATGTGTTACTAGTAAAAACATTGCATAAAAGAAATTTAGTATTTGGATAGTGCTTTTGTAACTCGTTAAAGATAATCCCTTGTTGTCTTGACCAAATAGGAGTATATGAGATTCGAATAGTATTCTCTTCTGATTCAATAAATGGTCTAAGATTTGTATTAATTTTATTTCTTTCACTAATTATTTTAGATAAGCCTTCCTTAACTTGTTCACCGGCAGGGGTTAAATAAATAGGAATTCTTTTACGATTAATTAGTTTAACATTGTAAAATTTCTCAGCGTTTTTAATGACCTGGCTAATGTATGGCTGGCTTAAATATAATTGATGTGCAATTTCACTAATACTTTTACAATTCTTTGTAATTTCTAGAATTTTAAAAATTAATTCTTCATCGAGTTTCATTATTGCCGTTTGCTTATATATCTTTCTTAAAATAACTATTTAACAACTCTGATTATAGCATTGATAATATGTATGTAAGCGATTTAATATAAATGTATCGTGAGGTAAATAATAATGAAACATGAATACAAAGCAAAATATGATGTTATTGTGCTTGGCTTTGGTGGAGCTGGTGCAACTGCTGCTAGATTCGCTGCAGATAAAGGAGCGAAAGTTTTATTAGTTGATTCTGCACCTTATGGACATGAAGGCGGAAATACGCGTTACTGCATTCAGTTAGTAGGTACAGCAGATAATTATGACGAGATGTTAAAGTATTATAAACAGTTGTCTGAACCAATGGATGAAGATGAAAAACTACAGGCTGTTTATGTTAAAGGCATGGCTAATATGAGAAGCTACCTAAAAAAGTATCTAGGAGTTAATCCGGTTAGTGTGCGTCACGACAAATTGGATACGTCTAAATATGCTTTTCCATTAAAAAAAATGTTGGAAGAATTTCCAGAGTTTGATGGGGCAAATACATTTGATTTTTCTTTAGTTCATGAAGGTATAGCAGACAGTGCTTTATGGAAAATCTTACGTAAAAAGGTACAAAACAGAAATAATAAAATTGATGTTTGGTTAAATTCGAGAGCTAAGCATTTAATTAAAGACACAGAAGATGGAACAATAATCGGCGCGATAATTCAACGCAATGGTCAAGATATCAGCGTTGCTGCCACTAAAGGGGTTGTTCTGACTTTAGGCGGTTACGAAAATAGTCGTGAAATGGCCCAAGCCTATTTAAATAGTCAATATTTGGCACCTTTTGGCACGCTTTATAATAAAGGAGATGGTATTAGATTATCTATTGAGGCTGGAGCACAGCTTTGGCATATGTGGAATTATGAAAGTGCGGGATTGATACCAGGTCTGTCCTTTTATACTAAGGAAGGCAGTAGAGCCAGGTTAGTATTTGGCAATCCACAGTTTTCTCATGGCAGTATTATGACTGTAGCAGAAGATGGTACTCGTTATATTAAAGAGAACGGTTCCAATCGTCATGGTCATGTTTATAATCATGGCAGATGGGATGTACCGAATTATCATACTAATATTCATTTAATTTTTGATCAAGCTCAATATGAACAGATAATGGCTCTACCTAAGCCTTTTGAAGGCTATGATGAAACCTTGGTAAAAGCAGATAGCATAACCGAACTCGCTAAACAAATTAATGTACCGGCTGATAATTTGAAGCGAACAGTTAAAGACTTTAATTATTTTGTAGAGCAAGGTAGAGACTATCAATTTGGCAGAGATGTTAAAACCATGAGAAAGTTTAGAGAAGGCCCATATTATGCTATTAAAATGATAAATACTGTACTTAATACTCAAGGGGGGCCAAAACGCAACAGTAAAGCCCAAATTCTTGATGGAGAAAATAAACCAATCAGACATTTATATGGTGCTGGAGAACTTGGAGGCGTTTGCGTCAATAATTACCAAACTGCTTGCAACATTGCAGAATGTTTAATATTTGGAAAGATTGCTGGAGAGAATATTGCTGCGGAAAAAGACAAGGAAATTGATGCTTCACAAGAAATGAATGGTCAAAATGATTTATTAAATCATGGGGAGAATATTATTCTCAATAATAATCAGTTTCTAGGAACTTCTCATGCTGGTATGGGCGATGAGATAAAAGTCTGCGTAACCACAGATGGTAACAAGATTAAGGATATTGAAATTATAGAGCAAAATGAAAGTGAGGATATTGGTAAAAAGGCTTTAAAGGTTATACCACAAGAAATTATTAAAGCAAATTCTACTCAAGTTGATGTTGTTACCGGGGCTACTAGAACTTCACATGCAATACAAGATGCAGTTTCTAAAGCCTTAAAGAATAAGCACTAATTAAGATAATCGAAAGTGTAAGTAAATAAATGTATTAAGTTAACGATAACTAGCTTTCCTTGAACTTGAAACACAAAAAGCAAAATAAACTAATTGGAAACTGTTTTGTTAATTCACTAAACTTAATAAAAAAGATTTGCAATGTCTTGCTTGTCGGTTTCTCGCCAAACATCCGAAAATAGAAGCAGATAGAAGTATGACGATACTTTTATCTGCTTCTTCTTTATGCT
>NZ_CALYQV010000100.1 GCF_945290125.1 uncultured Lactobacillus sp. | reverse complement strand
GCAAGTCAGAGGATAAACAGTAATGTGACAAATCATCGAGCCAAACTTAAACTTAGGATTGATTTTTTTTCCTAAAAGGACAGTTTTAGCGTTAGCCACCATCTGGTTGTGCAAAGCTTGAAAACGACGATTGGGCTCATCAACTTGATGTTGAAAATCTTTAGTTCCTTGGTTAATAATTCCGCCATGATTCCAATTTCCTAGTGGAACAGTGAGATCATTAATTTCATTAAAGGGAATCCAATACCTAACATCGTTTTTATAACGAAGCATTACCACTTCAGCAAAATGCATAAAATCTTCAATCGTTTTTCTATAAGACCAGTCTTGACCAATTTTTGTCAAATGCAAAGGAAAATCATTATGATAAATTGTCACCAATGGCTCAATTTTATATTTTTTCAATTCAGCAAAAACCCGATCATAGAATTCTAGTCCTGCTTCATTTGGTTCTTGGTCATTGCCATCTGGGAAAATTCTGGTCCACGCTATTGAAATACGTAGCATCTTTATACCTTCATCAGCGAGCAACTTGATATCTTCACGATAATCATGATAAAAATCAATTGCTTTATGTGAAGGATAATATGTATTGGGAAAAATTTCCGTGGCAATTCTGCGTGGCGTCTCATGAGAGCCGACAGCCATTACATCAGTAATGCTGGGACCTTTACCATCCTCATTCCAAGCTCCTTCTACTTGATTGGCTGCTAATGCCCCTCCCCAATAAAAATTTTCTGGGAACTTTTTTAATTTGCGCATTTTTTCTCCTTTTTAAAATCAACTTGTATATTTTAGCAAAGCTTCCTTGATTCGTTTCAATATCTCATACATTCGAACGTTATCCTTATATGTACCGAGGACAATTCTTAAATGGCCTTCTCCACCCGGTCCGTAATTGTTGCCTGCATTTAAAAACACCCTAGCTTCTTTAATTAGATAACTTTGAACTTCAGCTGCTGTTCCTAACTTTGATACGTTAATCCATCCCAAAAATCCAGATTCTGGTTTAATCATTGAGACTCCAGGAACTGAATTCAAGAGCTCAAAAGCTTTATTTCGACGATAATCATATGCTGTTTCAAAAGTGTTCATAAAAGAAGGATTCTTAAAGGCTTCAACAGCAGCTATTTGAGAAACTGTATTGGTTGCTCCAATCACACTAACCGCAGCTCCATAATATTTATCCATAAAGTGATCGTTTGTCATTATGTAGGCAACGCGATAACCACTAAGACCCATGCCTTTTGATATTGAACAAACTGTGACAGTATTATTGAACATTCCACTTAAAGAGGCAGGTGTGATAAATTCATTTTCGAACGTAAAATCTTCAAAAGCTTGATCGCATACCAACACCAAATTATATTTAAGGACAACCTTTCTAATTGCCTCAAGAGAATCTTTGTTAAAAACAGTTGTGGTGGGATTGTTGGGATGTGTTAAAACAATCATTTTTGTTTTTGACGTAACTAAACCTTCAAGTGCCTTTGCATTAATTTGATATTTTTCTTTTTCTTTTAGTTTAAGATATACCGGTTTTGCTCCAAGTAATTTCGTATTTTGAATATTATTAGGATAACAAGGAACCGGTAAAATTACTTCATCACCCTTTTCTAGAAACGGCATCATTGCAAAAAAAAGACCAGAATCCGAACCAGGCGTTATCAAAATATTACGTTCTGGATCAAGCTTAAGGTGGTTAATTTTTTCCGCCTTTTTAGCGATTTCTTTTTTAAGATTTTCATTGCCAACTGGTGGAGTGTAGTGAGTTGGTTTGTTGCTACTCAATGCATTAATACTAGCTGAAAGCACATTACTAGGAATACAGCGGTCAGGATAAAACGGATCAGCCCAACCCAAAAGATCAACGCCCTGTTTACCAAGTTGTTGGTAACTGTTGCCGACATCAGCTTTTTCAACTGAAGAAAATAAACCGCCTTCAACTTCTGTAAAGTTCGAATTAAATAGTTGCATACATTAATCCTCCTTTAGTGGCATTTCTTCAAAACCAAAAATGATTGTACAGAGAGCGGAGACAATAAAAGCAACAATGAAGGCCGCTACTACATACCAAACATTATTCGGGTCACCAATAAACATCGGTAAAGTAAGAAATGAAGGACCTCCAAGTGCATAACATTTAGCCTTTAAGATACCTGCTAACAAGCCACCCGCTGCTCCACCGATTCCAGCGTAAAGGAATGGCTTTTTTAGTCTTAAGTTAACACCATAAATTGCTGGTTCCGTAACTCCACTTAAAGCTGAGATACATGCTGAAGCGGCAACGGCTTTCGTATCTTTATCTTTAGAACGAAGCCAAACACCAAAAGCTGCTCCTGCCTGTCCCATATTGGAACTGCCCGATGCTGGACTAATATGATTAAATCCATAACGAGAAATACTATCTACTAAAATTGGCACCATTCCATGCTGTAAACCTGTAACAACGATAAGAGAATAAAAAGCACCATATAAAAGACTGGCTAAAATCCCCCATTTATCGAACATTATGTTAACGGCTGATGCTAACTGGGTACCAATAAACTGAGCTGCAGGACCAATTATTAATAAGGCAATTGGTGTTGCAAAAAGTAGGGTAAATGCTGGTACAACAATAATCTTGATTGCTTTCGGAATGACTTTGTTAAGAAACTTTTCAAGATAAGAAGCAAACCAGATTACCAAAATAATTGGTAAAACACTAGTCTGATAATCTACTAGGTGCATCGTGATGCCAAAAAACTGCAAAGTTGTTTTCCCAGCAGTAAGATATTGAATGAAAGTTGGATGCAGCATCGCACCTGCAATTCCCAATGCCACAGCTGTATTCATTTTGAAAATTTTCGATGACGAATATGCTAGTAAAAATGGTAAAAAGTTAAAGACCCCATCGCTGATTACATTTAAAATGATGTAAGTTTGAGATTTATCAGTTAACCAATGGCAGGCCAAACACAGTGCTAAGATTGCCTTGATTAATCCAGAACCAGCAAGAGCTGGTACTATTGGATTAAAAATTCCCGCAACAGTGTTTAAAACATTTGCACCCCAAGTGCCCTTAGAATGTTGTTCCTTTATATTTTTTCCTTCCTCAGAGGGAGAATTATTTAAATAGCTAGCAAATGAGTTATAAACTTCTTCAACCGTGGGGCCTATAACTATTTGCCACTGATTTCCCTTCTTTACTACTCCCATTACGCCTTTAAGATTTTTGATTTTATCACTTTGTACCAGCGTATCATCATGGGCAGTAATACGGAGCCTTGTCATGCAGTGAGTGTGTGACGCAATATTAATTTTTCCACCCATATATTTGACTATATTTTCAACTAATTCGTTATACATTTAATTACCCTCCTTATGCTTCCACTATTAATTCAATTTCAACTAAAGCCTTTTTAGGTAACTCTTTAACTTCTACACATGACCTTGCCGGAAATGATATAAAAGCCCTTTCATAAATTTTATTAAAAATAGCGAAGTTTGACATATCAGTTAAAAAACAGGTAGTTTTAACAATATTTAAAAATGATTTATCCAACTCCGCTAAAATGGCACTTATATTTTTAATAACTTGTTTCGTTTGATTACTGATATCAGCAGAAATAAGTTCGCCAGTATCAGGGTCAATTGGAATTTGACCCGATAAAAAAATTAGATTTTTGGTGACGACTGCATGAGAATATGGTCCAATTGCAGGAGGAGCACCTTTTGCATTAATTTGTTTCATCTTTTTTCCTTTCTATATCTGATTTCATTTTCATAATAATACTAAAATATTTTTCAGTCAATAAATTTTTTTACATTATGATTTGATTTTAGTTCACGCTAGGCGTAGACTGTAATTATCATGCTTTTTTAATTAGTTTTTTCATTGTAATCGATTTATTTTGCAAATTTTAAACGTTACACTTAACAAAAAATATTTTTGGAGGAAAAATGAAATTTTCAAAAAGTGACAAGAATATTCTTAAATCGTACAAAACTTTTATTTCTGCACTCAGTAATTATTTAGGCGAAGGTTACGAAATAGTTCTGCACAGTTTGGAAAATTACGATAA
>NZ_CALYQV010000099.1 GCF_945290125.1 uncultured Lactobacillus sp. | reverse complement strand
TAAATAGGCAATGCGATAATCATCATGAACACGGCCGTCAGGAGTCAAGCGATCAGTGGCACCAAGACCATTTTCGACTATAAAAAGAGGTTTTTGATAACGATCATACAAATTTATCAATGTTAGTCGTAACCCAATCGGATCGATTTGCCAGCCCCATTCGTTTTCGGGCAAGTATTTATTGTAAACTCCAGTTGTCCGATTAGCTTTAGTCACCTGCAAGTTTGAAGTATCATAGGCCGCACAAACTGAGGAATAATAAGAAAAAGCAACAAAATCAGCTGTGTTCTGGCTCAATAACTTTAATTCATCCTGCGTCATTTTGATGTTGAGTCCCAAGTTTTTAATTTTATTGAGCAAGGCGTTAGGATACTTTCCCCTAATTTGAACATCACTAAAAAGATAACTCTCACGCATAATTTCTGTTGCTGCTAACGCATTTCGCGGATCACTGTTATAAGGATAGACCATTGTACTGGTGATCATCCCACCGACTTGTAAATCAGAATAGTTTTGATGAATGTATTTCGTTATCTTAGCAGAGGCAACGAACTGGTAATGCATTGCCTGGTAGATTACTTCTTGAAAATTTTTGTTAGGAAAACGATCCTTGACTAATCCAGCTGAAGAATATGGGTGTCTGATAATGCTATCAATTTCATTTATTGGTATCCAATATTTTACTTGGTTATGATACCGATCGATAACAGTCTTAGCAAACCGATAAAAATAATCAATTAACTTTGGATCATACCAAGCATCATAGTTCATTACTAAATTAAGTGGCATCTCGTAATGGGATAACGTAATAATAGGCTGAATTCCGACTTCATGCATTTTGCGAAAAAGACGGTCATAAAATTCTAAACCTTGTTTATTAGGGTTAGTATCATCCCCATTAGGAAAAATTCTACTCCAAGCAATTGAAGTTCTAATTGCCTTAATTCCAGTTTGTGCTAGCAGTTCAAGATCTTTTTCATAGTAATGATAAAAATCTACACCATGTCTTTTGCCCCATTTTCTGGAGCTTTGATCTTTGATAGCGGTCAAAATTTTTTGAGTAGTCATATCATTAACTTTTTGGTAATCAGTCACATCTATTTGTGGTTGATATTGCTCACAATCAGCAATCGATATGCCTTTCCCATCTTCATTCCATGCGCCTTCTACTTGGTTAGCCGAAGTAGCGGCTCCCCATAGAAACCCTTTTGGTAGGTAAAAATATTCCATAATTACTCCCTATGCTAAAACTAAAACAGGATCATCTATTGTAACTTTCTTTGCTTCATCTGAAGTAGTTTGTACAGGTAAAACTTGCAAAAAATCCTGGGTGTTAGTGATAATCATCATGATTGTAGGATCATAGCCAGCTTCCTTAATCTTATCTAGGTCAAACTCAATTAGTTCCTGACCTGCTGTAACTTTTTGTCCTTTTTCAACTAGCTGCCTAAATCCCTGACCCTTTAATTCAATCGTATCAATACCAATATGGAGTAAAATATCAGCATTATTATCGAGGTGAAGGCCAATAGCATGCCCAGTTTTAAAAGTTGCTGTCACAATACCATTGCCAGGTGCATAAAGCCTTCCGCTGGCGGGAATAATCGCTATACCTTGTCCCATTACGCCACTAGCAAAAGTGGTATCATCAACTTTTGAAAGATCCTCAATTTGACCATATGCCGGTGCATTGAGAGCATGCTCTGATGACTTATTTACAGCATCATTTTGCTTTTCTTGCGACTTTGTTTTTTCATCTGCTGGATCATCAAAGCCAATGAGCCAAGTAGCAATGAAGGTAACAATCGTGGCAACAATCATAACAATAATAGCCTGAATAACAAAGTTTTCTGTCTTTGAAACCCACATAGGTAAACTCAAAATCGCAGGCGTCACATAAATATAGGCTTTAAGTTTGAGAAAGCTAGCCACTAAGCCAGCAACAGCACCACCAATCATTGCTCCGTACATTGGCTTCTTAAGTTTTAAATTAACCCCAAATAATGCCGGTTCGGTGATACCACCCAAAAAGGCTGTTGCACTTGAAGACAAAGCCAGCGATTTTAATTTTTGATCTTTACTTTTAAGTCCGACAGCTAAAGCTGCAGAGGCTTGAGAAATATTAGAGCAAAGAGCTACAACACGAATTATCGGATCAAATCCTTGTTCCGCAACGAGTTGAATACTAATCGGAGATAGTGCTTTATGAATTCCTACTGAAACTAACCAAGGATAAGCCGCAGCTAGGATAGGAATAGCAATGAATCCTGCATGATGGAAAAGCCACATTGAAATAAACGCGATTCCCTGAGAAATCCAATTAGACAGTGGCCCAATAATTAAGAAAACTAACGGTGCAGTTATAAGCATTGTTAGCATCGGCTCCATAAAAACTTTAATCATTCCTGGAGTAATTTTCTTAACCCACTGATAAATATAGGACATAATCCAAACAGACAAAATTGCTGTGATTAAAGTTGATGAATACTGGATTAAGGGAACTTGTATTCCGAAAAACTTAAATGGTTTATTCGCAGTGACGATTTGTACCCAGTTAGGATTAACAGTTACCAGGCCAATAAAAGCACCTAACATGCTATCCGTATTAAAAATTTTTGCTGCCGAAAAGCCAACATAAGCGGGAATAAAATAATAGCCAGTATCAAAGATTAGGTTTAGCAGCTGATAAGTTTGGCTTTTATCCGATAAAACATTTGTGATCGTTAGAATGAGCAATAAGACTTTCCCCATCCCGGCTCCTGCCAATAAAGGAATGGCAGGAGCAATAGATCCAGTAATCGCACCAATAATTTTATCAAATAGATGCCCTCCAGTTTGCTTGGTACCCTCAGCTGGCTTAAGTTTAATCATTGATATTAGCTCATTATAAACTTCGTCAACATTGTTACCGATTACTAGCTGATATTGACCGCCCTTCTTGACCACTTGTAAAATGCCCGATATTGATTCGGCTTTTTGATCATCAGCTTTATTTTCATCTTTTAAAACAAAGCGCAGCCGAGTCGCACAATGAACGACTGACTGAATATTATCTTCTCCTCCGATTGCTTGCAAGATCTGTTGAATCATTGCCTGATATTTCATTTTTGATTCCTCGTTTCTGTAGTTATTTTATTAATATGAATGGCTAAATACATAACTTCTTCATTACTCAGGTTATATGAGTAATTTTGGTGAATAAATTTTTTAATTTCTAGTGCGCATTCGTAAGCTGCAACATCACTATTTTTGATAACTGCCAAAATTTCTTTACTTAAATCGCCAAAGCCATGGCTTTTTTGCCCATACATCATGTATTTCCAGAAAAATTTTAGGTGTAAAACAAAACGGTTATAGCTCAGAGATTGACAATCAAGGTCTAAGTCAAAATAGAAACGGACTAGTTTGGTAATTTCCTTAATGAAATTAACCGATTGACGAAAATCATTGATATCATTGCCTAACTCCCCACTAATAATATGGACCGCAATAAAACCTGCCTCATCCTCAGGAAATTTCAACTTAAATTGATCATTTAAGAGTTTCAAAGCCCAAAGCCCATAATGATATTCCTTGGGATAATAATTTTGAATTTCCCATAAAAAATTATTATTCAAATATAGCCCCTTTTTCCCCCTCTCAACACTGGTGGCCAAGTGATCCGTCAAAGTTAGATAAACACTATCGGCTAATTCAATGTTTTCTTCTTTTTTTAAGCGATCAACAATTTTCTGGGCTATTTGGAAAAAGATTGGCTCAGTTTCATGAATCGTTTGTAATAAAAGCTTTTTCTCTTGGTTATTAAAAGCCGTAAAAACTTTATAAATTTTTGTTCGATCAATTTCATCTCCTATTTTTTTGCCATAGGCAATTCCCTTACCCAAAACGATCATTTCCGCTCCTTCTTTATTATTAACGATGACACTGCCGTTATTGAGTATTTTCCTAATCCTCATTCCTACTCCTTTTAAAAACAAAAAGGCCCACCTATCCCATATTTGGGGATAAGCGAGCCTTGCACCGTCTTAGCGGTTAACAATTTCACTTTTTTCACTTGTCTTAATCATAATAACGCTTACAGCTATCTAAAGCAAGGTAATTTGCTAGATTTGCCGAGTAAAAAACTTGTATTTCACAATCTGTGTCATACAAGTTTCTTCT
>NZ_CALYQV010000098.1 GCF_945290125.1 uncultured Lactobacillus sp. | reverse complement strand
CAGAGAGAGCGGTTTTACAGACCGCCGCGTTTAGCCACTTCGCTACTCCTCCGTCACGCACGATAATTATAATACCGAAAAACGTGCGCGATTGCAAGCAAAATTTGCCTAAAATTATTTCTTATTTTCTTTAACAAACTTTTCTAGTCGTTGAAGTCCCTTTTCAATTTGATCCATTGAAACAGCATAGGAGAATCTAATATAACCCTCTCCGCCTTCACTAAAGCTGGATCCGGCAGATACAGCAACGTGTGCTTTGTCAACCAGCTCATAAATGAACTTATTATCATCTTGCTCAAAACAATCTGGTATTTTAGCAAAAATGTAGAATGCACCTTGGGGTTTAGCACATTCAAAACCTATTTTGGTCAATCCGGTATATAAAGCGTCACGCCTTTTTTGGAATTCTTCTTTCATTGGCAAAGAATCATCCATGCCGTTTTTAAAAGCTTCTTCAGCTGCATCTTGCATAGGAGTTGGTTCAGTAGTCGTTATTGCTTGGTGAATTTTTGCAATTTGTTGCAAAATATCTTTTGGCGCACAGACAATACCAATCCGGTAACCGGTCATGGCCCATGACTTGGAAACGCCGTTCATTAAAATTACTTGGTCATGCAATGATTTTTCCATTGACGCATGAGGTTGATCATAGTTCAATTCACTATAAATTTCATCACATAGTGCAAAAATTGGTTTATCGCGAATAACATCCGCTAAAGCATCCAATTCATCTTGACTATACATTACCCCAGTTGGATTAGTAGGATAATTCAAAACCAGCATGCGAACTCGGTCACCATATTTGTCAATTACCTTTTGCAATTTTTCAGGAGTCAATTTGAAACCATCATTTGATGTGTTTACTTTAACTATTTCAACGCCTGCACTAATTAAACCTGCATCACTCATATAAAGTGGGAACAACGGAGTAGGAACAACCATAATATCGCCAGGATTCAGAGTTGCCATAACTGAATCAAAAATTGACTCAGTAACACCATTTGTAACCAAAACCTCAGTTTCGGGATCATAATTTTGACCATATTTTTTACTTAAAAATTGACTTGCTGCTTTACGCAAACCAATTGTTCCGTTTGAAGGAGCATAGTGAGAGTGGTTCTCATCAATTCCTCTTTTTGCTGCTTTCTTAACGTGATCTGGTGTATTAAAATCAGGCTCACCTAGAGTAAATTTCACAACATCCGGTATTTTACTGGCATAATCCGCAAATTTCAAAATCGGATTAGAAGGGGATTCAGCCAGACCTTTTCGTACATATTTAATTAAATCTGCCATGTTTTCACCTAACTTTCTTTTTAGTTATAAAAATTATACCTTTTACAAAATTATTTTTCTACAATATTTTTTTAATTTTAAACTAATTTCACAAAAAAGGCCTTATAACTAGATAAGTTAAGGCCCTTCTACAAATATTGGTTTTAATATTCAGTTATCCTTTTCCCTGTATTTGATCTCGTAATTTAATCATTAAAGGATAATTATTAGTAAAAATTCCCGCAACATGCTCTTGAAAATACTTCTTAGCTATTTGCGGATCATCAACTGTCCAAATTCGCTCGGTAACCGCTTCGCGCGTTGGGAGCAATTTACCTGGATGGATACCAGCAAAATGATTATCTTTGACCAGCTTAGCTGAATTAACTACTTCTTCATCCGTTAAGTAGCAATAAATTTGATTAGGATCAATTTCTTGACAGTTCTTCAGAGTAACATAGTCAAAGGATGAATAAATAATAGGATGTACAAAATGATATAGATAAGCCAAACTTAAAACAGTTTTTTCGATACCATGATAGTGAATGATTCCAGTTTTAAATTCCAAATTTATTTGAATATCTTGATTTTCAAGAAGCTCAAATAATTCCTGCAAAGTTGGCACGGGTTCGCCATTTGATAAATGTAATTTTCTCAGTCTTTTAAGGGTAAAGTCCCTGATATAACCGGTACCATCTGTTGTACGGTCAACTTTTTCATCATGCATAACTACGGGAACACCATCTTGTGTCAAGTGAACATCAAATTCAACGCCTTCAGCACCATTTGCAACAGCATTATGAAAGCCTTCCATAGAGTTCTCTGCAAATTTAGCAGGGTAGCCTCTATGTCCAAATACAATTGTCTTACTTTTACCACTATTCATATTTTCTGTATTAGTTAAACCTCATTAAAAAGATAAACATTACAAACAAAACATAATGAGTATAATAAACCCTTTTAACTATTTTTTAAATATGAAAGGCTAAAAAAGTAAAGAAATTTTGCAATGCACTTTTTTGCAAAAAAAACAGACAGATTTTAAAAATCTGTCTGCTCTTCGGGTTGGGTGTTCGTAAGAACAATTGGGTTAGCTGGATTCGAACCAGCGCATACTAGTACCAAAAACTAGTGCCTTACCACTTGGCTATAACCCAATACCATTTGAGCTTTTACTTGATTACTCAACATTAAATAGTATAGGAAATTGCGTCTTGCAAGTCAAGTGTAAAATGACTTTTTTATCGCTATAAATTTAATTCATAAGCGTTTCTAGCGCCATTTTCAGTTTGGTCAACCTGAACAATCCCCCGATATTCGAAGCCTAAACTTTTTATTAAGCCCTGCATCCGCTTATTGACCGCGTGGGTATCAATACGAAAGTTACGAATGCCAAGCATGAGCCCGCGAGAAATTAAATTAGACATCATAAATTGGCTGAGGTGCTGCCCGCAAAATTTTGAACTAATGGCAATCCTGTGGATTGTGGCATATTGCTCCTTGTTATTAGCCCAGGCTCCAGCTATTTCTGCATAGTTAGGATCGGGTGACGTGAGTAATACTGCCACACCAGCTATTTCCTTATTTGCTACGAGACAGTATGCGCGCTTAAGATTTATATCCTCCGCCAGCATTTCACGATTAGGAGTACCATTCTGCCATTGAGGATTACCGTCTTTTTTTAGTAACACTTTTGCTTCATCAATAATGGTCATAATCCGATTAAGATCTTCTTTTTCAGCCATTCGCATATAAATTAACATTTTTTTACCCTACTTAAAAATATATAGAAATAATTGTAAAACAAAAGCAGCCCAATTACTAGGCTGCTTTTTACGGTTTAAAACCTTTATTATACTTTTTGCTGTTAACTACATATGTGGGAACGCTAATAAAATGCAGAGAACAAACATTGTCATTATGGGAAATACTAAAGCCATAATAATTGTAATCTCCATCATGGAGCGACCCCTCTGTATTAAACAAATCTCCAGCATGCTCCCATTCTTGATAGTAGCTTCTGTTAGATCGTCCCTCTTCACCACTGCCAACATAACCAAAAATCATTTGTTTTAAGCCAAAATAAACGCTTTTCTTTAATTCGGTCATAGACATTGTCTGACTGATATTATAAAAGCCGGCCATATCTTCGACAAAATTATCATCAAGATTAAGGCCATTAGCATGGCAAGCACGAACAATTCCCGGAACATAGTGACTATCTTTAATAGTCTTATTATTTTTACTATATTCCAAGGCAATATCAGCTGCTAATTTACCGGTTCCATTACTTTCAACCCAAGGTGACAAATTCAAGTCATTCCTAGCTTCATTAATAAGACGAAGTGAAAAAGCAGCTAGATCGCTAATTTGCTTAGGTGTAAGCTGATTTAAGTCAACTTGAGTCAGATCATCAGCTTTACTTTCAGATACTTTAAGACGGCTAAAATCATTAGCTTTCATCCCTTGCATTGAAGCATTGACAAAATTTTTAGTAGGTTTGCCCTGATAAGCGAGTAACAGTTGACTCTTGGTATAACCCTTTGGCAATTTCATTTTTGCCTGAGTATATACTCTGGGTGAACTTTTCTTAACAACTTTAACGTCTTTAGCTAAAATCCAGTGAGAATTGTTACCGATCTTATAAGCAGATCTTTTTTTCTTACCAATTTTTTTCTTCGCACTATATGGATAGCTATATTTAGCTTTTGCATAAAAATTAGAATGCTTTCCAGATATTTTATATAGGCGAACTTTCTTCTGCTTTTTAACTTTAACATAGCCCTTAATAGTGGCTGCTGTTACTTGTTCCGTCCCGCCTAGAGTTAATCCTGGAATGGTAATTAAAAAAATAATATTAACTACGGCAATAGCAAATTTGCTTTTCTTCATATTCTTCCTCGAGAGTTACTCTTAAATTGGCTCTTTGTGGTACAAATTCAATTCTAAACTTATTATGAAAAAATGCCAATTAAATTATTTTTTAAATTCGAAAATTGCAATTTTAAGTTGAACGCTCTACTTGATCTGATAGATGCAATCTAATCTTCTTTCATATAATTCATCGGGTGTG
>NZ_CALYQV010000097.1 GCF_945290125.1 uncultured Lactobacillus sp. | reverse complement strand
AGTGAATCCGTTTATTATAGCAGTGCCAGTTAATGTACTTTTTTCAATGCATCATTAACTGCACTTTTGACGGCTTTAGATGTGAGCGAGGCACCGGCTATTGCATCAACTTTAGTTGAGCCTGTTTGAATGATTTTAGCGAGAAGTGGCTTAATCACTTTTTGCCCAATTTCTTTAGTTTCACTCTGCTTAACTACATCAATTTGCGTAATTTTCTTAGTGTCCTGATTGACTGTTACTTTAAGGACTAATTCATTGCCCATCCCCTGATTGCTTTTACCTAAATACTGGTTAGAGGCAAGTTGATAATTAGTTATTTGCTCATCGCTAACTAAAAATTCAGGCGGCAGCAAGACTAGTTTATCAGTTAAATCATCCTGCTCGTTAGCGACATTTTCACCAGCAATTTTACCAAAGATTAGCAGTTCAGCAACATCTTGCCCTGCTTGATATTGGTTTGTTGTGATACTGCCAGCTTCACCAGCACCATATAATCCTCTGATTGCGGTGTTATTAGGACGAATAATTTCAGCTTTTTCATTGCGTCTAGGTCCACCTTGTGTATTTAAAGCGGCTGGCTGCAACTTGATGGCATAAAGTTTGCCATCGGTCAGAGGGCGCATAGTTGTCTTTTTTCGTCCAAAAGTATAGTCTTTGCCTAATTTGGCTAAAGTATTAAAATCATTGATTGTCTGTATAAAAACAGTTGGATCAAATTTTAGTTTAGTTGCCAAAGCACGATCAGTGTCGGCAACAATTGCCTTGTTTAAGGCATTTTGTAAAGCAGGGTCTTGAATCTGTTCAAGTTCTGCTTTTTGCTTTTCGTCAAAAATAATCCAAGACTGAGAAGTTAAGTAGGGATGTCTGCCAAAGCCGTGAATGAAAAGATAACCGGCTTTAGAATGTTGGTCTTCAGGGAAATAGCGGGTTCCATCATTGCCAACAACGAAGATACTGCCCGTGTAAAGCTGCGGCCAAGTAAAAGATAAGGTGCCACGTTCACCTTTAGAAACGGCATAAGTTAATCCGTGGTAGAGTCCGCCACCGTTAAAAACGCTAGTGTGCCATTGATCAGCACCGACTTCAAGGCTTAGGTTAATGGCATCGCCTTTATTATAAAGGGTGCCCAGTGGCACCATTTTTGGTACGCCTAAATAATCCTGGATTCGCTTTGGATCGTTTTCAAAACCACCAGCCGCTAGTACAACTCCTTTTTTGGCATGAACAGCAATTTCTTGCCCATTTCGGCGAATCAAGGCACCAACTACTCGGCCAGCAGAGTTTTGAAGTAAGTGGATAGCAGGGGATTTGTACCAAATTGTAATGTGGTCCAGCCGCTTTAAAACCTCATTCCTGAGGACTTTCCATAATGCACCATCTTCGATTTGCTTACCATCGTGTACAGTATAGAGGTTATATTCAGAAGCACCCGGATAATCTGGATAGTCTGGAAAATCGCCTTGAACTGATTGAACTGCTGGGCGATCCGGATGATCTAAAAAGCTGAACGGCTCAACGTGAAGATATTTTCTTAAATAATTCGGCATATTGGTAACGCCATTAACAAACGTATCCATCACTTTTTGGTCTAGGGTGAATGGGGCAGTCATTTTGGCATAGTACTTTTGATAGGCCTCTTTACTCTTAGTCCCAGCAATCATCTGGCCACAGTAACGGGTATTGCCGCCTTCATGACCAGCTGGGGCGACATCAGTTAATAAGACTTGGCAGTTGTGATCGGCAGCAAATCTGGCAGCAGTGGCACCGGCGCCACCAAAGCCAATTACAATGACATCATAATCAGCTTGCCAAGTAAAATCTTGTAATTGTGTAGTTAACATTTGTGAATTCCTTTATTAATTACTTGAATAGCAGTAATCACAGCCGCTATTCATGAAATTTTTTCTATTCTAAGCCAAGAATGGACTTGGCTGCTCGTCGTCCTTGGTGAATAATGCCGCCGATAGCTGTTCCTGAGCCGGGATAGTATGATCCGATCCAGCCGCCAGCATTGAGTCCTGCGGCGTAAAGCCCATTAATCGGTTGATTATAAACATCGAGTACGTTGCATTGTTGATTAATTTTGAGACCACCAATAGCGCCAAGATTGCCCGGCGTGTTGCGGTAAGCATAATAAGGTGCAGAAAAAGCAGCAAGTCCAACTGTTCGGCCATATTCTGGATCACGACCAGTGGCAGCATTTTTGTTCCACGTGGAAACACTCGCACGTAAATTTTCAACTGGTATGTTAATTTTGGTTGCTAGTTCTTCAAGAGTAGCCGCCTTAATCACAAGCCCTTTTTTGACATCACGCAGTAATGTTTCCTCATTCCATGGACTGGCTTTTCCTGCGATTGAGTCTTGCCCAAAGATTTGGTAAGTTGGCTTATTTAACTGCTTTTCTTGGTTAAAGATTGCCCGAAATTCATAGGCATAGGTAGCATCTTCGTTGACGAATCTTAAACCATTGCCATTGACAAAAATTGAAGGAATCGTTGGTACTCGATCATCGGTTCCGTTGCCAGTTCGGGCATCAAAGTCAATGGTACCGCCAAAGCCAGTTACGGCTGCACCTGCTGCCATCCCCATGATAATGCCGTCACCGCGGTCAGTAGGGACAGACCAGCAATGATGGGCCTTAACATCCTCATAGTGCTGCGGGCTAAGGTCTTTTGCCAGTGCAAGATTCTGGTCGATTGAAGCTGTGGCTAAGATAACGCCACGTCTTGCTCTTAGGTACTTGAGCGTGTGATTTTGATTCTCAGTAACGACACCAACAACCTTGCGCATATCATCGGCACCACTCACAATCAGTCCAACAACAGCGGTGTTGTAGGTAATGTTAGCACCGTGAGCTAGGGCATATTTAAGTAAATGTTGCGTAAGAATAATGCCGTTGCCGCTAGCTCCACCACCTTCATAGACATGGATACGATCAGCGAAATATTGTTTGGCGTAAGGAATTTCCGTGTGTCCATATACATTGGTCCACTTGATTCCCATCTGAGCTAACCACGCAATATTAGCGGGCGAGTTTTGGGTAAAATCGTGAATTAGCTCTGGGTATACGCGGCCTTCGCCTGCAGCTAGGTATTCCTGTTCATGCTTTTGGGGCGTATCATCTTGATAATCAGTGGTTTCTTTTTGCAATTTTGTTCCTGCTGCCTGAATAACTCCACCGGAATAGTTCGTTGTTCCACCAGCAATTCCCTGCTTTTCGATGACCATCACGGCAGCATTATTTTCGGCTGCGGTGGCAGCAGCAGCCAAACCCGCACCACCAGAGCCAACCACGATTAAATCATATTCACCGTCATAGTTATCAATGTCGCAAGCGGTAATTGTTTCCTTAAGTAGAGGATAATTGGCTAATTCCTGAACTTGGTTATTCGGCGTGTCTGACTGGGAAGCACCCGTAGCAGTATCGGTATCATCAGCTATGTCTATTCCGCTTGCTTTATTAGCTGCCTTAATGGCCGCTGTCCGCAATGCACCAGTGGAAATTGAGGCACCAGAGATTGCATCTACATCAACCGTTTTTGTTCGGTTAGCATTGGCAAGCCAAGTAGTAATGCCGGCGGCACCAATTGTGTTGGGCATGACATTTTCGGCCCAGATACGCTTAATTTTGCCAGTAGTTTCATCAACATCAACCACCGCTTTTATTTGGTTATGAAATCCCTGTTCTTCTGCACTGTATTGACTCATTAGTATTACCTCGTATTTCGTCTTTTGTTCTAACAAGTAGCTAATTATGATAAAAATTAACTTTTACAGCAAAATTATAGATGATATATATCTATAATAGAAATAGAAGTATTTTATGCTTAATAAGGAAAAACAATTATGGAAATTAATAAACTTAGGGTTTTTGTAAGTGTGATTGAAACGCAAAATTTCACGCGGACAGCGCAAAATTTACATCTTAGCCAGCCGAGTGTTAGTTATATTATTAAAGCCATTGAGGATGAAGTTGGCCAGCAATTATTTATTCGTAATAAAAGACGCGTTGTGCCAACAAAAAATGGCTTGATTTTTTATAATCAAATCAAGCCACTAATTAATAAATATTACTTAGCTTTGCAAAGCATTCAGATTAATGAAACTCAAGAAGCTAATATCATCAATATCGGTTGTGCAGTTACACCTTATCATATCAAGACTATTCCGGACTGGATAAAGAAATTTAGTTTGAAATATCCAAAAGTAAAGTTCAATGTCACCATCTTGGATCATAACAAGCTAAAGCAGTACTTAGAAAATGAAGATATTGATATCTTTTTAACCAGTGAGGGTGATGCCAAAGATCTAAAAGGGACTACTTTTTATCCGCTGATGACCGATCACTTTTTTGCGCTTGTTCCACAAAATAATCCCCTAGCAAGTAAACGTCAATT
>NZ_CALYQV010000096.1 GCF_945290125.1 uncultured Lactobacillus sp. | reverse complement strand
AATATCGAAAGTTAGTCCTCAGTTAGCAGCTAATAAAGTGTCCTAATTTTAGGGTTCATATCAATTTCTTACAGCATTGCCTGAAAAAGAAACAAAGCAGTCAGGAATTGTTAAATATGCTATTGAAAGTAACTCACATTTTACAGGCATTTTTGCTAGTGAACTAGCTTTTTCTAAATCTGATATTGATCTTGCTTCACCAAATAATGAAAAATTATTTGATATTGATGATGATTATCGTATTAACAACAAAGAACTTGCCATTTTAAAACTTAATAAAAAGTACAAGTATAAGGCTGTAACTATCGAAGTCAAAAAAATTGTCAAATGGTCAGATGGTAAAAAAGTAGCGGCTAAAGATTTAGAATTTGCATATGAGATTTTGGCTAATAAGGAAACTAAATTGCAACGGTATACAAGTCAATTAGGGTTCATTAAAGGTATGTAAGCTTATCATGAAGACAAATCAAAAGTCATCTCGGGTTTAAAAATGCCAGATGGTGAAAATGGTCACAGATTTACTATTCATTATACTGAACTAAAGCCTGGAATGTACAACAGTGGCAATGGCTACTTTGCGGAAGAGCCGTACCATTACTTAAAAGATATCCCGTTTAAGAAGTTAGAATCATCAAATAAAATTAGAAAAATCCGTTATTTTTTTGTCCCTATAAGCTTGATAAACTTGTTCGTGGTTAATCAGTTTCTTGGGTTCCTAACAAGCATTATTGGCGTAGTATGCCAAAATTGGATAAGATCATTTGCCAAGTTGTGTCGACTAGTTCTGCTTCGTAAGCAATAAAAAGCCACAAGTTTGATATTGTAGGCTTAATTAACGATCAATGGAAACAGGTAAAAGATGTGAGAGATATAATATTTATTGCTAATATTCCATTTTCATATAGTTGAATAGGATTTAGAGTTGGTAAATGGGATTCTAAACTTAGTAAAATTGTAATGGATCCAAAAAGTAAAATGAATAACAAGGCTTTAAGACAAGCAATTGGCTATGCAATGAATATTGAAGATTTCAATAAAAAATATAATAGTGGTTTGACTTTTCAAATCCCAACTTTAATCTTGTCCCAATATGGCGATTACTTTGATAAAAATATTAAAGGTTTTACATACAATCTAAAGAAGGCTGATGAGATTTTAGATAGAGCAGTTTATAATAAAGAAATAAAAATGGCGTGTTCAACCAAACGGTAAACCACTTGAAATCAAGTTTTTAGTTCAGCAAGGTAATGAGACTCAGAAAGCAATTTACCAGAATTATTTGCGACAATGGCATAAAATTGGATTGAACATTAGTTTATATACTGGGCGATTAATTGAACTTAATTCATATGCCGACAAAGTGCTCATAATGCTCCAGGAATTGACATGTTCACGGGTAGCTGGAGTTTCAAGTCAACCTTCACCTGCATATTTATATAGCGAAGGTGCACCCGTTTAACTTTGCTAGACTTGTAACATCCGAAAACACAAAATTTCTTAAAGCGGTTGACTCACCAAAATCATTTAACCATCAATATCGTGTGGAACACTTTCATAAGTGGCAAAAGTATATGTTTGATCAAGCATTTGTTATCCCAACCACTAATGAATATAAGATTACAGCTGTTAATAGTAAACTAACAGGGTACTCAGTTAGGCCGTCGGATTCTAACGACATTTGGTTTAAAGTAGCGTATGCAAAATAAAATAGTGTTTAAGTAGAAAGCAGATAGGAATATAGCAATACTTCTATCTGTTTTGTTTTATGCCTATAATGAACTTGAAAATTAAAATTGCTCTCTTTAAAAAAATAAAATTAAAATATTATTATAAAATCTTAATTGACTTTCCAAAATAATTAATATATCATTAATAATTAGTATATTAAGCAAGATTTTATAAGGAGAAAGTTTTATGAAAAAACCAAAAACAGTTGGTTCAATCGGAATCATGAGCCTTGCTGCATTATCCTTGGCAGGTTGCGGTAAAGGGAATAGAAATAATAATACTAATAATGCCAAAACAGCAAGTCGCTTTTCGAGTGCAATGCCAAAAAAGCAGGCTAAACAAGGTGGGACAGTTAAAGTTGCTCTTGAAACTGATACACCTTTTACTGGAATTTTTACAGATGAATTATCAGTGACTGCGACAGATGCGGAAATTGCTTCACCTGGTGAAGAATCCTTATTTGATACAGATAACAATTACAAAATAAATGATAAAGGCCCGGCAACAATGAAGCTAGACCAAAAAAATAAGACAGTTACGATTACTATAAAAAAAGGAGTTAGATGGTCAGATGGCAAGCAAGTAACTGCTAAAGACATGGAATATCCCTATGAAATATTAGCTAATAAGAATACGAAAGCACAAAGATATTCTACTAAGATGGAAGTTTTAAAGGGGATGAAAGAATACCACGAAGGAAAAGCAAAAACGATTTCTGGAATAGAGCTACCTGATGGTGAAAATGGGCGCACAATGGTTTTACACTTTATCTCAATGACACCTGGAATGGCTTTTAGTGGCAATGATTATTATTGGGAATCAGCTTCACCTTATCATTATTTAAAGGATTTACCGTTTAGCAAGTTAGAGTCGTCTGATAAAGTTAGAAAAAAGCCATTATATTATGGAGCATATAAACTGGATAAATTGGTACGTGGCCAGTCTGCCACTTGGGTACCAAATAAATATTATTGGCGCGGCAAGCCTAAATTAGATCGAATTATTTATCAAGTAGTATCACCAAATTCTGCTTCACAGGCAATAAAAACTCATCGATTTGATATTGCTCAAGTAATCAATGCACAGTGGAAACAAGTTAAAGATACTAAAGATGTTAAATTTATTGCTCAAATACCTTTGTATTATAGTTATTTGGGTTTTAAGGTGGGCAAATGGGATGCCAAAAAAGGCAAAAACGTAATGAATCCTAAGAACAAAATGAATAACAAAGCACTTAGGCGAGCAATTGGCTATGCAATGAATGTTGAAGATGTTAATAAGCATTATACCAATGGTTTAAGTTTTCAAATTCCTACCTTAATACCGGCGCAATTTGGTGACTTTTATAATAAAAAAGTCCCTGGATTTAAGTTTGATTTAAATAAAGCAAATAAACTTCTTAACAAAGCTGGATATAAGAAGAAAGGAAAATGGCGAGTACAACCTAATGGTTCGCCGTTGAAAATCAATTTGATGGCAATGTCGGGAGATGCAACTCAGGAACCAGTTATTCAAAATTATCTTCAGCAGTGGCATAAAATTGGATTAAATGTTGGTTTAGTAAATGGCCGTTTAATAGAAAAAAATTCATTCTATGATAAGGTTCGAAATGATAATCCATCTGTTGATATGTTTATAGGGGCTTGGGGACTGTCAACTGAACCTTCGCCAAATGGGTTATATAGTGAAGGAGGTCCTGCTAACTATACAAGATTTGTTACTGCAAAAAATAACAAATTAATTAAAGAAATTGACTCTTCTAAAGCATTTAATCATCAATACCGTGTCAAGAAATTTCATGAGTGGCAGCAGTACATGTACGATGATGCTTATGTAATACCATTATACAATGCTTATAAAATTAATGCTGTTAATGATAAAATTACTGGTTTTTCGTTAAGGCCAGCTGAAACTAATAATGGGCATCAGCTATGGTACAAAGTTGGATATATAAAGTAAAAGTAGATATTTCCGGCAATATATCAAATGAAAATATCATTCTCAGATGTAAAAAGCATCCAGTTCATAATTTTAAACTAATTAAGTCGTTGCATCTTTGAATTTAAATGATATTATTTAATTATTAACTTGTTGAAGTTAACCCCTAGAATTGGACGTTAACATTATTTCATATTCGCTAAGGCCGTATTCCGATATTCAATCGGGGTGCGGCCTTTTAGCTTGTGGTAAAAGTGGCAATACTAGTAATGAAGGTGCTAAGACTGCTAGAAAATTTCCCGTTGAGACTGCAAATAAAACTGTCAAACAGGGAGGAACGCTCAAAGTAGCTGAAGAAACCAATACCCAGTTTTCAGGTGTTTTTAACGAAGAACTACAAATGGGTGTTCCAGATACTGAAGTATCTAGTCTGGGTCGAGAATCGTTATTTGATACCGATGATCACTACAAAATTAATGATAAGGGTGCCGCAACTTTGAGGCTCGATCGTAAAGAAACTAAGACGGTCACAATTACAATTAAAAAGGGTGTTAAATGGTCTGATGACAAGCAGGTAACTGCCAAAAACGTTGAATTTGCATATGAAATTATTGCAAATAAAGCAATTAAGTCTCAACGCTATGCTTCCCAATTCAATATTATTAATGATATAGAGCAGTATCATGAAGGTATGGCAAAACCATTTCTGGAATTGAAATGCCAGATGGCGAAAATGGTCGTGTAGTAATA
>NZ_CALYQV010000095.1 GCF_945290125.1 uncultured Lactobacillus sp. | reverse complement strand
ACCATTTTACGCCCTTTTTAATTGTAATCGTAGCGGTTTTAGCTTTACGATCAAGTTTCAAGGTAGCAGGACCTTTATCATTAATCTTGTAGTGATCATCTGTATCAAATAATGACTCTTGACCAGGACTTGAAACATCAGCGTCGGGTTGACTCATCTGTAATTCATCATTAAAGATACCTGTGAAAGGAGTATCAGTTTCTTCTGCAACCCTAAGTGTACCTCCTTGTTTCGCAGTCTTAGTTTTAGTTTCGATTGGAAACTTGCTTGCAGTTTTTGCACCTTCATTACTAGTATTGCTACTCTTACCGCAGGCTACTAATGTTAAAGCAGCAGCTGAAACAACTCCCAGCGAACCTAAAAATTTACCTTTTTTCATAAAACGAGTTTCTCCTTCTTAATAATTAATTTTTAATAGTGTTCGAAACAAGTTAATAATTAAATATTAACATTTAAAATGAAAAATGCAATGTTTTAGTTAATTTAGTCTTAATCATTCTATATTATCCAATTTTCGGGGCATAATTTTAATTATTTAGCATAAGCTACTTTGAACCACAAATCATTCGATTGTGACGGTTTGACCGAAAATCCCGTCAGCTTACTGTTAACCGCCGTAATGGTATACTCATTGGTTGTTGGAATGACGTAAGCCTGATCAAACATGTATTTTTGCCATTTATGAAATTGTTCAACCCGGTATTGGTGATTAAAGGCCTTTTGGGAATCAATCGCATTGAGCAGTTTGGTATTTTCGGGCGTTACGAATCGAGCAAAATTAAACGGAGCACCAGCACTATAATAATAAGCTGGTGAAGGTTCACTTGAAATACTGGTCAAACTCCAACCACCGGTAAACATATCAATTCCGGGAGCATCATGCTGGACTTTATCCGCGTAGGAATTGAATTCAATTAAGCGACCATTATAGAAACTAATGTTCAAGCCGATTTTATGCCATTGCTGTAAATAATTTTGATAAATCGGTTCCTGGGTATCATTACCTTGTTGAACCAAGAAGGTAATCTTCAAAGGCTTGCCATTCGGTTGAATGCGCCATTTACCTTTACGCTTATAGCCCGCTTTGTCTAAAATGGCATTTGCTTTCTTTAAATTATATGAAAAGCCTTTTACGTTCTTATCAAAATAATCACCATATTGTGCCAAAACCAAGGTTGGAATCTGGAAGGTCAACCCATTATTATACTTCCGATTAACATCCTTAATATTCATAGCATAGGCAATGGCCTGACGTAGTGCTTTATTATTCATCTTACTCTTGGGATTCATGACATTCTTGCCCTTTTTGGCATCCCACTTACCAACTCTAAAACCTATATAACGGTAAGCCAAAGGTATTTTAGCAATAAAAGTGGTATTTTTAGCATCCTTTACTTGTTGCCATTGATCATTAATAACATCAGCTACATCAAATTTTTGACTTTTGATTGCTTGTGACGTTGAATTCGTCGAAACAACTTGACAGACGACTTTGTCTAGCTTTGGCTTGCCCCGCCAATAGTACTTATTCGGCACCCAAGTAACTGATTGACCACGAACCACGCGTTCTACGCGGTACGGGCCAAAAAACAATGGTTCTTTTCTAATTTGGTCCGCTGCCTCCAATTTATTGAAGGGAATCTTTTTGAGATAATGATACGGCTCCGCTCCCTCAGCAAAATAACCATTGCCACTATTGTACATGCCCGGCTTTAATTCAGTATATAAAATCGTTAGCGTACGTCCGTTTTCTCCGTCAGGCATAGTTAAACCAGAAATACTTTTAGCCTTGCCTTCGTGATACTCTTTCATTCCTTTAATAAAGTTTAGTTGACTCGTATATCTTTGTGATTTTGTTTCCTTATTTGCCAGAATTTCATATGCAAATTCTAGGTCTTTGGCAGTAACTTGCTTACCATCTGACCATTTAACACCCTGCTTGACCTTAATAGTGACGGTTTTATTTTGGCGATCAATTTTTAAAGTAGCTGGACCTTTGTCATTAATTCGGTAATCATCATCAATGTCAAATAATCTTTCATTACCTGGCGAAGCTAAATCAACATCTGTTTTTGAAAAAGCCAACTCACTGGCAAAAATTCCTGTGAACGGCGAATTGGTTTCAATAGCATACTTGACAGTACCACCTTGCCGAGCTTTTTTAACGGGCATTGCCGCTGGAAATTTGCTAGCTTTTGTTGATTGATCTGTTGCATTATTAGCATTCTTATTACTGCAGGCCGTTAAAGCACAGGCAGTAGCACTAATAAAACCAATGGTACCTAATAATTTCCCTTTTTTCATTAAATCACATTCCTTCATTACACTTTTGTTCTCACTAAAAGAAAGTTAATAAACAAATATTAGCATAGCCTTATAAAAATTCAACTGACTGGTAAAATCTTCAGTAATCAAAAGTGTATTATTTCCAATGACATTTTTTCTGCTTAATGACAATTTTTCAGCATAAAAAAACCCGAAATAAATTCGAGTTTTTTGGTTAGTTA
Source organism: uncultured Lactobacillus sp. (assembly GCF_945290125.1). Lineage (GTDB taxonomy): Bacteria > Bacillota > Bacilli > Lactobacillales > Lactobacillaceae > Lactobacillus > Lactobacillus rizhaonensis. The sequence goes on along the minus strand of NZ_CALYQV010000095.1, from coordinate 1,988 downwards.
TTTTACATATGCAACTTTAAACCATTGTTGATTACTGTCTGATGGTTTAACCGAATATCCTGTCAGTTTACTATTAACAGCTGTAATCTCGTAAGAGTTATTAGTTGGAACAACAAAAGCTTGTTCGTTCATATATTCTTGCCACTTATGGAATTGTTCAACACGGTATTTATGATCAAATGCTTTTTGTGAATCGATATTCTTTAGCAATTTAGTATTCTCAGGTGTAACAACTCTACCAAAATTAAATGGTGCACCTTCGGTATATAAGTCTGCTGGAGATGGTTCTGAAGACAAACTCCATGATGCCATGTACATGTCAATTCCAGGAGCATCATTTTGCAGTTTATCGTAAAATGAATTAATCTCAGTTAAGCGCCCATTATATAAACTTACATTTAAACCAATTTTATGCCATTGCTGGATGTAATTTTGATAAATAGGTTCTTTCGTAGCATCTCCCTGCATAGCTAGAAACTTAATTTTTAGTGGCTTACCGTTAGGCTGAACACGCCACTTACCCTTCTTTTTATAGCCAGCTTTATCCAAAATTTCATTGGCCTTTTTCAGATCATAAGGATATCCTTTAACATTTTTATCAAAGTAATCACCGAATGGAGCAGGAATTAAAGTTGGAATCCTAAAGGTGAGGCTGCTATTATATTTTTTATTAACATCATCAAGATTCATAGCATAAGCAATTGCCTGGCGTAAAGCTTTATTGTTCATTTTCGCTTTAGAATCCATTACATTTTTGCCCTTTTTGGCATCCCATTTACCTACCTTAAAACCAAGGTATGAATATGCTAAAGGAATCTTAGCTACGAAATTAGTGTTTTTCGCGTCTTTAACTTGCTTCCATTGTGAATTAATGACTGCTGCAACATCAAATTTTTGACTTTTAATTGCTTGGGAAGTTGAATTGTTTGAAACTACTTGACAAACAATCTTGTCTAATTTCGGCTTGCCACGCCAATAATATTTGTTTGGTGACCAAGTTACTGACTGACCACGAACCACTTTATCTACCTTATATGGTCCAAAGAACAATGGCTTCTTCCGAACTTGATCCGAAGCTTGTAATTTACTGAATGGAACATTTTTCAAGTAGTGATATGGCTCAGCTCCTTCACTAAAATAGCCATTACCACTATTATACATTCCTGGTTTTAATTCATCATAGTGAATAACTATTGTGCGCCCATTTTCACCATCCGGCATTTCTAAGCCCGAAATTGTTTTGGCTTTGCCATCATGATACTCTTTCATACCCTTAATTGAAGCAATTGAACTAGTATATCTCTGTGATTTAGTTGCTTTATTAGCCATGATTTCATAGGGATATTCTAGATCCTTAGCAACAACTTGCTTGCCATCAGACCACTTAACACCCTTTTTAACCGTAATTGTGACTGTATTGTTTTTACGATCAATTTTCATGGTCGCGGGACCTTTATCATTGATTCGATAATCATCGTCTACATCAAACAAACTTTCGTTACCTGGAGAAGCAACATCGGCGTCTGTTTTTGTAGTATATAGTTCATTAGCAAAAATTCCCGTAAAAGGTGAATCTGTTTCAATAGCGTATTTTACTGTTCCACCCTGTTTAGCTTCCTTTTTTGCTACTTCGGCTGGGAACTTACTTGCTTTTTTAGAATCATCAGTATTAGCCGAATTACTGCCTTTGCCACAGGCTACTAAAGTAAGTGCAGCAGCTGAAACAACTCCTAGCGAACCTAAAAATTTAACTTTTTTCATAAACGAGTTTCTCCTTCTTAATAATTAATTTTTAATAGTGTTCGAAACAAGTTAATAATTAAATAATATCATTATTAATGAGAAATACAACCAAATTATTAATTTAATTTTAATATTAAATATTTTTATTTTTTATATTTTTATTTAAATAAAAACTCGAAATAATTTCGAGTTTTAAAATCTTATTTTACATATGCAACTTTAAACCATTTATCGTTAAGATCTGA
>NZ_CALYQV010000094.1 GCF_945290125.1 uncultured Lactobacillus sp. | reverse complement strand
ATCGTTACAACTTATTACTACTAGTATAAACTACTAAATCAGAAAAAAAGCTTAACCTAAAGGAAGATTTTATCAACTGCTTGAATAAATAACTAAAATATCTTTTAAATTAAAAATAGCAGTCATAACTGATAGTTATCGGCTATACTTAAAGTTAATTGATGTCAAAAATTGCAGCTTGAGCTAATAGGAGTGTTTAAAGGTGACTAATGTAAATAATCTTGGGTTACTAAACTCACTAAGTGAATTAATCAATTCTCATTATGATAGTGGCAACCACGCAATTGCCTCTTACTTAGTGGAAAATATCTCCCGGTTAGACCAGGTGACTGTTAATGAGATTATCGATCATGCTTATGTTTCGCGATCTGCTGTCAGACGCTTTTGCGAAAAATTAGGCTATTCAAGTTTGATTGATTTGAAATCATCGTTTTCTAAAATAATTTTTCCCAGTGATATTCGCCATCGGTCTAAGGAAGACTATCACATCAACAACTTACAGTTAACGGAATTAATCAAAAAGATGCTAGATGATATTAATACTGTTTTTACTAGCTCAGTACTTGATCAAATTGTTTATCAAATCAATCGCCATAATGAAGTCATTTTATTATGTGCTAACAATACAAGTAACACACTAATTAAATTTCAACAGGAAATGATTTATGCCAATAAGGTGATTGTTGTACTAGACCAAAAGTATCGTTCTAACAAGTACTTAAAAGCATTGAAACCTAATGCCTTGTTGATTACTGTTTCTACTTCTGGAAAATATGCTGAAATTTTAAATGATTTTTTACGCGAATTACCAGGAGACAAAATGATGATTACGGGAAACCGAAATGAAAACTTAGCGAAATCCTACGACCAAGTTTTTTATATTAGCAACAGCAGTTTTACTGAAGATTATTTGGGGATCTATGGTAAATATGGCATAACATATTTATTTGACCAAATCTTTTTAAGGTATGTGGCATTATTTAAGTAAAGTAAGAGTCAACCGCTAGAGTGCGTGGTTCAATTTTTGAACCACGTGCTCTTTTTTTTATTGCTAAGATAGCAATGTAGATAGCGCTATCAAGAAAAAATTATATGGCAGAAAGGATTGCTAATGAGAAAATTTGCAGATATTTTTAAGGATAAAGATTTTTTATGGGGAGCAGGGACAGCTGCTTACCAATGTGAAGGCGCTTGGAATGAAGATCAAAAGGGTCTTGGTGAATGGGATTACTTTAATCACAATAGTAAATTGAATATTAACCACACGGACGGTGACGTTGCATCAGACTTTTATCATCGCTATCGAGAATATATTGATTTATTAGCGGAGGGGCATCAAAATACAATTCGCTTTTCAATATCTTGGGCACGTATTTTGCCTAAGGGAACGGGGCAAGTCAATCAAAAAGGAATTGATTTTTATAATCGGGTGATTGATTACGCCATTGAAAAGAATCTTGAACCGAATATTTCCCTTTTTCATTATGATTTACCCTATGAACTTGCCGTCGATGGCGGATGGTTAAATCGCCAAATAGTGGATTATTTTGCCAATTATGCCAAGATTTGTTTTGAAAATTTTGGCGATCGGGTAAAAATTTGGGCAACTATTAATGAACCACGTTATTACAGCTATTGTGTTAATGTTGTTGGCAATTATCCACCTAATCGTCATTTGGATTTTCAATCATACTTTCAGTATCAATATAATTTAATGCTTGCTAGTGCAAAGGCAATCAAAATTTATCATGATTTAGGGCTTGATGGCATCATTGGGGTTGTGCACGATAATGGCAATGTTGAATTAGCGCCAGAAACTAAAAATAAAAAGAATGTTCAATTAATTGGGGATTTCTTTTATAACAGGCAAATATTATGTCCAGCCTTATTAGGCAAAATGCCTGAGGAAACGGATGAAGTTTTGGCTGCATTTAATTGCTTACTATACCGTGAAAAAGATGATAAGGAACTCTTAGCAGCAGGTAAAGCTGACTATTTAGGACTTAATTTATACAATCGGCAATATCTGACTGATGGAACTAAAGATGTCACAAAGGTTTTTCACAATAATCAAGGGAGTCGTAGCAAGGCAAAAGAGGGAATTCAGATTCATAATCTTTTTAAATCGGCATTTGATCCTAAGGTGAAACGTAATCAATGGGGACGAGAAGAATTGCCTCGGGTAATGTATACAGCATTATGTGAAGTACAAAGAAAATATCAGCCTAAATTAATTATGATTACAGAGAATGGTCATGGTGGCTATGAACAAGCAGATGAGACTGGTTTTGTTAATGATGAACAGCGTATTAAGTTGACCGCTGAGTTTTTAAAATATTTGCTAAAGGCCAAGTCTGAGGGCGTAAAGGTGCATGGTTACTATCATTGGTCTGCCATGGATCTGTATAGCTGGATTAATGGCTATGAAAAGCGCTATGGCTTAATCAGGGTTGATTTTGCTCATCAGCTGGCTTTGACTCCCAAAAAGAGCTACTACTGGTACCGTGATTTTATTGATCAATATTTTTCTGGGAGCTTAAAAAATGACTGAAAAACAAGACTTTAATCAAATTGCAACTGTGTTGTTGCGTGCAATTGGTGGAAAAAGTAATATTACTGACGTATATCATTGTGCAACTCGACTAAGAATTGCTGTTATCGATCCCTTGAAAGTTGATAAACAAACACTAGAACAAGTGCCAGGTATTAAGGGCGTTGTAATCAAGGGCAATGAAGTTCAGAACTTTATTGGTACAAAAGTTGATGATTACTATAATCAGCTACTGCCCGAGCTACAATTAGGCGGACAAAATAATCAAAAAAAGGAAGAAAAGCTAACTGTTAAAAGTCTATTTTCTAAGATACTGGATTTCATTAGTGGAGTTGTTTTGCCCATTATGCCTGTAATCGTAGCAGCTGGCTTTTTACTAGCAATTCTTAACTTATGTAAGACCTTTTTCGGCTTAAATCCCAAGAGTGGTACGGCCATAGTTTTAACAAGTATTGCTTCAGCTGGCTTTTATTACATCCCTATTTTTGTTGGTTTTCAAACTGCTTTAAAATTAAAAATTCCCGCTGCAATGGGAGCTTTTTTAGGGGCAATATTAACTTTTGGTGATATTAACAATGTTGCTGGCTTGAATTTTTTCGGTATTAATTTACCTAAAATGCAGTATAACGGTACTTTATTGACTTCAATCTTAGGAGTATTATTACTGGCATTTATCTATAAGTTGATTGATAAGATTATGCCCAAAGAAATTACCTACTTTTTTACACCTTTGCTAGCAATTTTATTGGCAGCTCCTATAACACTCGTGATTATCGGACCAATTAGCAATTCAATTAGTTTTGCAATAGCGGGTTGCTTTAACTGGCTTAGTGCGAAGGCAAACTGGCTTGCATTTACCTTATATAGTGCTCTTAATCCTATTTTGGTAATGTTTGGAATTGACAAAGGATTTGTGCCAATTGCAATGAACAATGTGGCAGAATTTGGCTATGATACGTTGATTTATCCTGCGGCATTGCCAAGTAATGCTGCAATGGGGGCAGCTGCTTTAGCCATTGCAGTATTTAGCAAAAAGAAAATTACTAAGGGTGAAGGCTTTTCGGCAGGTTTTACTGGCTTAATGGGAATTACGGAACCTTCTATTTTTGGCTTTTTGCTTCCATACCGAAAAGCTTTAATTGGTGCGATTGCTGGTGGAGCTATCGGCGGATTAGTTGGTGGCTTGCTTCACATTAAACAGGGGGCTGTGATGGCACCAGGCTTTATTGCTCTCATTTCATATTTTGTTGGACAAAACCCAACTTTAAACTTTATTTGCGGAGTTATTACCTGGTTAACGGGAATTATTGCTAGTTTTGTTATTACTACGATTTTGCTAAAAACGGATCAGAAAAGACAACAAAATGTTCTATTTCAAACCGAGCAAACGACTTCTAAGCCTAAACCAAATATAGGTGAAAAAGTCACACAGCCTAATATTGAGGAAATAGTAGCACCAGTTAACGGCAAAGTTATTCCGCTAGATCAGGTTAATGATGATCTAATCGCACAAAAAAAGTTGGGTGACGGTTTTGCCATAATTCCAGCGGATGGCAAAATCTGTTCACCAATCAATGGTACTGTAGTCAGTATTTTTAAAACCAAGCATGCAATTGGCTTAAGAAATGCTGCTGGACTGGAAATATTATTACATTTAGGCCTTGATACAGTTGAATTAGCTGGGAAACCTTTTGCCTTAATGGTAAAAGAAAACGAGAATGTTAAAAAAGGACAATTACTTGTTAAAATGGATATTGAACAAATTAAGGCTGCTGGAAAAGATCCAATTGTCATAACCTTAGTTACCACAAATAATTGGTTAACCAAACCAATTAAGTCTCTTGAAGAAAAGGTAACAAAAGGTGACGCAGTAGCAATGGTAAAAGCAAATTAGAATATGAACAAAATGAAGTTTATGGCTTGCTGTAAACTTCATTTTTGTTAAAAAGAAGAAATAGTTGGTTAAACCTTAATTT
>NZ_CALYQV010000093.1 GCF_945290125.1 uncultured Lactobacillus sp. | reverse complement strand
TATAAGTACTGATTTTATAATAATTTTTTTTCATATTCTCTTCAATTAAACTGCTTTAGCGTATGCATCATAAGACGTAAAAGCACTGGTATAGCCATAGTATAAAAACTGTTTTGGGCCATTTTGATGTCCATATGGATGTCCATATATAGCTAATTTTTGAGTTTTAAAATTTTTGCGAACATATAATTTGAAATACTGTTTTGTATTAGGAGCATAGGTAATATATCCTGAACTTCCTTTGCTTGAGACATTACCTAAGCCAAATGAAAAACTAAATCCTGCAAAACCTCCTCCGATACTGATGGTAGGGCCTCCATTATTTGACCAGTAGAATCCTCCTTTGGTATGGAACCTAGTTCCTCCAGAGGGCTGATTACCAGCATACCCACCACCAGAGACATGCTTAGTTCCAATTACTTTTGAAGTAATATTAACATACCCAGGAGTTCTAGTTTTGCCACTACTATTTGTAATAAGTTCATCAGCCTGTTGTTTTAGTTCTTGTTCTACAATTGCTTCCGGAACCTCATAATGAAGGGCTCCAACATCAGGTAAGCCATTATTTAATCCCAAATTTTCAATATAACTGATATTGTTGTCTGGATTAGAAACTTCCTCTGCAGCCACTTTCTGTGACTCACTCAGAGTAGTTAATGCCAATAATAACGCTGTTGTCGATTTTAATACGACTTTTGTTAAGGCTTTCATGATTAATTCTCCTATCATAAAGCTATTATATTTTAAAATAATCTTATTATATTTTTAATATAAAATCAAGCATTTTTTGCTAGTATGAAAAGAAAAATACTTTTAGCTTCATATAGTGGTAAAAATGATTCGATAAACAAAGAAGAAGAATAGTTAATTGTAGTTGTGTATGACTCAGTTAACACTGTTGCGGTGGCAACGCCGTTATATCGTTGTACATGACCATCAATATAGCCTACATTAGCAGTCAAAACTGGTTGTATTTGAGCTAAAACTGTTGATAATGGACTGATTGCTAGTACTGTTGCTATTATCCCGTGTCTAATCTTTTTTGTTAATTTCATTTTTTACCCCGCAAATTTCATCTTTTAACCAATTTAACCAGCAAACCGGGCTATAATGAAGATATGAGAAAAGAGGCTAAGATATGAAACCGAATAATATAACTAAAATTAAAAAAGCCAATCTGGGTCTTGCAATAGCAGTGTTTAGTCTGCTTTGTTTGATTAGCTCAACGGCTGTTGCCAAAGCTGATACATCAGAAAGCACAAGCGTTGATACTACCAAATTTGGCTATTGGACAGGCAAAGATGGCGATTGCGACTGGACTTATAGTGTGGTCACCAAAACACTGGTAATTAACGCGTCACCAAAAGCTAACCAGCTGTCCAACATACCTCTTAAAAAGGAATTTAAATGGTATGCCAGCATTGAACACATTGTTTTTGAAACGCCAGTCAAGCTGGCGGCTGATTCAAGCGAGAAGTTTGCGTACCTGACCAATTTGCAGGATATCAAGGGCTTGGACAAGGTTGATACCAGCGAAACAGTAAACATGTCTAAACTGTTTAAAAATGACTCTTCCCTGACTAGCGTAGACCTTAGTAATTTTGATACCAGTAAAGTAACTAATATGAGCCAGATGTTTGAAGGGGTTGCTGCTCCCAGTTTGGATGTAAGTAAATTTAATACAGCTAACGTAACTGATATGAGTTACATGTTTGGATATTCTAAGGTTAAAAACTTAGACTTGAGTAACTTCAATACTAGCAAAGTAATTAACATGGCATATATGTTTTCAAGAACCAATATGCCGATTTTGAATTTAAGTAACTTTGATACCAGCAAGGTAACCAATATGCGTAACATGTTTAGTTTTAGCCAGGTAAACCAACTTAATCTAGCAAATTTTGACACTAAAAACGTAACTGATATGAGTAATATGTTTTCTATGCTTGAAAATGTGACAAGCCTGGACTTGAGCAATTTTGATACCAGTAAAGTTACTAATATGGACCTTATGTTTAATGGCAGCTCTGCCTTGACTCAGCTTAATCTCCATGGCTGGAATACCAAGAATGTTAAGAAAATGAATAATATGTTCAACTCTCTTTACAACATTACCAGCCTAGATCTCAGTAGTTTCAATACTGGTAAAGTAACGGATATGGCATTCATGTTTGGGTATTGTAAAAAGCTCAGCAACTTAAACATTAGCAATTTTAATACAAAAAATGTGACTAGTTTTGCTTACATGTTTGTTGACAACAAGAGCATTAAAAGCCTTGACTTGCATCATTTTAAGACCAGCAAGGCAAAAGATATGTTGGGTATTTTTAGTGGTGACACTTCACTAGAAAAGGTTAATTTGAAAGGCTGGAATACGAAACGTGTTACCCGAATGTCTAGCATGTTTGAAAACTGTCCTAACTTAGTCAAAGTTGACCTTCGCGGCTGGCATACTCCAAAGCTAAAAGAAACCTATAAAATGTTTGCAGGTGACAAAAAGCTGGCAGGTGTTGATCTAAGCCATTTTAATATGCAAAACAAGGGCATTTTGATTCAGACCGGAAATCCAAAAGGCTTTGCTGTCAAGTTGGGACATTATCGCTTACAGAAAAATTCAGGTGTTGGTCAGGGCTTTAAGCACATTCAAGCAGTTGGCAGTGGTACGCTTTACAATCCTAAAGGTAAAAAATATACTGAAAAGCAGTTGCTGAAGCTTTACAGTCATTCTGCAAAAAGAAGTCCAATGGAAATATATGTTATGTATAACGGTAAAAGGCCACAATTGCCAAAAGGACTTAAAATCAAATAAAAGTTAAAGCATAAAAACAGGGTTAATTTACATCGAATAGTGTAAATTAACCCTTGTTTTTTATTTTAGCTCCAGTCTTCAAAATCCAAAGTGGTTATCTGCTTTCTAGTTGTTTCAACTAACCAAGCGGCTAGTTTTAATTCAGCAATTGTCGCTTTGGAAGAAGTTAGAACGTTGGATTCATTAATCAAGGCAGTATCATAATTTTCTAACAGCAGCTTTCGGCCATAGTCATAGTCAAACCCATACTCCTTTTCCTTTTCAAAGAGCTTTTGCAAAGCCTCTTTGTCAGCAGTTGTTGCTACTTGCTGGTCATGTTCGGCTTCTTCAGGGGTATTAATAGGTTTTAATTTGACACCACCGCTGAACTCTACGTCACTAGCTTTGATAAAACTCTTAACTGCTACCAATTTTTGCTCTGTGGTAATTAATAACTTGTTAGTTTTTGGATCAAGAGGTGGCTGTTTAATCTTTGTACCATCATCGTTAACATAATTTTCGTAATATGGTCCGGGATTTAAAAAGTGGTAGAATAGTTCAGCTTTCTTTTCACTAGGAACCCATAAATAAATTAGGCCGTCGACCTTGATATTACTTTGTTGACTAGTTTTCAGGTTAATACCAGTTGGAACCCCGGAGAAATCATAAAGTTTAGTATTTTCAGTTGATTTTGGCTTTACAAAGGAATATGCAAGATCATCATAATCAACTTCAGGCAAGTAATTTCGTAACTTAATAAAGCTTCCATCAACATATTCATCAGGACAATCGTGCAAGCGATAGATATACCCTTCAAAGTCTTCAGCCCATGGAATAACCGCAAGATCAACTTTAATTCTTTGGCCCTTGTTCAACGTATGCTTAGTTCTGTTATTAGATATTGTTTGAGTATTTGTCTTTTGGAGTACTGTAGCATAAGTTACGCCATTATAAATCAGAACATAACCATCAATACTGCCGACATTATTTGCTAGAATATAGCGGTTTTTTCCTAAAGAAAAGTACTTTTTATTTTTTATTGTTACTGTGGGTAAATAATAAAAGTGTTTTTTATTGTCCGACTTGAAATACTTACTGTAATAAAATGTAGGCTTAGTCTTGCTTTCTTTGACTTTACCTTGATATTTGACAACTGAATTCGTAGCTAAGGAACGTTTTTGAGACTTGCCAGACTTCGTGTAAATAAGTGATTTATGGTTTAAAACCAACTTGCCAATTTTAGTATTTTTACCATTAACGTTTTTTACATAGGCATTGTTAACATAGTTACCTTTACCAAGATGATAGTATTTTTGACCATTGATTTCTCTTGAACCATAGTATGGAAGAGCAGTTTCATTGTCAGCATATCTATAACCACTGATATCAGAGTCAAAAGCAGTATTCGCGTACTTAGGATTGTTTTTAATTTTATGTCCAAATTTATTAAAAATGGGTGCATTGGTGATTAAGGTAACTTTTCTTTCACCTTTCTTTGCGGCTTGAACTACCTGTGTGCAATTGAAAGTTGACAGCAATGGGCTGAGTGCTAATACGGTCGCTGTCAGACTAATGCCAATTTTTTTAATTAATTTCATCATTTTAGCCTCGCAAAATTTCTACATAAGCTTATTATAGCTCACTTAAGTGTCTTTAAATATAACAATCGGTACAGATAGTGCAGAAAAAGGCATTATCTATAGCTTTTGCCGGTTTTATCGTTAAAATCGCTTATATATAGTAGCGGATAAAAGAGGTTGTGATGTGAAACAGAATATTTTCATCAAAACCAAAAAAGACGGGCTCTTCGAATTGTTGTAGCACTCGGTCTCTTCTGCTTGGTCAGTGCAGGAGAACTTACTGTCTAACTCGGTAAAAATATCTGCTTGACTTAAAGAATACTTGAAGTGCTAAGCTCTG
>NZ_CALYQV010000092.1 GCF_945290125.1 uncultured Lactobacillus sp. | reverse complement strand
TAAAAACAACAGATGTTTATGATTTAAACCATCCCAAATTGTTGTAGTGGCACAATTACTTCCTATTTTTCTTTCATTAGACAATTTAAGATTCTTAATTACATTATTCTTTAATGATTTCCAAAGTTTTTCTGGCTTAAATTCATTTGATTTTTCCATTTGTTATTTCATAGCCTGCACTTTCGCTTCAATGAAGTTAATTTCATTATCAGAAAGATCATATTTTTTGTATAATTGTTGATCTATCTCATGTATCGACTTTAACCAATCAATATCAGAATTTGAAGTAAAATCTTGCATCGGAACTAAGCGCCATCTAGTTCTTGTATTATCTTGTGTAATTTTTAAAATTCCTAACATAATACGAGCAAATTTAGTTTTGATATATTTCATTACTGACTGAGCTTCATATTCTGAACCAAAGTTCCCAATACTAATAAAGGTCTGTGTATTACCAACAAATGGTTTACCAATAACAGGCGTACTTAAAGTTTCACCTAGGGCACCACTTCCATTAGCTTTAGGTACAAAAACCTTCCATCCTTTAAAGTTAGTATTATTTGTAACATAATCTGAACGAATATATCTCTTAACTCGTTTCAAATGACTTAGGCCAATAATCTCAACATAGTTAAAACGATCTTTAGGACGATCTTTAAAGAAAATATCATCTAGTTTATCAAATATATTACTTTTAAGATCATATTTATGCCCTCTGCTTAACCTACTCTCAGCAGTTGGATTTTCATAATGCATTTGATCTGTAAATTTATAGTTTTCTGGAGCATATACAATAGAATCAAGGCCAATGAAGTGTTTTCCAACAACCTTTTTCATTATTAACCTTAATTCCTGAAAAGGAATATATATACCGGCTGGAGTATTTTCTTCTTTAATTGATCCAAAAGATTTATTTATATCCCATAAAGAGATAATTACTCCACCCTTTATATCTGTATTAGGAAAAATATCATTACTTCTATTAAAAAATTTGATAACTTTAAAATGTGTATCACTTAACATTTTATTATTCCAAGCTTTTGGCGTACTTCCAGCATCAAAAATAAATCTAGCAGGTGTAATCAAAGTCACCAAATTTGATATTTTTTCAGATAAATCATAAAACTCATTATAAATTGGCGCATGAAAATTATCATTTTGTCCTTTTGATTCATCTTGATAAGGTGGGTTTCCGATTACAACATCAAATTTCATATTTCCAAATAAATCCTTAATCTTTTTAGCTTCTTCATTAATACTCTTTTTAGAGTCATCAACGATATTTTCAACATACTCCGCATTGATATCCCAATCAGAATGATAACCGGCTAAAGTTCTTTTAGCTATTTCTCTAGCCATTGGTGTTTTAGCAACTAAGAAAATATTTTCCCTTAAGATTCTTTGCCACAATAGCAGCTCATCTTCTAAATTGAACTTACCTGCACGTTGATCATTCATCTTTTGAAATTCTCGCCAATAAATCGAAGTAGCTACATACAAAGGATACAAACCTGTTTTGGAATTTATTTCCAAAACATGCGCATCCCTACTCAATGTTTTATCAGTATACTCGGTTTGAATCCAACGTCTAATAACTTTACCATCTTGATATGGTTGTTCAAAGTGCTTGTCGTAGAAAGATAGACCACCTATTGTCTTACCTAAATGCATATTAACAACGCGCCATGGAGTTAATACTGTTTCCTTATCAGGATTCCTAAAAGTACTGAAAATGTCTGCTAACTTATCAACTCTTTCAAGAGGATCACTACGGTCTAATTCTTTAACCTGTCGTCTTATAATCTTCCCGGCTTCAATGAAAACATCAGCATCATAGTACTTAATAAACTGGTTAAACAGCTCTTTAGTTATTCCTTTAGGCATGAATTCTTGCCAAGAAATATCATCAATATTATTAACAAATTTTCTGATTGAAACATCTTCATCAAACTTAATATCCATACCATAAATCATCATAGGAATTCTAATAGAAATACCTCGTAAGATCGAAATCATGGTACGACGTTGCTTTTTTAGCTTCTTAACCTTATCTATAGCAGCTTGTTCTTCTGGTGTTCTTTCTCTTGGCTTTTTCTTCCTACCTTTTTCAGCTTTATCGTATTCTTCTTCATCTAAGCCTTGATGATTAACATCAATCTTCATTGGTTTCTTATCTTTTTTAGTAGTACCAATGATACCTTTTAAATTGTTAAAGGCTTCTAAGTCTGCATCTTTAATCAATAGCAATTGGTCACTATAAATGGAATCATCGTCAAAACCGGTTCTTACAGCTTTTTCAGCATATGCACGTTTAATCTTTGCAAGTAATCTATCTACCTTAAATGGTTTCATTTGTTGGTTACTTTCACCAATAATTGGTAAAAAGTTCATCAACTTAGCCATTCTTTGACGCTGTTCCTTAGTTTGAATCTTACCAACGCCAGTAGCTAAACTAGTAGATTCAGCCATAACAGTTAAAGCACGATCTGGAGCAAAATCAAAGATATAACAATTCTCTTTTTTACCAAATTCTGGTGATGAATATGGTGTTTGTGCTCTAAAGGCAGCTTGTAAGTACTGCATAGCACTATTAGTATTGGACAAGAAAATTACCCCTGTCCATTCGGGAATAGTTGCCCCTGTAGTTAGTTTTCTTACCGTTAAGGTAATTGTCTTTTTACCTTCCTTATCAGCTTCTGCAATAGCTTTATTTTCAGCCTTAGCGTCATTATCAGTACCAAGCACTGTATCAGATTTATCATTTCTAACAACATTTAAAATCTTATATTCTGAACCAAAAACGGGATGCTGCTTCAATAAATCTTCTAACGCATTTGCTCCTTTAATTCCAGGTAAAATCCATAAAGTATGACGTAATCTATTTCTGAATTCACGTGTTGAAAAAGGATAATTAGTAGAACCTGGATTAGTAATATTATCTAGAAAATGCTTAACATCACTTTCATAAACAAACTTACCATTTTTGTCCGTTCTAAAGAATTCCTTGAAGTTAAAGGTATATTTATCAAAACCATCACCAGTAAACCGAGGGTCTTTAAAATGGGCATTCATTTCAAAAGTAAACATTGATACTTTAGGTAAACCAGAGTATGGATTTTCTACACCGGGATGCATTTTAGCCCAATTACTTTTAGCCTCTTGTTCCATAGTGTAGTCCCAAGTAAAGACATGATCTTCATCATAATCAGAAATAATATTGAAAGGTGTGCCTGAAAGATCTAATTCTTTAGTATGTTTTTTAACTACTAGATTTAAGATATTTTGAGTTAACTCTGTCTGTGTACCTTCATGCGCTTCATCAACTATCACTAAGTCCCAGTTAACCTTGAACAGCTCTCTATTTTTATCTGAAACTTTTCCGCCTACGGCTTCTGAACCACCTAAATCTTGAATACTTGCAAAATAAACATAAGGCTTTCCAGTTTGCTCTAAGTCAGTTATATCTTTATGTCCTTGCTTTTTAGAACCATAAATATAACCGGCATCTGGCATCCCTATCTTATTAAAGTCATCAAACCAACCATCATCAACAACTGGACGATGAGTCATAATCAGAACTTTTTGGTATTTTTCTTCTTTAATCAGTTTTAAAGCAGTTAAAGTCTTACCAAAGCGCATCTTGGCATTCCAAAGCATCTTTTGCCCTGATTTAAAACCAACTTTAGTTTTATCTACTGCTTCTTGTTGCTCCGGCCGTAAAACTATCTTTATTTTAGAAGGTGGAATAACTCCGTCTAAACTATCCTTACCCTCTTTTACAGCCTTGATAGCCTTTTTTGCAGTAGCTAAATCAGTTTCAAACCATTCATCACCTGCTAAATCTTGACTATGCTTAATCCCTGATCTTTCAAGTACATAGTGCACATCATGATCAGAGAACCACCAACCATCAGACTTACGATAGGCAAGTTCAGCCCATTCTAATTTAGCTGGTACTCCGGATGTCTTCATATATTGATTAATTCTCTTTTGAGCCCAATCACGTAAATAAGGACTGTTGTCAGAATTATCTTCAGCAAGATCACCAACACCTGTTTTTCCTACTTTTTGATTTCCTTCATAAACTTTAAATTTACCAGAAGAATTGTCTGCTGTTTGAATATAAATTAAATTCTTTTCGGAGCTAGAAGGTAGAGTAGTTGTTTGATATAAATGCTCTGCTTTTTCTGGTTCCTTGAAACTAGTTACATTAATCGATTCATCATAAAAAGCACCTACAAACCAAGCGGTTAAGGCAAATAACTGTTTTAATAATTTTAATGCCTCTTCTTTAGAACTATTTTCCAAAGTATGAGCTGCAACGTTACCTGGACCTTTAATGTCATAAAAGAGTTGTAGTGCATAATCGTCAATATAAGCACCTTGCTTTAATCTTTTTAGAATATTATCAAAAGTTTCACGATCACCTAGTTTAAGATATTTTTGATCAGCAACATCTCTAGCCATATTTTCAGCAATCGCACGAACAGCAATAAGTACACCAGGATAAATTCCCATCACGTAACTTAATTCAGCTTGAGTTGCTCTAGTATAATATTGTCTTGTTAATGCATCTTGATTAAGAAATTCAAAATTACTTTCCATGTCTACGTCCTGTATTCTGTTTATTCTAACAACTTAATTATACAAGACACACGGTTCAAATTCACTTAAACACACAAAAAAACGAGCTAAAAGCCCGCTATTAAGCCATTTTGGCACTCTCTAAAAATCAGAAAACTAATCACAAAAAGTACTTTGTGTGTTTTTGTGTGTTTATTTCAATTAATTCCTTTACTTTTTTATTCATTTCAAACTGTTTCAGTTTGTTTCAAAACAAATAAAAAGCCCATCAAATTAACACATTTAAGTATGAGTTGATAGACTTCAATTAATTTTAAGTATATAAATTATGCTGACTAGAGGATTCGAACCTCCGACCTCATCATTACTAGTGACGTGCTC
>NZ_CALYQV010000091.1 GCF_945290125.1 uncultured Lactobacillus sp. | reverse complement strand
ATTATTAATAAGGATGAGGACGAGTAATGAATTATTTAAATGAAGATATTGACTCTTTAAATGAAAAACTTGCCCACAAGACTTTGTCAGCCGACAAATTAGCGCAAGATACAATTGATAATATTAAAAAGACGGATGATAAGTTAAACGCTTGGATTGCTGTTCAAGAAGATGCAAAGCCTCAAAGTAATTTAGACTTTGCTCACAATAAACTTGCAGGAATTCCGATTGCCATTAAAGACAACATTATTACGGATGGTGTTAAAACAACGGCAGCTAGCCATATTCTAGATAATTATATTCCAGTATATGATGCGACTGTCATTGAAAGATTGAAAAAAGCGCAAGTAACTTTTGTGGGTAAAACCAACATGGATGAGTTTGCGATGGGTTCTTCTACGGAACATTCATACTTTGGCATCACCCATAATCCGTGGAATTTGGACAAAGTACCGGGTGGCTCTTCAGGTGGTTCAGCTGTTGCAGTTGCCTCAGGTCAAGTCGTTGCTGCTTTAGGTTCAGACACTGGTGGCTCGATCAGACAGCCTGCCGCATTTAACGGCATTTTTGGTATCAAGCCAACATACGGCCGTGTTTCCCGCTGGGGCTTAATTGCTTTTGCCTCTTCATTAGATGAAATCGGCGTGATGAGTAAACGAGCAAAAACTTCAGCTGAAGTTTTAAACGTTATTGCGGGTAGTGACGACCATGATTCCACTCTTTCGACTAGAGCAGTTCCCGATTTTACCAAGTATATTGGTCAAGATGTAAAGGGGATGCATGTAGCGGTAGTTAAAGAATATATGGCTGCAGTTGATGGCGATATGCGCAAGGCAATTCAAGAACAAATTGATGCTTTGGAAAATGCTGGAGCAATTATCACTGAGGTATCTTTACCTTTAACCAAGTATGTAGTTCCAGACTATTACATTATTGCTTCAAGTGAGGCTTCATCAAACTTGCAAAGATTTGATGGTATTCGTTACGGCTACCGTGCTCAAGATACTAAGAATCTATTAGATGTTTACGTTAAGTCTCGTTCAGAAGGTTTTGGCGAAGAAGTTAAACGCCGGATTATGCTAGGTTCCTTTGCTCTTTCAGCTGGCTCTTATGACCGTTTCTTTAGACAAGCTGCTAAAGTGAGAACGTTAATTTGTGACGAATTCGATCACATTTTCGCTGAGAATGACGTTATTGTTGGTCCAACTACTACCACGCCTGCTTTTGGCATCGGTAGTGAAATTTCTGACCCGATTAAAATGTACAATAATGATATCTTGACAATTTCAGCCAACTTAGCAGGAATTCCTGCTGCCAGTGTTCCTGCTGGTTTAGTTGATGGGATGCCTGTAGGACTGCAGATTATGGCCAAACGGTTTGATGAAGGCAGCATTTTCCAAGTTGCTGACTTTATCGAGCGAAGCAATAAGTTTTATGAAAAAACACCAACTGGAATGGAGGATTAACTGATGAATTTTAAATCAACGATTGGGTTCGAAGTTCACTTTGAATTAAAAACCAAAAGTAAGATTTTTTCACCTTCGCCAGTAAGTTATGGAGCTAAACCCAACACTGAAACAAATGTAATTGATTGGGCGATGCCAGGTGTTTTACCTTACGTTAACAAAGACGTTTACCGTTTAGGAATTATGGTTGCATTGGCCACACATGCTCATATTTTGCCAACAACTCATTTTGACCGGAAAAATTACTATTATCCTGATAGCCCTAAGGCTTATCAAATTACCCAATTTTTCCAACCACTAGCTCGTGATGGCTACGTTGAAATTGAATCTCACGGTAAGAAAAAGCGCATTGGAATTCATGAAATGCACATCGAGGAAGATGCCGGCAAGAATACTCATGGTACAAACGGTTATTCCTATGTTGACTTAAATCGTCAGGGTGTTCCTTTACTTGAAGTTGTTTCTGAGCCTGAAATTGCAGATCCTGATGAAGGATACGCCTACCTTGAAAAATTGCGTAAGATAGTGCAATTTACCGGTGCTTCCGACGTTAAGATGGAAGAGGGATCAATGCGTGTTGATACCAACATTTCCATTAGACCTGCCGGGCAAAAGGGACTGGGTACCAAAGTTGAAATGAAGAACTTGAACTCTTTTGAACACGTGCGTAAGTCTTTGGCATATGAAGAAAAGCGGCAAGCTCAAGTCTTACTTTCTGGTGGTCGCGTGCAGCTTTCTACTCGCCGCTTTGATGAAGCAACTGGTAAAACAGTTTTGGAGCGTGTCAAAGAAGGAGATGCAGATTACCGTTACTTCCCTGAACCTGATATTGCTCCTGATCATATCAGCCAAGAGTGGATTGATGAAATCAAATCAACTTTGCCACGCTCAGCCGAAGAACGTTACAACCTGTATGTGAATGAATTTGGTCTGAAAGAATATGACGCAAATGTTCTTCTGCAAACCAAAGAAAGTTCAGACTTCTTTGATCAAACGGTTGCTGCAGGAGCTGATCCACAGCTTGCTGCTAATTGGATGAACACTCAAGTTAATGGTTATTTGAATGATAATCGGGTTGAACTTGCTGGTATTAAGTTGACACCAGAGCATTTGGCTGCCATGATTAAGTTGATTAAAGATGGCACAATTTCTTCTAAGATTGCTAAAAAGGTTTTTGCAGAGACAATTGCTAATGGTACCGATCCTAAGAAATATGTTGAAGACAAAGGTATGGTGCAGTTGTCTGATACCAGCGTCTTAGCACCTATGGTGAAAGAAGTTGTTGATAACAACCCACAATCAGTAGAAGACTTTAAGAACGGTAAAGACCGTGCAATTGGCTATCTTGTCGGCCAGTTGATGAAACAGACCAGGGGCAAGGCAAATCCAAAGGTAATTAATAAGTTACTGAATGAAGAATTGCAGAAGCGTTAAGTAAGTTTTGAAATAATAAGGGTAGAAATTATGACTGAAAAAGCAAGATTGATCTATAATCCTGTATCTGGTCACGAACAGATGCCTAAAAATGTCGCGGATATATTGGACGTTTTGGAACAAGCTGGGTATGAGGCAAGTGCATTTAGAACTAAGCCAGAAAAGCAAAGTGCTCAAAAAGAAGCAACTCGGGTAGCTAATGAAGGCTTTGATCTGATTGTTGCTGCTGGCGGTGACGGCACCATCAATGAAGTGGTAAATGGCATTGCGAATTTGGAAAAAAGACCGAAGATGGCAATTATTCCTGCCGGTACCACTAACGATTATGCTCGTGCTCTGCATATCCCGCGAGATGATATTGCCGAAGCGACAAAAGTTATTCTCAAAAATAAAACCCGTAAAATGGATATTGGTGAGGCAACTTTTGCCAATGATATTCAGTATTTTGTTAATATTGCTGCTTGTGGTTCATTGACTGAATTAACATATGGTGTTCCGTCAGAAGTAAAGTCTGCACTTGGCTATACTGCTTACTTAATTAAAGGTGCGGAAATGCTGCCACATCTTACTGAAAATGAACTTCGTCTTACCTATGATGAGGGCGTATACAAAGGCAAGCTGTCTATGCTTCTCTTGGGAATGACTAATTCTATCGGTGGTTTTGAACAAATTATGCCTGATGCTGAGTTAAGTGACGGCTTGTTTCAATTAATAATTGTTAAGCCGTCTGATCCAGTAAAGCTGTTAAAATTAATGGCTTTAGCTTTAAACGGCAAGCACGTCGATGATCCTGACATTATTTACACTAAGACGCGTAGTTTAAAGATTGAATTAATGGGTAAAAGCAAAGGTGAAAAATTGCCGGTTAACCTTGATGGTGAAATTGGTGATTATTGTCCTGTTACTTTTAAAAATTTGCAACAACGAATTGAATTTTTCGTTGGTGAATAAATAAAGCACAAAAAAGAAGCAATTACTTTCACGAGTAATTGCTTCTTTAGTTTAGTAACAAAATCTATTAGTTGCGACTATTGCCACTGCCACCAAAGATTTCTATTAAGAACATAAAAATGTTAATGAAATCAAGGTAAAGTTGTAATGCACCGAGAACTGCTAAGCCGTTGGTTGAAACTTGGTCACCATAATTAGTGTAAATGGCTTTCATTTTGTTGGCGTCACTGGCAGTTAAACCTGTAAAAAGAATTACACCAATAAATGAGAAGACATAAGTAACGGCAGGGTTACGTAAAAACATATTAACTATCCAAGCAACCACAAAGCCAAGTAAAGCAGCACTTAAGTAAGAATTCCAGTTAGTCATATCTCTTTTAGTAAAAGTACCAAACAAAGCCATGGCAATGAATACCGCTGCAGCTGAAACAAAGGCAGAAGTGATTTGGGTGCCGGTATAAAAGCCTGCAATTAAAGCAAATTCAAAACCGTAAATTGCTGATAGTATCGTTAACATTACTAGACTGGCAACTGGATTGCGGTCAGCTTTAAAACTAATACCCATTGATAAGCCAAAAGGTACAAATAAAATGAGCCACATCATAGCTACTGGCATGTTCATCACAGCGCTTCTGAATACGGTCATTGTTAAGTAAGCTGCTAAAGCAGAAACAAGTACCGCGCCAGCCATCAAAGCATACATTTTAGTTAAAAAAGTATTGGTTTCGGAGATGGTGTGGATTTGGCGCCTGTCTGAATTAGTATCATAATTATTCATGAAAAACGTCCTTTCTTTAATTTATTAGTATTAAAAGTAACACAGACGACAATAAGTGTGAAGGAATAAAGCTGAAATTAATCCAATATTAAGAAACCGGTATCTGCATTACTTTTGCTGGGATTTTTAGTAAAATAAAGTTATTAATTAGTGTTTGTAAAAAAGGACAAAATATGGAAAAGAATCAAATTATCAAGTTAGAAATTACCGATTTATCATATGAAGCTATGGGAGTAGCTCATTATGAGGGCATGACAGTATTTGTCAATAATGCTTTACCGGGAGAGACGGTAAAAGCCAGGATCTTAAAAGTAAAAAAGCACTTTGCTTTTGCTAAAATTGAACAAAT
>NZ_CALYQV010000090.1 GCF_945290125.1 uncultured Lactobacillus sp. | reverse complement strand
GCTAGGGCTATTTCTATGTTAGCCAAAATGTTAGCCAACTTTAAAATTAATAATAATTAATAAAAATAAGATTGCTGATATAACGGCATTTACAATTAATAAAAATCGATAAAAACCATAAATAATGATCCGGGTGAGATTCGAACCCACGACCCACGGTTTAGAAGACCGTTGCTCTATCCAGCTGAGCTACCAGACCGTCAGTTTTGCGTATTCCTGCGCAAGAACAGTAACTATTATAGAGAAAAATTTTTGTAATTGCAACCAGAAATTGCGATTTTGTTTAAATAATTTTAAAGCAAGGTTGGTGTTAGCAAAGAAGAGATTGTAAGATTAATATGTTAATTGTAGTTTGTAATCGGTATAATTAAAATAATTATTTTAAATGATTGGAAAAATTATGAAACATAAATTACTAAAATTTATCTGTCTCTTAGGCATGCTTTTACTTAGCTTAACCCCTGTACAAAAAGTAAAAGCAGATGTTGATTATGATATTGCTAAAAATATCACAAGTGCCAAAGTCAATTCTGATGGTTCTTTGTCGATGAAAAGGGCAATTACCTATCAATTCAATAGTCGAGCACATGGCGTTTATTACCGGCAAGTTTTAAATTCAAATCAAAAAATTGAAGACGTAAAAGTACAGGTAAAAAATGAAAATCAAAAAAGAGAAACAATTAATAACTATGTTCTTAAAAAAATGAAACGTGGATATCGCTTTAAAGTATTTTATCCCATAAAAAATCACAGCCATTTTACTGTGACGTATTTTTATCGCATAACCAATGCTATTACTAATTATCGTGACGTTGCTGAACTTAATTTTAAGATTATTGGTAATGGTTGGGACACTGACTTAGACTATGTCAAGGCAAGCGTAATTTTTCCAAGGCCTGTTAAAGGACTGAAAGCCTGGGCTCACGGGCCGCTAGATGGCTACCTAAAAGTTAATCCTAAAAAAGAAAAAATTGTTATGATAGCTGAGAATCTTGGTGGCGACACCGGTATAGAAGTTCATACTATTTTCCCCTTGAGTATCACAGCCAAAAATAAAAATGTTAAAAATAAGAATCACCGAAAAGCAGTTATAAAGCAAGAGAAAGAATTAGCTCAAGCAACTATTAAAAATAGGCGGAAAAGAGAAAGAAGAAGTATTTGGTTAATAGCACTAAGTTTGATTATAGGACTTTTAGGTATTATTAAAGGCTTCAGAACAAAAGCGGTTGGTTTGAAGCCGCGCAAGAGTCGCGAATTGGCTCATAATTATGAAATACCTGATGTAGATCCAGTATTAGCGCAAATTTTGGATACTGCTAACAAGCCAGATAACAAGGCCTTTACGGCATACTTAATTAGCTTAGCAGCTAAGAAAAAGATCAAGATAGAAGATTTTAAGGTTCATCGTAAAACTTATTACCAAATAACATTGCTAGACAAAGGTATTCTTGATAATGATATTTTAATCAAAACTCTATTCAATAGCGTTGGTGATGGTAACCAATTCACGACACAAGAATTGAAAAAGTACCATGGTAAAAAGCTTGGAAACTCTTTTGATACCTGGGCAACTAATAATTTTGACAGTAAAGAAAAACAAGTATATTTACCTGATACGTTGACGAATAGTCGGGCTAAAGTTATCGGTATTATTATTTTGACGATGGCAGTGAGCTTTGCATCTGCGGTGATTGCATTAACAAGTTCTTTAAAATATCTTTTGGTAATAGTTATAGGTGAAGCTTTAATTCTGCTTTTGAGTCTTCTTGCTTTAGTTTATAGTAATAAAAAGATTGGTATTTACTCTGAAAAAGGCAAAAATGAAACTGAAAAGATACGCGGTTTTAAAAAAATGCTGAGAGATATCGGCAAGTTTAAAATGAAAGATGTCGGTGATCTCATACTATGGGAAGATATTATGCCTTATGCCGTTTCTTTCGGTTTAGCAGATAAAGTAATGAAAGAAATGAAAATCGAATTCAGTGAGGAAGAGATTCAAAACAGTAATTACTTCTATTATGGTTTTATTTCAAACACGGGAAAAGACAGTTTTTCTTCCAACTTTGATTCTTGTTTTAGTGACGGTATATCTTCTGGCTCTAGCAGTTTCTCAAGTGGTTCATCCGGCGGCTTTGGCGGAGGTTCTGGTGGAGGAGCTTTCTAGTTTGTCTTCTGACTAAAAGCCTGGCTTAAAGATTGGTTTTTGCATTTGCTATAATTAAGTAAATTTCTAAAAAGATAGGTAAAATTATGTTCGATTATCGCAGTAATTTAAAAAGAATTCTTAATCAGACAGCTGGGGATGATAAGAGCTTAAAAAATGGGATAGCAGCAATTAAATTAATTTTGGGCATGACTGATGAGCAAACTGCAAAAGTAACAGCCAAAAATAATATCGAAGTTGACTTGCAGCAACTTAATTTACTATTAACCAGCTTAGCCGGGTTAATTAAAAATCCTGGAGATATTGCCAGTAAGAACACGGCACTTTCGGCAATTCAAAAATTAACGCTTGCTCCAAATATTAATAAAAAATATCGCCAAAATTTGGTTAACCTAAAGCAAGCAATTAAATTGATGCAAACGCATATGGATATGATTGATAAAAAAGTTTTCGAAGAAGCCCTTGAAATTCCTCAAAAGAGTAAGAGAGATTATCGGAAAGGAAAACGCTATACAGTAATTCGTTTGCTATCTGGCTGTGATTTGATTAATGATAGTAATAGAAGAGTGTATACGTTGAAAGAGTCTCAAATTCATTCCTTAAACTTAAAAAGTGGTGATATTGTAGAGGCCGTCCCAGAAGATAAGGATTCACATTATGAAGCAACAATTTTACGCGTTGTTGGCTTTCGTGAACTGCCGTCTATGGAAGTTGATTCAATCTCAACATTTAAATATGCGGTAGTGCAAGGACGTGCAGGCCATTTATCTATTACTCGCAATGCACAAGGAAAGAAATTGCGTGTTAATGGTAAGGCGATTCTTCTTCCTATTGATTCGAGTAAGTATTGGGATGAAAACATTAGATTAGTTGATGGTTCAATTGTTGACTTGGCTTGGTATGACGGTGATGTCCGTTTGAAAAAAAGCCCTGAAGATGCAATTCAAATCCGTTGGGTTTATGAGCTTGAGCAGCCGCAGAAGCATAGTACGGCTAAAAAGAAAAAAAGTACTACTGCAGAAAAAGATGATAACTTAACTAAATTGGCATTGGATTTACATTATCAAAGAGTAGGCATCGCTATTGGTAATAACAAGAATGAAGCAATGCTGGAAGGGATAGTCAAAAGGTATAACGGTATACCTATCCCAATTGATGCTTTCCAGGGCAAGAAAAAAATCATGGAAAATCAGATCAAGGATCTGGATATAGTAATCCTGGTAACGGCATTTGCTGCTCATGACAGTACTTGGAATATTAGTGAATTTGCTAGTAAATATCACATCAAATTTGCTGTTAGTTCAAGTAAAGGCTATCAAGCGTTTGAGCGGGCTTTGTACCGTGCGGAAAAGGGTTTGCCAGCCTATGAAGGTAATCAAACAATCGATTATCAGGTTGGAGATTGATAGCCAAAATAATTTTCTTTATAATTTCTTAATAATTTAAGAAAAAAAGGTCAACCTTGTGTTTTTAGCTCATGCAATTTTACTGCACGTTAAATAGAAAACCCCTATTTCTTGCATAATTTAGCATTTTTCCTGTACAATATTAAATAACAATTTTATGGAAGGAAGATGAGATGAAAACAAAAACGCAAACGCATACCTGGCAATATTGGCTTTTTTTCTTAGCTGGTTTGGAAATAATTACAATATCAATAAATTTCTTTTATGCTCCTATTAATGTTGCTGCAGGTGGTTCTACGGGTATTTCAATATTGATTGATGCCGTTTGGGGAATTAACCGCTCTATTTCGGTATTTGTAGTCAATGCTCTGATGCTTATTTTGGCCGCTATCTTTTTAGGTAAAGAAACTTTGAAAAAAGTGGCTTTAGGCAGTCTTTTAGTACCTGTGTTAATGGCAATTACTCCAAGTTTTAAATTGACTTCCAATAATATGCTTGCAGTTATCTATGGTGGGGTCTTAATGGGTGTTGGTGTTTCAATGCTATATCGCATTAACGCTTCATCCGGAGGGACTACAATTCCGCCTCTAATTATTAAAAAGTATTTTTATATTGATCCCGCACTGTCATTGATGGTTATCGATATGTCTGTTATTTTTCTGAATATCTTTGTTGATGGCACTGAAGCCTTTTTGCTTGCAGCTTTTTCTCAGGTAATTACTACAATGACTATGCGTTATACAGAAACTGGTTTTGATAAAAAATATCAGGTTCGTATTATGAGTAACAATAAGTTGGAAGAAATTCGTCAAATGTTGCAGCAGGATTATGATGGGCTGACCGTTTACAATGTCGTAGGTGGTCATAGTGATCAGGATAAGCAACAGCTGGTGATTGTTGTTGATACTAATGAATATGGTCAGCTAGTTGCTAAAGCCCGTAAAATTGATAGTGAAGCATTTATCGTCACAGAAAACATTGCCAAAGTTCATGGTGGTAAATGGCAAATTTAAACCTAACTTAGCTGATAAAGAAACCATTTTTTATTGCTAAATGAACTTGATAGTAGTATGATGTAGTAGTTGTATTTGTGGGTTCCTCCACATCTGCAACCGCACATTTTGAGGTAATAAGTCTTGTTTAGGGCACCTCAATTGGCGAGTCTAAGTAATTTTTGGAGGGTAGTAAATGTACGCAATTATTAAAACCGGTGGAAAGCAATATAAAGTTGCTGAAGGCGATAGTGTTTTTGTTGAAAAGCTTGATGCTGCAGAAGGCAAGGAAGTTACCTTTGATGAAGTAGTTCTTACTTCAGATGGCAAGGACGTTAAAGTTGGTACACCGTTAGTTAAAGGTGCTAAAGTTGTTGCTAAGGTTGAAAAGCAAGGTAAGGAAAAAAAGGTTGTAACCTTTAAGTACAAGCCTAAGAAGCACTCACATTCAAAATATGGTCACCGTCAACCTTAT
>NZ_CALYQV010000089.1 GCF_945290125.1 uncultured Lactobacillus sp. | reverse complement strand
TTAAACGTATTAAGATGTTGACGTTCTTGTCACTTATAGCTGCAAATATTTTACACGTTCTATATTATAGTTGTATTACCTTATTAAAGCAAGGAAAACATCAATTGCTTTAATGCTTAAAACTTTAACTAAAAAAGATAAAAGCCCTGATATCAACTTGCTAATACTAGTATACTGCTTTTATTTGAAGAAACATTTATAAATATCTGTTAGCACAATTTATTTAAATAATGAATTTTATTAGCTAAAAAAACTCTTGACCACAATAATGTAGAAGTTTGGTATAATTGGGGTAGTTTTGGAGGAAAATTATGTCACCAACTCAATCCATAGTTGTAATCATTGCAATTTTAATCATCATTATAAT
Source organism: uncultured Lactobacillus sp. (assembly GCF_945290125.1). Taxonomy (GTDB): domain Bacteria; phylum Bacillota; class Bacilli; order Lactobacillales; family Lactobacillaceae; genus Lactobacillus; species Lactobacillus rizhaonensis. Next base: position 5,152 of record NZ_CALYQV010000089.1, on the reverse strand, counting down.
TATAGCCGTTATGTTAATAATCAATCGACGCCAATTAAGGCAAATTCTTGAATTAGACGATTTGATTACCAAAATTGATAAAATGCATTTAGAAACAGATATTGTCAGTCTGGATAAAATGGATTTAGCCGGTGAAAGTTTGACTACATTAACTACCTGGCGTAAAAACTACGAGCAGGCATTGGCAAAAAAAATTCCTGCAGCGCAGAACTTTCTTGAACAGGCGGCTGAGCAAAATACACACTATCATTTACTTAAGGCTCATAAAAATATTAAACAAGCTCAAGAAATTATGGGTCCAACATACAAAGATGCCAAGAATACTAAGGAAGTATTTACAGAATTACTTGAATCAAACCGTGAGAATCAAAAGAAGTATAGTGACTTGTTTAATGGTTTTAAAGAAATGCGTAAAGACATTCTTGCAAATTCATATGATTATGGTGCTGCTCTGGATCAGATTGAAAATGAATTGACAAATATTGAAAATGACTTTTCGGAAGCCAAGAGTTTGACTGCTCAAGGAGATCAGGTTGAAGCAAAGCGAATTTTGTCAAAAATCAAAGCTGCTTTGACTAGCATTAGGTCTATCCTGCCCGAAATCAGAAATGCTCGTCATCAACTTAATAAAGTTTTCCAAGATCAGTTGAGTGAACTATCTGATAGTTATAAGAAGATGATGTCTTCTAAATATTACATAACTCAGGTTGATGTTTTGGCTGAGATTAAAAAAATTAGAGGACAAGTAGTTGATGCAAATAGTTCGCTAAAAGAGCTTAAAGTTTCCGAGTTAAAAGAAAAAAATGCGGAAATCAAAAAAGAAATTTCTGCTCTCTATGATATTTTAGCAAAAGAGTATAAAGCAAGACCATTTGTAGAAGAGAATCAAGATAAAATCCAGCGTCTTCTTGCTCACGAACAAGTGGAATCAAAAAAATTAGTCGCAAAATTGCGCCACATTGATGAGAGTTATGAGCTTACTCACAATGAACTTGCCACTAGTAGAAAGTTGGAACAGGAAGTTAGTGATATGGAGCGGCAATATACGGTCGATACCCAAAATGTTGCTGATGGGAAGGGAGTCTATTCCAAAATTAAGTCATCGTGGTTGAGCATGTTGGAAAGATTACGTGAAATTAGTGATGAACAAAAGAAAATGTCCCAAGACGTTGATGGTCTTTATGATTCTGAAAATGTAGCCAATGATTCGATCAACCGCTTTAAACAGGAAGTTTCTCTAGTTTATCGGCGTTTGGAACGCAAAAAGATCCCTGGTAATCCTGATACTTTTGTTCAAATGTATACTTTGGTTGTCAATGAGATAGGTCATGTAGCAAAAGAATTGAGTCAGGTAAGGCTAAACATGGAAAAGATTTCTCAGGAATTAATTCAAATTTCTGATGATGTTGAAAGGTTAAAACGTGAAGCAGATGATATCATCAATTCTGCAGATCTAGTTCAACTTACTTTGCAATACTCTAATAAATATTCCAATAATGGTTCCATTAAAAGCGCTCAGAAAAAGGCAATGCAACTTTATGAACAGGATTATAACTATAAAGATGCTCTGGACACCATTGCAACAGCTATTGAAAAAGTTGAGCCGGGTTCATATCAACGCTTAGAAAACTTGTACTATTCTGATAAGAAAAATAGCTGATAGAAATCATAATTCCTCGGAAAAATATTTAGCTTTAAAATTTTAAAAACAATTTTAAAGCTTTTTTAGGCTCATGAATAAATAATTGAAGCTGACAAGAGTTTAAGTTACAATTTATAAGTTAATAGCTGATCATGTAGTGTTTTGGGAGGGAAGAAATTCCGTGATTTACTTTGATAACAGCGCCACGACTAAGATCGATCCTGCTGTTTTAGCTACATATGATAAAGTAGCTCAAACAATTTGGGGCAATCCGTCGAGTTTACATAAACTGGGAGACCGTGCATTCCAACTTTTAGAGAGTTCACGTAAGCAAATTGCTAATCTTTTAGGCACAAAACAGGATGAAATTTTCTTTACCTCTGGTGGAACCGAGTCAAACAACTGGGCAATAAAAGGAACTGCTTTTCAAAAACGGGAATTTGGCAAGCATCTCATTACCTCAAGTGTTGAACATGCTTCTGTTGCCAATGCTTTTTACGCTTTAGAGTATATTGGCTTTCGTGTAACCCATTTACCCGTTGATAAAGAAGGGCGTGTTAGCGTAAATGATTTACGTAATGCTTTAGATTCTGATACAACTTTGGTTTCAATAATGGGCGTTAATAATGAAATTGGTGCTATTCAGCCAATCGATGAAATTAGTGATTTATTAACTAACTATCCAACCGTAAGTTTTCATGTAGATAATGTGCAAGCATTAGGTAAAAATATTTGGCCTCGTGTTTTTACTCCTCGTGTTGATTTTTCTAGTCTGTCAGCACATAAATTTCATGCACCACGAGGTACCGGAATCCTTTATAAAAAGGAGGGCAAGATGCTTGATCCCTTGCATGATGGTGGCGGTCAAGAAAAGGGTTTGCGTTCAGGTACTGAAAATCTGCCGGCAATAGCGGGGATGGCTAAAGCAGTGCGCTTGCTTTTAGAAAATGAACGGGAAAATGCTCAACGTGAGGCTGCTATTAAAGCCAAAATAGTAAAGTATCTACAAGATAAACCAGGAATCACAATATTTTCACCATTGAATGATAACTTTGCCCCTCATATTTTATGTTTTGCTCTTGAAGGTATTAGAGGAGAGACTCTTGTTCATACACTTGAAGAGTATGATATTTATACCTCAACTACTTCGGCCTGTTCTTCTACTAAGACTGATCAAGCAAGCACATTAGTTGCAATGCATGTTGATGATAAAGTAGCGACTAGTGCGATTCGTCTTAGTTTTGATGAAACTAATACTCTTGCTGAAGCAGATGAATTTATTAAAGTCTTTGATAAAATTTACCATCATTTTGCCAGAATTAATCATTTAGGAGAATAATTTTTTATGAAATATACTGAAATAATGGTACGTTACGGTGAGCTGTCAACCAAAGGAAAGAATCGTAAAGATTTCATTGGTCGCTTAGCTGGTAATGTGACTAAAGTATTACGCGAATTTCCGCAAGTCGAAATATACCCGCGCCATGACCGCATGCATATAGTTTTAAATGATGCACCTTTTGAAGAAGTTGATAAACGTTTAAAAAGGGTTTTTGGTATCCAAACTTATTCACCGACTATCAAAGTTGAAAAAACTTTGGCAAAAATTGAAGAAACTGCTCTAGCTTTAATGAAAGAAACCTTTAAAAAGGGAATGACTTTTAAAGTCAACACTAAACGCAGTGATCATCAATTTTTATACGATACCAATGAGTTGAATAAAATGGTGGGTGATTATCTCTTTGATAATATGGAGAATTTAAAGGTAGAAATGAAACACCCTGACATTGTTCTGAGAATTGAAGTACGCAAGGATGCTGTCTATATTTCGAATCAGTTACTTCACGGTGCAGGTGGAATGCCAGTTGGAACTGGTGGACGTGCTGTTATGATGTTATCTGGCGGAATTGATTCACCAGTAGCCTCATATTTGGCTCTAAAGCGTGGTGTCGATATTGAAATGGTCCATTTTTATAGTCCACCTTATACTACTGAAAAAGCTCTGAATAAAGCTAAAGAGTTAACTGGTATCTTGGCTAATTATGCAGGCAAGATCAATTTTATTGCGGTGCCATTTGCAGAAATTCAGGAAACCATTAAAGAAAAAATTCCCGAAGGCTATTTAATGACTGTGCAAAGAAGATTCATGTTGCAGTTAGCAGATAAAATTAGAGCTAAAAGAAGAGGTCTGGCTATTTTTAATGGTGAATCCGTTGGTCAGGTGGCTTCGCAAACTTTGGAATCAATGGCCGCAATTAATGATGTGACGACCACTCCTGTTGTCAGACCGGTTGCTACTATGGACAAAACTGAAATCATTAATTTGGCTGAAAAAATTGGTACTTTTGATTTATCTATTCAGCCATTTGAAGATTGCTGTACAATTTTTGCCCCTCCTCGTCCCAAAACTAAACCAAAAATCGATAAAGCACGAGAATTTGAAAATCATCTGGATGTTGAAGGACTAATTGACCGTGCTTTAGCTGGTATACAAGTGACTTCAATTTATCCTAATGATAAGTTTTTAGCAGATAAAGCAGAAGAAGATGCTGCATTACTATAAAAAACGTGTTATAATACGCCCAAAGCAATAATTGAGAGGTATTAACCTTATATATAGAGAAAGGCTGATGATGGTGAAAGGCCGAATGAAGGTTAATTGGTAGCTCAATTGGACTGATTGGCTGAACTAACAGTAGGCTGATCCGGCAAATTCGCCGTTATCATTTTTAAGAGAGGCAGAATTTATTCTGCTTAACTTTAGGTGGTACCGCGGTTAATCACATCGTCCTAGACATTTTGTCTAGGACTTTTTTATTGGGAGGAAAACTATGACAGATTTAGCACCAAAATATGACCCACGCGAGGTTGAACAGGGTAGATATCAAAAATGGCTAGATCAAGATTTATTTAAGCCATCTGGAGATAAAAAAGCACATCCGTATGCTATTGTTATTCCGCCGCCAAATGTTACTGGTAAGCTTCATTTAGGTCATGCCTGGGATACAGCAATTCAGGATACGTTAATTAGATTTAAAAGAATGCAGGGTTATGATACTTTGTATCTTCCGGGAATGGATCATGCTGGAATTGCAACTCAGGCTAAAGTTGAGGCTAAATTACGCAAACAGGGTAAAGACCGTCATGAAATGGGCCGTGAAGCTTTTGTTAAACAAGTTTGGGACTGGAAGGATGAATACGCTGCTATTATCAAGAGCCAGTGGGCAAAACTGGGTCTGTCACTAGATTATTCACGTGAAAGATTTACATTAGATAAGGGCTTGTCAAAAGCAGTTCGCCGCGTCTTTGTCCAACTTTACAAAGAAGGATTAATTTATCGTGGTGAATACATTATCAATTGGGATCCTGAGCTGCAAACAGCTCTAAGTGATATCGAGGTTATTCACCAAGACGATAAAGGTGCTTTTTATCATATTAAATATCCATTTGCTGACGGTTCTGGGTTTGTTGAAATTGCAACTACTCGTCCAGAAACCATGTTTGGTGATA
>NZ_CALYQV010000088.1 GCF_945290125.1 uncultured Lactobacillus sp. | reverse complement strand
ATAGAACAATGGTCTCCTAAACCGTAGAGGTGAGTTCGAATCTCACCGGGGTCATAAAATATCGTTATAAACGCCCGAATATCAGCGTTTTATAAATCTTATGTTAGTCAATTTATGTAAGATGCAATTTTTGTGATTATCATTTTAGGTTCTTCCATTTGATGTGCGCAATTAGATGATTGAAATTGCGGTAGCCATGGCTGTATGCTCGGTCTGCTTAAAGATTCCTTATAGGCGGGCATTAGTTGACTGCGTTGAGCAAATCATGCAAACTGCACTTTTAAAGGTCTTGCGTGTGACTACCATCTGCTAATTTAATTTTTCTGTCTGTTTGAGACGTTTTCGTATTTGCGGAACATCTTTTGCCTTTAAGGCTTGCAGCAAATTCTGCATGATGTTGTAAGTATTATCTCCATGATAGGATCAAGCGTTAACCCGTCTGCGACTATCTGTGCTTGCGTCAACCGATCTTTGAAGTGCCAGTTGTAGCAGGGACTCTTTCTTCTAACTGGTCAAAAGGCTTAAGGTAGAGCTTCCAAGAATATTTGAGTAAGCAGTAGCTGCTACTGGCTTGCGAATACTGTTTCATACCTGAATGCGGCAGACATTAAAGGAACGGCTGCCACATCTGAACCAGGAGAAAACGGTCTAAGATAACTTGATTATTTTGGAAAAACTCTTTGGCCATGCTGGCATAATAGTAGTTGAGATCCATGAAAAACTGTTTTAATTTTGGGGTGCAGAGCTTAAAAATTCGGCACACACCGCGAGATTATGGTGGTTATTTCAAGCTCCAAGTTTTAAACTGGAGAAAAGATCATAACGAGACCTATCAAAATACCGCCTTTCACTTCAAGATTTCCTCTCCTAGGTTAATTTATAATTGGGAAAAACGTCTTGCTGAGGGTAGACTTGATGAGCTCTTTCCCAAACGGGGCTAACCACCGATGAACAATCACCTAAAAAACCAGTTAAATGTACCAAAAGTGAGTTATCCGAATTAGAGTGGTTGCGTTTAGAAAACCGCCAGCTCCACATTGAGAACGACTACTAAAAAAGTAGAAGCTTTAGCTCAACGCAAGAAGAACGGACCGACATCCAAGACCATCTATGAGTATCACCCCCGCGCATAAGGCGGAAAAGATACAGCGATCTGGCTTTACTGTTGCTAATTAAAGTGGTTAAAAAGCATAAACCCAGCTTTGGCTATCTGCCGATGATCAATACGCAAAAAATCAAGTATTGCCTCAAGGATGGCCATAAGCGGGTTTATAGATTGATGAAGGTGCACACCCGCTGGCTCAAATATAACTTGCGTGCAGGAAAGTATGATTCATCCAAGAGTATTAGGCCAAGAATCGCTCCACCAAAAGTTTAAGACGAATCGGCCCTATCAAAAAGTAGTCACTGATATCAGCGAGTTTCGCTATAGCAATAAGAGCATGAGCGAACGGATATATTTATCACTCTTTAAAGATCTTTACAGTGGTGAAATCATCAGCTACACCATTAGTCAGCGGCCACAGACCAAGTATGTTCTGGAAGGATTCAAGCAGGTTTTGGCCGTCCGGCCTAAACTACCTTATCCCATGACGATTCACAGCGACCAGGTTATCCAATACCAGTCCAAAGCATATTGCCAGACCCTAAAGCAGCATTACGTTTTTCAAAGCATGTCGCGGCGAGCGACATGCCACGACAATGCGGCCTGCGAGAGTCCTTTTTACATCATGAAGGTTGAGCTAGACTACTACACTTACACCTATCATACTAAGAAGGCGCTGCAGGAGCCGATGGAAAAATGGATGAATATTATAATCAAATTAGAATCCGGCACAAGCTAAAGGGCCGCACCCCGATTGAATACGGAATACGGCCTTAGCGAATATAAAATAATGTTAACGTCCAATTATAGGGGTTAACTTCACCAGAATAGTGTTTTCATTGGCTTTAATTTTTTTTAAAATCTTTGTTTTTAATATAATTATTTACATCTTTTTTTAATTGCTCAAGATAAGTTTCAACATGCAAAGAAGTCTGATATAAATCATCAATTGTTTTATCACTACCTAATTCAATAAAGGAATAAGAGCCGTGGGCAAGTCCATTTCTGTTACGCTTTATAGTATCTATTTCGTTTTTGTATTTTCCTATAGTCGTTGTATCAAAATTAATACCTAGATTTTGTGTAACACTAAGAATAGTATCAAAATCTGCATTTCCTGATAATTTGAAATTATTAGTATAAAATTTTATTTTTTGTTTTTTTAAAATAAAAGATATACAACGATGCGCTTCTTTTTTATAACTGTCTGACTTAGTATCATTAGAGTCATCTAAACCCAAAAATTGATGTTTTTCCCACAGATCTTGTATTTTGTCTAACACTTCATCGTATCTTAAACTTGAAGTGTTTATTGCATCATAAATTGTACTTATTAATTCTCTAATTGTTGATTCAATCATGTTATACATCATCATATAAGAATTGGATTTTAAAATAATCATGAAAGAATCTATTTTAAAAGGTTGTTGTTTTAGGACTTTAGCCAGATCTGTCCATAGCTCAGATTGCTCGTTTGAAAGAGAGTCAAGTTTTTTAAGAGAACTAATATAAAAATTCAATTCTTGTTTTTTACTATCATAAATTGAAGTAGTAATCATCTGCTATTTACCATATTTCAAAAGATAATTTCTTACGTATTCAATCCTGTTCTTTACTTTTTGTGGTGTATTGTTTCCACCAGAGGTAGTTAATTTTTTGAATTCTGGATCATTCAAAAGATTTTCTGTATATACTCTTTCTATACTGAGCTCTGGTTGAATTTGAATTGCTAAACTGATTCCACACATTAAGGCTTCAAAACGTGCATTAGGGGTTTGTTTACGCGAATTTTGAAGAAAACCATCAGGAAAATAATTTTTTGCAAAATTAAAAGCATCATTAAATTGTTTGGTATATTTGCTTTTGTTTTCTTTATTCCAATCGGATCCCACTCTGACTATATAATTTGTTATAAAGTGATCAACTCTATGCTTGAAATTTTTATAGTTATTTGAATAAGCAAAAAATCTACCAACTAATTCATTATCACCTTTACGTTTTGTTTTATGCATAGATAAATGCACGATTTTTATGAATAGATCTGATTCTGACAATTTGACTATTAGTTGCTGAAATTCATTAGTGTTTAAGACCCCATTCCTGATTTCAGCATCATTCGCTGGCTCTGATGATGTATTAAGCCTGTTAAATAAATCAATGCGTGTATCTAGTGAAGCATTTGTTAATACAATAATTCTTAAAGAATGATCAGAAAAACGTCTTTTTTCTGAATCGGGAAGATCTGAATAATTAAATCCTTTGAGTGAATTTAATTTCTCCAGGTTGTTACCAAGTATGATCTTGTTAGATACGAAGTCTGATAAAGTAGTTATTCTTTGTACGCCATCGACTATTTCCAATTTTCCATCTCCCTTTTCAGACAAAAAAATTAGCGGTATGGGGTACCCTAATAAAATGGATTCAATAAATCTTTCTTTTTTATGTTGATCCCAAACTTTATTCCGTTGATATTGTGGAATTTCATAGCCATCTCTTCTAAATCTATCAGTTATGTAACCTATTGGATAATCTCTGGTATCATATCTAATATCTTTTCGTAATTTGTTTAATTGTTTTTTTGCAGCTTCAGTTTCTTGAAAAGTTATTTTCATTTTTATCTTCCTCAATGCCTTTCATAATGCTTTTTCCAATGGCTTCTCCCAATTTTACTGGAACAGCATTTCCAATCATAATTCCCAGTTTTCTTGAGGAAATTTGATGTTCGTTATCAATGAATTTATAGTTTTTGGGAAATGTTTGTAAGATTGCACCTTCACGATATGATAATGCCCTATCTTGATTTGGATGCCCAAATCTTCCATTACCAAAACCATAGAATTGCGTTGTTATAGTAGGAGCTGGCTCGTCCCATTTCATTCGTCCATATACACTTTTGTAGGATTGACCAGATTTCTTTTTGTAAGCCTTAGGTAATAATTTTTTATCCCAGTCATCCCAAGTTCCACCAGGTTTAGATTGTTTTATTCGCATTAAATTAAGATTACTTAATTGAACGGCTCGGTGCATTGAATCTAATTTAGAAGTTTCTCCAGATTTTATAGGTGGAAGTGAACCTATAGCATCTCTTACTGTAGGATAATTATCTTTGCTGCAAACCGGAGGGATTAATTTCAGATTGAACGTTTTCGAAGCAAGCAAAACAAGTCTTTTTCGTTTTTGTGGAACTCCATATTCAGGAGCATAAACAATTTGCCAATTTACTTTATAATTATTGTTCTTAAGAAGATTAATAAATTTTTTGAAAATAGGTTCTTTTCTAAGTTGAGGAACGTTTTCCATAGAAACTATGTCTGGCTTAATGTCAGCAACTATTTTTCCAAAATAATCTAATAGATCCATTTTGTTTTTATTCGTATCCGAACCCTTATACCTGTAGCTATATGATGAAAAAGGCTGACAAGGTGCACATCCCATTAAAACTTTAATATCAGTATCATTTGGGTAAAGTGAGTTAACAAAAGTGGAAGAAATGGTTTTGATATCTTTGTTATAAAAATCTGCATTATTATTTTTAGTGTATGGATATCGACATGCCTCCTCAATGTCAATTCCTGCAACAACATTGATTCCTGATCTTTGCACTCCGTAAGTAAGCCCTCCAATGCCACAAAACAGATCAACAGCGTTAATATTCATAATAAATATCCTCCTTTCATAATTATGACATGTTTGTTGAAAAAAATCGAGTTTTTCAGCAAAAGTTTTATCTATTTATGATTTATAAATTTTCTCCATAATGAATGTTTCCTAATAATTTTACAGCATCTTCATCACATACTGACTCAGCACCATTAGAACAATTAAATACACAAATCTTTTGGCAATGAATTTCTCTTAAATAATCGTACTTTTATCAGTAAGAATAGGTTATGCTTGTAAATATGGCAATAGTAGGTAAATGGTAATTAATGGATACTGCATTATTTTTACATGTTTTTAAATTTGCGATTTTGCCTTTAATATTTTTAGTCAATTGATTAAATGGGTCAAGTTCAATAAAGAATAGCTATTTTTGATATATTTACCTATTTCAAGTACAAAAAGCAAAACAAACATCGGTCTTTATTTGTAGTCGCTTTACATGGCTTTAACCAGTATTCTGAGCTTGTAGATGACAGCACTTGAACTATTTTACTTGTAATAATTACAAAAGATTAATTATTGATATATGAATTTAAAAACAATTATATTTTTTAACAATACCTAAATCGCCAATTGCACTAAATAGTTAAGCAATCATTCATAAATATTTTTCTCTGAGGTTTTTTAAATATTTATTAAATATAAATTAGGAATACTTTTACCAGTATAAGTAAGAAGAATTTTATCATAAATATTGAAATAAGTAGAAACATAAAAAATAGATTGTATTACAAAATGTATTTGTATCAGAACTATCACTCTTTTTTCTACATTAAAATAGTTGATCTGTTTACATTTGTTTTTACAAATTCTTTTTGTGCAAATTTTCTCATCCATGCAAAGCAATTGATCTACCTCAAAATGCAAAAATGCTCCCACTAATTGAGTCTGAAATCTCA
>NZ_CALYQV010000087.1 GCF_945290125.1 uncultured Lactobacillus sp. | reverse complement strand
GAATACCATAGAAACTAAACTAAGATAATCTATCAACAGGATTTAGTATAAAGCCAGAAAATTTAATTCTCAACTTGCTTTTAATTTTGCCATTTTTTCTTAGTAATATTAATTGCGTGTTGCATATTCTTTAAAAGCTCTTGATAACAAGGTTTTTCTTGCATTTCTTTTAAGTAACCTAGCCCATAAGAAACCGTATGGTTCCAATCAAAGTAGCGATAATAAACTTCAGTATTATTATGGTCATAAACGAAGCTAGGTACAATAGCAATTCCATCATTAGCTTGTACGAGCATAGAGGCTAGCGAAGCTTTGTTTATTATTACTAAATCGCATTTTTCGGGAAATGCCGAAAGTTCTATTGCCTTTTTAACCTCTGAAACGGACGCCAAAGGTGTTTTTCCATCCCATAAAAATATTCTGTTTTTTTTAAGCGCTTCTAAAGGAATTTTTTTATATTTCCTTAAAGGGCTATCTCTGCGTATTATTACTGAAAACCCCGCTTCAAACATTGGGGTAAATTTGTACTTTTTATTTTGAAAAAAATCAGATTGATAAATCATAAAGTCAATTTTTTTGCTATCAAGGTTTTCATGAATAAAAGGCTCGCTTAAACTGACTGATTTTAAGAAAATGTTGCACTTTTTTGTTTTTTTCATTAATCGCATAAAAATAGGCAAAAACTGTTTTTCAAATGGTAACCCAGAATACCCTATTGTAATTGTTTGCATAGTATTATTTTTACTATCTTGAATAGTATGAATCACCTTATTTAACTCATTAGTAATCTTTAAGAGTTCTTTGTAGAAATATTTGCCCTCCACTGTTAGTACTATTTGACGTTGTTCGTGTTTAATCAGTTCAACACCAAGTTCACTTTCAAGATTATGAATGTTTTTTGAAACTGTTGGCTGTGCAAGATAAAGTTCTTTTGCTGTTTGCGTAAAATTTAACGTTTTTCCTAATGAAATAAAGCAGTTAATTTGTGTAGAATTCATTTTTACCTATTCTATTTTGCAATATTACTATTCTTTTTATCATTAATCATACTCTCATGCAGATGATAAACTCAACCATATAAGCGAAAACAATACCAAACATAAGCGAAGGGAGTAGAAATGAAAAATGTTAGCTACGACGTAATAGTTATTGGTGCTTCAAATGCTGGAGGTTTTTCTGCCGCAGCTGCGGCAGAAGATGGGGCACATGTATTATGTATAGACAAGGCGGGAGATACATCTTACTTATATAGAAATACTCTTGGTTCGATTAATAGTCAATCACAAAAGAGGGCAAAAGTAAAAATATCAAAAGAAAAAATAGTTCAATTTTTGACAGCATCCACACAAGATAATGTTAATCAAAGTCTATTGTGGGTCTGGGCAAATCACTCTGGAGAAACGATGAATTGGCTTGAAGATAAGGTTTTAAAACCAGCAGGTGCGCATTTATATTCTTATCAAGACGCTTATTATGAAACCCAAATTAATATTGCCTTTCCAACTGCAAATGAAATCACTAAAGATAATAAGAGTTGGGATCGCGGTTGGGGTCAATATGTAATTGACTATTGTCGCAAGTTGGGCGTTGAATTTAGGTGGTATACAAAATTAGAACATTTTTTGATAAATAATAAAAAAGAAGTCATTGGGATAGAAGTTAAAGATGAAAAAACTAATAAAGTTTATACAATTAAAGCAAAAAAGGGTGTGGTTCTAGCTTCTGGAGGCTATGGAGCTAATCAAGCTTTAGTTCAAAAATGGAATCCAACTTTGTTAAAAAAATGTGTTGCAACAAAAAGTCCTAGAGATGATGGCTCTGGCCAGATTGCAGCTCTCGAAATAGGTGCAGCGAGAGATGATGAGCCAGCTTCCATAATTTTTGACCGTGGTGCCGTAAAACCGGGCACTAATGTAAAAGATACATATCAAGTTGGTTGGAATGTCAAAATGTTTACACTAGGAAGCTTTCCATTTTTAAAAGTAAATTTGAAAGGTAAACGTTTCTTTAACGAAAGTGCACCATATCAATTTGAAGTCAATTCAAATATGCACCAACCAGGAAATCTAGATATTGAAATTTTTAATGAAGAAACACTTTCTCATTTAAAGGACTTTCATACATTAGGCTGCTCGAGAGTAGGTTGGCCCGGTGGAAATAACATGGAAAGTTTAAAGAAAAGGTTGCAGGAGAATATAGAGGCTGGGACAGCCGTCAAAGCAAATTCAATTAAGGAGCTAGCAAAAAAATTATATTTGCCACAAGGTGTCTTGATAAAAACGATTGAAAGATACAATTATTTGGCCAAGAAAAGACAAGATGAAGACTTTGGTAAGGAGAAGTATCGTTTTTATTCGATTGAAGGAGGACCCTATTATGGAGTGGTCTTTGGCGGTGTACTTCTAGCAACATTTGATGGATTACAAATAAATGATCATATGCAAGTTTTAGACAGCAACTATGACCCTATTAAAGGGTTATACGCTGCTGGTAATTGCTCTGGTGGATTCTTTTGGGGATCATACGAGGACCGACTTCCTGGCTTGGCAGCTGGTCGTGCGACTACATTTGGGCGTTTAGCTGGGAAATATGTTACACAGGATTAACTTAAAAAGGAGTAAGAAATACTATGAATCCAATGATTATTACCTTATTAATTTTATTTGCGGTTATACTGGGCTTTATTTCTGGAAAAATTCCTATTTCAATGATTGGTGTTTTAGTAATGTTTGCATTAGTCGTCTTTCAAGTTTTACCCCCAGAAAGAGCTTTTGGAAACGTAACAAACACTTCTGTATTACTTTTTGCTGCAATGTTTGTGATTGGTAAAGGTATCCAAAAAACAACAATTATTACAAAAGCAGCTAAATTAGTAAAAAAATTCAAAAATAAACCTAAATTACTTACTTTTTTTACTTGTATTATTGCAGTATTGTTGTCAATTGTTTCTAACGGCACTATCGCTTTAGTGATTATGCTACCTATTCTTTGCGGTATATGTGATGATATTGGTTTATCAAGAAGCAAAATACTTTATCCGTTTGAAGTTACAGCAGTTTCCGCTGCTGGTGCCTGGTTTTTGGGTATTGGTGCATTAAATATGTCATGGTCAAGTGTAATGATGAAACTTGGTGCTAAAGCACCAGTAAACATAAATGATTTTTTAATTGCAAGAATACCTTTTTTAGTTGTAATAATTTTATATATGACCTTTATAGGTACAAAATTGCTTCCTGAAAAGGATAATTCAAAATTAGCCGAGAAGTCGCCTGCATATTCACAAAAAGCAAAAGAACAGCAGCTTTCAAAAGGGAAAAATACTATTGCTATACTGATTAGTGCTTTGACTATCATTCTTATGATTATGTCCTCTTACTTGCATGTTCAGTCATATGTAATTGCAATCGCTGGAGCAGTTCTTTTAGTTTTAACAGGCGTCTTAAGCAATAAAGAAGCTTTACAGGCACTAAATCTGAATATTATTTTACTAATCGCGGGGATGTTAGGTTTAGCTGATGCTTTACAAGCCACTGGAGCAGGGAAAATGGTCGGTAATGCTATGGCAGGGGTAGCAAAGGGAATAGGAAACCCATATTTAATGATGGGACTGTTCTTTCTTGTTGCAATTGTTATTACTAACTTAATAGGGGGATTAGCAGCAGTTTCAATTTTAGTACCTCTGTGGACATTAACCTGTTTAAGAATGGGGCTAGATCCGAGAGGTGCTGTTTTGGCGGCTTCAACTGCTAGTGCTTTTAGTTTTTTGACACCAATTGGCGGTCACAGTTTACCTCTAATTATGGATGCTGGTGGATATAATTTAAATGACTTTTTGAAATGTGGGTTACCACTGGCAGCGATTCTTTGTATATTAGGCTGTTTTGTAACGCAATTTATGTACCCACTTTAAAGGAGATAGAAAATGAATAATGATTTTGACGTAATTGTAATTGGTGGATCCAATGCAGGCGGGTTTGCTGCAGCAGCTGCTGCAGAAAATGGTGCTCGAGTATTAGTAATTGAAAAGACTAATTCTGTTAAGTATTTATATCGCCACTGGCTTGGCGGTGTAAATTCAAAAGCCCAGAAAAGAACTGGAATACACATTAATGAAAATAGCTTAGCACAATATTTAACATCTTTTACCCAAGATAATGTCGATCAGTCCTTAATTTGGACTTGGATTAATCATTCGGGAGAAACAATCGATTGGCTCGAAGAAAATGTGTTAACACCAAAAGGAGCTCACTTATATAGCGAGACTGATGCCCATTATGAAACACTTATAAATATGGCTTTTCCAACTGAACATCATGTTACTAAAGATGATAAGTCAGATTACAAAGATTATGGTAGCTATGTTATTGAATACGCAAAAAATTTGGGAGCTGAGTTTAGATTTCACACAAAATTAGAGCATTTGTTAACAAATAGTGAACGAGAAGTTGTTGGTGTTCAGGTTAAAAATACAAATACTGGTGAAATGTATGATATTAAAGCTTCCAAGGGTGTAATTTTATGTACAGGTGGTTATGGAGCAAATCCGGCGCTACTTCAAAAGTGGAATCCTACAATATTAAAGAAATGTTGTTTTACCCAGAGTCCTAGAGATGATGGGTCTGGGATTATCGCAGCCATGGAAATAGGTGCGGTAAAAGATGATGAGGCCGCTTCGATTATATTTAATCGAGGAGCTGTACCAGTAGGAACCAATACCAAAGATACTTATGTTATTGATTGGAAAAACCACCAATATAATCTTGGCTCATTTCCATTTTTGAAAGTGAATTTAAAAGGAAAGAGATTTTTCAACGAAAGTGCTCCTTATCAATTTGATATGAACGCCTTGATGCACCAACCAGGAAATATTGAAGTACTTATATGGAATGAAGAAACCATGAACCGATTAAAGGAGTTTCATACATTAGGCTGCTCAAGAGTTGGATGGCCAGGAAATAAGGATATAGCCGGAAGAAAAGAACAAAATGAAGAAAAAATAAAAGAAGGATTGGTTCAAAAAGCCGATACGGTTAATGATCTAGCATTGAAGCTTCATTTACCTCAAAAGCAGTTGTTTAAAACGATTAGCCGATATAATGAGCTTGCTGAAAGTGGTTGTGATAAAGATTTTGGAAAAGAAAAAAGCCGTTTGATACCTGTAAAAGGTGCGCCATACTATGGAGCATGGTTTAGCGGAATTTTATTGGCAACGCTTGACGGATTACATATCAATAATCATATGCAAGTAATGGATGAAAATAATAATCCAATCAAAGGATTATATGCTGCAGGGAATTGCTCTGGAGGCTTTTTCTGGGGTTCTTATGAAGATCGGGTTCCAGGCTTGACTTGCAGTCATGCTCAAACTTTTGGTAGATTAGCAGGTAAATATGCAACTGTAAAATAAAGATGGCTATAATTGGCGTAATTATGGTGAAATGAATCAACAAATATGGCAGAAACACCAGAAAACCAGTTTAAAAGAAGCTGAAGAATTACTGGCTAAAAGTCACCAGCAGGTAATGAAATTACTTGCGACTTTTTCTAATGATCAACTATTTACCAAGAATGTTTTTTCTTGGACCGGGAATAATACTTTGGGAACCTATTTTATTTCGAATACTTCTAGCCATTATGAATGGGCATTAAAGAAGTTACGTAAGTACAAAAGGTCTTTAAAACAATAATAAAAACCGTTGGCAATCTTGCCAGCGGTTTTTAAGTTACGCAGTTAATCCGAGATAAATTTGTTTTTTGAT
>NZ_CALYQV010000086.1 GCF_945290125.1 uncultured Lactobacillus sp. | reverse complement strand
TTTAGTTATTTTACTACTATTAGCAGCCGCTGTCCCGCTCAAAAAGTAAGTTCCAGCCACTAAAGAGTCCTTACTTTCTTTTGCAAAAAGACCAATAGTAATTGGGACATTCTTTAATGCTTTCTTTTTCCGCAAGCGAGCTATTACCTGTTGGGCCACTGCTTGCCCGTATTGCTTTTGCTGAGTACGTGAAATTTGTGCCTGGTATTCAGGACCATCTTTTTTCTTTTGATAATAGTCAATTGAATTAAGAGCAAGCCCAATACTAATACCACCTATGTGGTAATTTGAGCCGGATCCGGTCAAAAAATCTTGTTCAATTATTTCTTCTAAATAAATTGGCTGGTAATTTTTCTTAGTTCCTATTTTGGGATTAAGACCAGTGGGATTTGACTTTGACTTTCGTCCCAGCCATTGATTGGCTACAGTGGCAGAAATGTACTGGCCTTCCTGAAAGACATATGAATTTGTTGAATAAACACCTTTAGAAATCTGGACCAAGCCTCGTTCTAATTCTCTAGTATCAACAGAATTATCATTATCAGTCGCTGTCAAGCCAGAAATTGGACTTGTTACATAATGCCCGTTTTTAAGCAAAACAGTATACCCATTATTACCAGTATCGGTAGTTTGATATGTTTTAGGGCTTGAATTCGATGATGTTTTAGCGTTATTCGCCAAATCGGAATTTTTTAAGTTGCCGCAAGCTGTCAAACTCAATGATATTCCCAAAAGCGTTAATATTTGCAAGTATTTTTTCACTTTAAAAGTTCCTTTATTTAACTTGAGCAATTGCTTCTTCCTCAGTCAATAATGGTACACCAAGCTTCTGTGCTTTGGTGTATTTGGAACCAGCGTCCTGACCATAAATTACATAATCGGTTTTTCCTGAAACTGAACCAGTTACCTTAGCACCAAGTGATTGTAATTTCTTGGTAAACTCACTTCTAGTATAATGCGCAAGAGTGCCGGTTAAAACGACAGTTTTACCTTTAAAGTAATTGTCTGGGATTGCAGCAGTGTCTTCTGGCTCTGCGCCCAGATAATCCATGTTAACACCACTATCTTTAAGTTCATTAACTAGATCCTTAACTTCATCCTGAGCAAAATAAGTGGTTAAAGATTCCGCAATTGTCATTCCTATTGTATCGATAGCAGCCACATCTTGCACGTCTGCTGTTATAATCTTTGCCATATTTTTAAACTTTTGTGCAATTAATCTGGCAGCCTTGGCACCTACATGATCAATTCCAAGTCCGGTTAACAATAACTCCACGGAATTTCTTTTTGAGTTATTGATAGCGTTTAATAAATTACTAATAGATTTATCTTTGAAATGATCCAGTTTTTCCAAATCAGAAGCGGTTAAATGATATAAGTCAGCTACATTATGGACGAGATCGTTCTTAATTAACTGACGCACAATCTTAGGTCCTAAGCCGTCAATATTCATAGCCGGTCTGGAAGCAAAATGAGTTATGCCCTCCTCAATCTGGGCAGGACAGGACGGGTTAACGCAGCGCAGTGCTACTTCATCTTTTAGATGAATTAATTTTTCTCCACACGATGGGCACGTTGTCGGAATCGGATAAGGTTGAGCATCTTTTGGCCTTTTAGCTAATACTACTTCTGAAATCTCGGGTATAATGTCACCCGCTTTATGTAACATAACGGTGTCGCCAATACGGACATCTTTTTGTTGCAATAAATCGGCGTTATGCAAAACTGCATGAGAAACTGTAGTACCAGCAAGTTGCACAGGATCCATAATTGCAGTAGGCGTTACAACTCCAGTACGACCAACCGTCCACTTAATTTCATGAACCACAGTTTCCTGCTCTTCAGGAGGAAATTTATACGCTATTTCCCACCGTGGCACTTTGACGGTATTTCCTAGTTCTTGTTGCAAGTCTAAATTGTCAACTTTTAAAACAATCCCATCAATCCCGTAGTCCAGCGAATTTCTTTTAGCAGTATACTCGTCAATAAAAGCAAAAATATCGGCCATTTTTACAATTCTGCGACCGGTTTGATTGGTGTGAAAACCCAGCTGCGTCATTTTTTCAATTGCCTGGTGTTGACTGGTAATTTCTGCTGGCGGATTAACCCAGGTATAAATAAATGTACTTAAGTGCCGGTGTTTGGTAATACTTGCATCTAATTGCCGTAAAGAGCCGGCTGCAGCGTTGCGCGGGTTAGCAAAAGTTGTTTCACCGTTTTCATCACGTTCCGCATTGAGTTTAGCAAAGGGTTCTTTACCCATGTAACATTCACCACGGACTTCTGTGGTCAATTTTTCAGGTAAAGTTTGGGGAATATCTGCAATATAGCGTGCATTAGGAGTAACATCTTCACCTACTTGGCCATTTCCCCTGGTAGAAGCCCTGGTTAATTTACCGTCAGTATATTCTAAGGCAATAGACAGGCCATCAATTTTTAATTCGACATTATAAGCAACTTCGTGACCTATTTGTTTTTGGACTCTGTCATCAAATTCCTGCAGTTCTTCTTTAGAAAAAACATCTCCCATTGATAGCATTGGAATTTCATGAGTAACCTTAGTAAACTGATTGTCAATCTGTCCCCCTACTTTTTGAGTAATGGAATCTTGTGACACCAGCTGCGGAAATTCCTGCTCAAGTTCAACTAAACGATTATAGTTTTTATCGTACACATTATCTTCAACTTCAGGTGTGTCCTTTGTATAATAGGCATTTGCCCATTCGTCTAGTTTATCTCTTAGAGCTGCAACTTCTTTTCTGGCCTCATCAAGAGTTAAATCTGCCATTTTCTTCCTCCTGATTTAAAACTATTTTTTTATTTCTGCTTTTATTATACCTTTTTAATTGGTGCAAATGCTGCTAGAAGTCGCTTGATTCCTTTACCACTAAAAGCAATGTCAAGCTCCATGTCTTCACCCTTGCCGTTAACCTTAGTTACAACGCCTCTGCCCCAGGACTTATGCTCTACCTGGTCACCGACATTCCAGCCCTTTTTCTCTGCTCCCACTGCGCCAGCAGGTTTAACTTTTGGAGTATAAACCTGTGCGCGTGCTCGTTCATCGCTATTGGCAAAAGGTGCAATTTCAGTTTGAAAGTTAGCACTAGTCAAAGTAATTGGTACGGAATTTTCAATATTCAGGTCGTCTTGATCAACTTCTTCCAAAAATCTAGAAGGAGGATTATTCTGCATTCTGCCATACATCATGCGTGAATATGCATTGGTTAAAAACAGTTCGCGCTTAGCCCTGGTAATACCCACATAAGCCAATCTGCGCTCTTCCTCAAGCTGATCATCTTCCATCAAAGCGCGGGACAAAGGAAAGAGCCCATCTTCCATCCCTACTAAAAAGACTACTGGAAATTCCAGCCCCTTTGCGGCGTGTAGTGTCATTAACGCAACTTGATCATCATTATTGGCCAAATCATCTTGGTCACTTAAAAGAGAAACCTCGGCTAAAAAATCACTCAAAGCATTTTCATCATCGTTTTCTTCGTATTCATCATCAAAACGCTTAGTAACAGACAAAAATTCATCCAGGTTTTCTAATCTAGTTTCTGCTTCAATAGTATGTTCAGCTTTCAAGGCAGCAGTATAGCCAAAGTCCTGCAGTATTTTTTCAGTCAAACCAGTAACTGTATGATCTTTGGCAAAATTAATCGCATCACGTAGTTTAGCGCCAAAATCACTCAGTTTGGCCGCTGCCCGGGCAGTAACGCCTGACATACTAATGTGATCAAAAGCTCCTAAAATTGATAAATTGTTATCACGGGCAAAGTCCATAAAGCGGCGCACACTAACTGGTCCAATACCGCGCTTAGGGGTGTTAATAATCCGGTTAAAACTCATAGAATCACTGGGATTAGCTACTAACTTTAAATAAGCCATAATATCCATGATTTCTTTTCTATCATAGAACTTATGACCACCAACAATTTGGTAAGGAACATTTGACTTAACAAAAGACTCCTCAACTGTTCTGGATTGAGCGTTAGTACGGTATAACACTGCAAAATCGTGATAAGAACGCTTTTTTTCTTTTACCTCTTCCTGGATTTTAGCAATAATGAAATGAGCCTCATCATCACCGCTTTGGGCGCGATAATAAGTTACCTTTGCACCATCACCCTGATCAGTCCACAGCTTTTTGGCTTTGCGGTTACGATTATTCTTAATTACGGCATTAGCTGCTGCTAAAATATGACCAGTTGAACGGTAATTTTGCTCCAATTTGACAGTTTGAACACCATCATCATGATAGTCCTGCTCAAAATTCATAATGTTTTCCATGTTGGCACCGCGCCAACCATAGATTGACTGATCTGCATCACCGACGACACAAATATTTTTATATTGAGCAGCTAAAGCATGACACAGTTCATATTGTGCCTGGTTGGTATCCTGGTATTCATCTACCAGTAAATAACGAAATTTATTTTGATAATAATGTAAAACAGTCGGATCCTTTTTAAACAAAACCAAAGTTTGCATAATCAAATCATCAAAGTCCATAATTTGATCATTCTTCAGGCGTTTTTGATATTCCTGATACACTTGAGCAGTTATTTTTTCAAAAGGTGAGGCAGCACTGGCTGAAAATGCATCTGGAGTAAGTAAATCATTTTTGCCATTAGAAATTGCAGCTAAAATTCTCCGTGGTTCATACATTTTGGGATTAATATTCTGCTCTTTTTGAATATGTTTAATTAAAGTGAGCTGTTCAGCTGAATCAGCAATCGAAAAATTACTGCTGTAACCAATTTTTTCGGCATCCCGTCTTAATATGCGGACACAAAGAGCATGAAAAGTCGACATCCAGATACTGTCAGCCTGCTGTCCCAACAACTTATATTCACGCTCTTTCATTTCAGTGGCAGCTTTATTGGTAAAAGTAATAGCCAAAATATTCCAAGGCGCGATCCCTTTTTCAGCAACTAGATAAGCAATTCGCCGCGTTAGCACAGATGTTTTTCCGGAACCAGCTCCAGCAACGACTAATAAGGGCCCTTCTGTAATCTGTACTGCTTTTTTTTGCTGTGGATTTAAACCTTTTAAAATTGATTCTACGCTCATTCTGAATCCTCTCGCCCCCAAATTTTATAACTCTTCTATTGTACCAAAAATCGTAATCGTATTTGTTACCCTGTGCATTCTATTTATCAAAACGGTCAAGATTGTATTCTTCGATTAATTTAATCAGTTTATCCGCATAATCAGGGTCAGTGGCATAGCCGTCTTTAACTAACGCACGAGCCTGAGCCTCATAATTTTTGGCGGCAAGAACATGCCGGTACTGCTTGGCATCCCAAGTAGTCCCCTTTTGGAACAAGCGCGCATGAGCCCTGATTGAAGCTTCATAAGAGTCATAAATTTGAAAGCGAGCTTTGATTTCAATCCACTTACCTTTTTCAAATTCTTTGGTTTTTAAGACAGCAGAGGTATTTGGGTTATTGCCTTTGACGCCAAAGAGGTTATTGTATTTTTGGGAAAGATCGCTTTTACCATAATCACTTTCGAGACAGGCTTGGGCAATAGTAATACTAGGTAAAAGATCAAAAGATTTATCCACTTCTTTAGCTATCGGGCCAATTTCTCGGATGAAAGCCTTATGCTGTCTGATAATCTTTTGTCTTGCCTCTTCACGCGCAAGCTGCTCTTGTCTAATCTGCTCAGACTGAATTGCCTGCCTCCGATAATAACGAAAAGCCACAAAAGCAATTATTAATAAAAATAAAATAATAAAAGTGCGCATAATGATTGCTGTATTAGATAACTTTTTGCTTCTTCGTTTTCTCGCCATTTGTTTTCCCTTGCTTTTAAAAAATCTCTTCTTAAGTATAGCCTCTCTTAATTATAAAACTATGCAATAATTAATTTTTAAAATAAAGTTAGTTGGTTTGCAAAATAAATTTACTCAAAAATAAATTAAGCAGACAAAAAAATGGAGCCAAAGCTCCATTAAAGCAAATGCGGGCAAGAAGACTCGAACTTCCACGATCTAAAAGCGATCACAAGATCCTTA
>NZ_CALYQV010000085.1 GCF_945290125.1 uncultured Lactobacillus sp. | reverse complement strand
TTTTTGGATACTCTCAAAACGTTTTCAATTTATAATAACATGAATTGGTCTATACTTAAAATATTATCTTATATGTTTGTTAAAAATAATATTTGATAAAGCAATACGTATACCTTTATTGCTAAAGCCTATAGTTAAAGCTATAAGCTTGATTAAAATAAAATTCAGTTTAGCAGTTTTTGGTCTAATTGCTTTTTCTTATCAAACTAATAATTATAATATAATAAATAGATTTGATAAAGTTATTGTTATTAAAAAATAGGATTTTTATTTTATACTGTTATTTAAATTTTGATACGGCTCTAGCAAAATTAATCACTAAATCTTTTAAAGAATCATTTTCTGAAATTGATGTAATTTAAATTTTTATTACTGCATGTAAAAAACAAGCAGTTATTTGCTTGTCTTCTTTGCGTTTATATTTGATTCGGGGAAATAATATTATTCTCCTTTAAAGGTGTTTTCTTCCACTTGGCGAATAAAGTCAGCTAAATGTTTGTAATAAACAGCAGGATTATCAACCATGTGGTGATGACCACCATCAGGAGTTGTTACTAAGCGAGAATTAGGAATCTCTTTTTGCATAATTTTAGCAGTAGCAATTGGCATTGTTTCATTTTCACCAAAGGTTAACAGTGTCGGCACCTTAATATTTTTAAGTTGATCCCTAAAATGCCACTCTTTTAGTTTTCCGGTGATTACAAATTCATTGTCACCTTGAAATGCTTGGTAAACGGTGGTACCGCCAATATCTTTTAGATGGTATAGCTTAGAAGGTTGTTTACGGTCAACGAAGTTAATATTTAGAATATTGACATCTTCTTGGTAACGCTTGTTGTCGTAATCATTATTCTTTTCACATTCGTGCATAAAGTCAATTTCAGTTTGGGGCAACACCTCTTGGCGCCGGCGATTGACAGCTTCAACGTAATCATCAATGTCATCAACCATTGAAGAGATAATTGCGCCTTTTAAGTGTTGACCGTATTTGACAGCGTATTCTTGTACTAAAAGGCCACCCCAACTTTGACCGATGAGGTAAAAATTATCTAAACCCAGTTTTTGCCGTACTTCATCAACTTCATCTAGAAAATACTCGTAGGTCAAATATTTTTTAGCAATAGCAGGGTCAGAATAATCTGGTTGATCGGAATAAAGAGACCCTAGTTGATCATACATCGTTACCTGTACGTCCAACCCTTGTTTTTTCAGTTGCTCAGCAGTATCCTCCCAGTATTCATGGTTGCCTCCGGGACCACCGTGTAAAGCCAGCAAGTGAATATTTCCGTAACCTTGAGTATTCGTCCACAAATGATAACCATTATCTAATGTAATAATCTTTGTGCCAGTTTTCATATTTCTCTCCTTAATACCTTATCTTTCACTATCTATTTTAGCCCATTCTTATAGAAAGAAAAGTAAATCTCAGATGAAAAAATTAAATAGACGACTGAAAATAAGCGCTTCCGTGATACAATTAGTTTACTATTGTAGATAATATTAAAGGAGAATGAAAATGGCTGAACCCAAATGGTTAAAAGATATGAACCCTGAAGAATATTTAAAAGAAGATTTTGCTGCTACAGGCAAAAGTCGTTATACAGTTGAGGGATTAAAAAAAGAGGATCCTGATTGGCTTGATAAAGCAGCAGAAAAGACTCACGCTGCAACTGGCGACGACTATGTCAAGCTTGACAGTGGGTTATTAACAGTCAATCAAATTAACTGGATGTTGCGTAACACAATAGGCGAACTAACTTTTGTAGATGATAATAACCAATTCTTATGGTATAACCGTCCGGTTGATCCTAACACCAAGATGAAGGCTAAAAGAGTGCCCGCACAAGTAGGAGACACCATGGGAGAAGTTCACCCTGATGTTCGCGATGTCATTCCTGAAGCTAAAAAAGTTGTTCATGCTTTGCGCACGAAGGAAGCAGGTCATGATGCTGTTTATATGCCAGTACCAACAGGAAATCTTAAACAACTTGTTTTACATTATTACAAACGTGTTGAAGACGACGAAGGTAATTATGCTGGTATTTACGAATGGGTGCAGGACCTCTATCCGCTGGTAAAATACTTCTGTGAAACAACCGGACAAAAGTTGGTAGTCGATCCAGACGCTACAACGGGGGCTACGTACAGACGCAATTCTGATCCAGATGCTCAAACTGGAGCTTCAACTAAAGCCGAAACTGCCGCAGAAGAAGAGATCAAAAAAGAAGCTGAGCCGGACACAGCAACAGGTGCATCCCAAAACTAAGTTTAAATTAAATATTTATAAGTAGTAGTTAGACAGGTTCTAACTACTTTTTTGTTATACTGATAATATGTAGGCTTATAAACATAGTTTAGGTAAGCTGTTAGGGAGGAAGCGAACACTTTTAGCTATATTTGGTAAAATTTAATTTAGTTAATATGTGGTTTTGATATTGCTATTAACTTATAAAAACTAGAATAAATTATTTTTAATAGAGGTAATTATGTTATGACTTTTTACACACTTAAATATATTGACCAAAATCAAAATACAAGTAAAACCATTCTCTACATATTGATTGCAATTGCGGCTTTAACAATGATCGCATTCACAGTTTTGTATCTCAGACACAGATTCGATACTCGCTACCGGGATTTAGGGATCATTGCACTTTTATTTTTACTTTTATTTATGGGTACACAATACGAAAAATACGTGCAAACAAACGTAGTGAAATCTCAGTCTGAGCAAATTGCACCATTTATTAAATCAGTTGCTAAAGACCACAAAGTACCGGTTTCAGATGTAATGGTCAGTTCTACTACACTGCAAAACGGACTAATCGTCAGGGTTGACTCGAAAGATATTGACTATCAGTTGGAATTAAATGATGATAACAATTCATATTCTTTAAAGCAGGCTCATGTGATTAACCACACGGTCGACGTAAAGAATTAGGAGGAAATAATAATGAATTATACGCAGCTTTTTATTAAATTCGTATTAGGTGTGTTAACTTTAATTTTTCAAATAAATGTGTTTGGCAAAAGCAATATCGCTCCCACGACCGCTTTGGATCAACTGCAAAACTATGTTCTGGGTGGTATTATTGGTGGCGTTATCTACAATGCCAACATTTCCGTCTTGCAATTCCTACTCGTTTTGATCGTTTGGACTCTGGTTGTCTTTATCTTAAAATTTGCACGGGAGCACAGCAACTTTATTCGCGGCCTGATTGATGGCAAACCAATTCAAATAGTTAAAAACGGTCAGGTACTACCTCGTAATTGCTTGTCTGCCGGGCTGTCAGCTAATGAATTAATGTTCAAGTTACGCAGTCAAGGCATTTATTCTGTTGACCAAGTGAAAAACTGTATCTTTGAAAAGAATGGTCAACTAACAGTTATTAAAAAAGATGAGAAAAATGTCCGTTTTCCTTTAATTAATGATGGTCAAATCAACCAAGATGTGCTTGAATCTATTAATAAGGATGAAAAATGGTTAAAAGAGCAGATCAAACAAGCTGGCTATAATGACCCTAGTGATATTTTCTTAGGAGAATTTGAAGATGGCCAGGTTTCGTTTACTGGCTACAGTCAAAAATAGAAAAGAGAACTAAATGGAAAATTTGAATAAGGCAAAGCAGTTAGTCCAAAACGCGGAGGCTGTGGTTGTAGTTGCCGGTAATGGGTTGGCAAAAGCTGAGGGACTTGATCTTTTAGGTCAAGCAGATTTTGAGCGTGATTTTCCCAGCATTGTTCAAAAATATGACGTTCATTCAGTCGGATACGCACTTGATCAACATATTCCCTCATGGTCTGAAAAATGGCAATTGTGGTCAAGCCTTATTCAAAAATATTCCTTTGATTATCGCCCAAGTAGTGCATTAAAAAGTCTGTTGCATTTTCTTAGTCATAGACAGTATTTTGTTGTCACTTCAGCATTTGGTCACTTTTTCGAAACTGCCGGTTTTGACGAAAATCGTATTTTTAACGTGTTTGGTGATTGGACTAAAGCACAATGTTCAAGTGGGATCAATCATGGTCTTGCAAACATTCAGACTGCAGTTCAAAAAATTTTTGCAGCCCAACCAGGCGCTGCTATCGAAAAATTAGTACCAAAATGTGAGGTATGTGGTCAGCCATTGGAAATACATCTGCCGCTTAGTGATCATTTTTATCCCGATACTGCTGCCAATTCCCGTTTTCGCTGGTTTTTAACAGGTAATGAAGATAAAAAGACTGTCTTTTTGGAATTGGGAGTTGACGAAACCAGTCCGCAACTGCGTGAACCAATTGAACATTTGGTTGCAGAATACCCACAATGGTCTTATGTAGCTGCAGATTATCCGCAGGAGACATTGTTACCGGAAATTCAGGAGCGTAGTGCCGGTACAAATGCAGATACAATTAGTTTAATTAATAATCTTGTAACGGAGTAACTGATTCTCAATGAGTATTTATGTAAAAAATGGCGTGCTCCATGTTTCTGGCGTTCAGAATAAAATACGGGGCAAAGGTCAGGAATGGCCCGACTTTATTTCTGACTACACTATGCTTGATATCGAAACCACAGGCTTAAATCCCTACCGCGATCATGTAACTGAACTGGGTGCAGTTAAAGTCCGCAATAACAAAGTAGTGGCTGAGTTTAGCCAATTGGTTGTTTATCCGCGGTCGAACCGGGTCCCCAGTTTTATCACCAAGTTAAATGGCATTACTGAGGAGCTGCTTCTTAAAGAGGGGCTACCGGTAAAAGGAGCAATGACAGCTTTTCGCTCATTTATTGGCGCGGATATTATCATTGGCTATAACGTCAATTTTGACTTAAATTTCTTATATGATTTAGCGCAAAAGTTTAATTTACCAGAATTAAATAATGATTATGTCGACGTGCTGCGCCTGGCTCGCGTCTATTACCCCATGCAGCATAACCGGCTGCTTGACTGCATTCAGCGTGCCGGTATTGCACAAGTTGAACAGCACCACGGCTTAGATGATTCTCTTGATACTAAAAAAGTTTATGATGACTTTCGCCAGCATTTTACACCTGAGCTTTTACAAGAAGCACAAGGCAAGCTCAAAAATATGGATTTACTGCAGGAAAAGCTGGAAGCCTGGGAATTAGGTTTTCGCAATCCGGTTAATAACAAAAAAATTGCCTTTGCTCCTGAAGTAGAAATGAATAGTGCAGAAGCAGCTAAAATGGTAAATAATATGAACGGAATAGCCCAAACTGGTGTTAAGCCGGATACAGACTATTTAATTATGAGTGATGACGGCTTTTTTAGTAAAAGTAATTCGGAAACTCTTAAGGCCAAAGAATATAACCGTGCTGGCAGCAAGATTAAACGGCTGTCTGAAAGCTATTTTTTAAATATGCTTGATGAATGGGCCAGAAGTTAAAATTTTAAGCAAGGAATTGTTCAACCTTGCTTTTTTATTGTTCCCTGTTGCAAACAACAGTTCGATTAGCTATACTTAATTATTATTAACTAAGGAGCAATGTGAATGGCACGCAGGAGGAGCAGACGAAACACTAAGACGACCAACGCAGATTTTTGGGCAATAGTCATTATTATCCTATTTTTAGTATGGTTTGTTTCAACTAGAGGGGGATCAGATCCAAGTGGCCATCAAACGATGGATAGAATAACTCGTAATGACCAGCAAAAGGATAATAAAATAGAAAAAGCCAAGCCTGCAGCTAAAGTTTATGGGGGTCTATCAAACCAGGACTATCAAAAATTGGCTAATTTAGATTTTAAAAGCGGCAGTTCTTCTTATATTACAGTTAATAATGACCATTCAACTTTAATTAAAAATGCCTGGCGCGTTAACCGGGTCATTTATTCTGACTTGGACAGCTTAAACCGTACTTCCCACTCCAACACGGCTTTTTTGCAAAAGCGTAATGTGGCAAATGACAGCTTAAGAGAGCGGCAGTTTATCGAGCCAACGGGTTGGCATTATAACCGGCGCAATGGTACCCAAATTTATAATCGTGGCCACCTCATAGCTTATTCTGTTTCAGCAGGTATTGATTTTGATGGTAATTTTAATCCGCGTAATCTTTCAGGTGACCAAAATAATCCTAAAAATCTGTTCACACAGTCTGCTTTTTCAAATCAGAGGATAAAGACAAATTTTGAAAGCCGTATTCGTGTGGCCCTAAGGCAGAATAAAAGAGTAATTTATCAATCCACACCCATCTTTCGCGGCAATGAATTA
>NZ_CALYQV010000084.1 GCF_945290125.1 uncultured Lactobacillus sp. | reverse complement strand
CAAAACCGATCTTTCATTTAAGCCAAAAGTGCCGCTTATTGAAGCTGGTGCAATCCTATATCGAATTCCTGCGATGGCTAAGCCTGTTTATGACGAAGTCGAAAAAGTTGTAAAGGAAGTTAACGCTAAGTAACTCTATTTTTGAAAGGAGAAAAAAATGAATGGGATAATTAATTTCGCTAACTCACTTTTCAAACCTTTGATTGATATGGGCGCTGCAACCATCATGTTAATTGTTTTAACACTGATTGCCGTTCTGTTTCGGGTCAAGTTTTCAAAAGCGCTTGAAGGCGGTATGAAATTAGCGATTGCGATTACGGCTATTGGTAATATTATGAATATGCTTACTACGGCATTTCAAAAACCGATGCTGCAATTTGTCAAGCATACTGGAATTCATATGGATATGCAGGATATGGGTTGGGCACCGTTAGCCACGATTACCTGGGGCTCTCCATATACACTGTTTTACCTATTAGTCTTGATAATTTTGAATGTAGTTTTGTTAGTAATGAATAAAACTAACACTCTAGATGTAGATATTTTTGATGTCTGGCACCTAGCATTTGTCGGCCTATTCTGTGTATATGTGGGTGCACCGCTTTGGCTTTCAACCTTATTGGTGCTCTTTATCGGCACTATGAAAATAATTAACTCCGATTTGATGAAACCAACCTTCAACGACTTGCTTGATGCTCCTGAAGGCAACCCAATGACCACTACGCACATGAATTATATGATGAATCCAATTATCATGGTCTTTAACAAATTCTTTGATAAGTGCTTGCCGTGGCTTGATAAGTTTGACTTTGACTCAACTAAGTTAAATGAAAAAATTGGTTTCTGGGGGAGCAGGTTTGCTATCGGCGTTTACCTAGGTGTATTTGTTTCTCTTCTGGCTGGTAATAATTTTGCTACCGAACAGGGTTGGAAAGATATGTTCACACTTTCATTTATTGGTGGTTCATGTATTGAATTATTCTCTGTAATCGGATCATGGTTTATTGCTTCTGTTGAGCCACTTTCACAGGGTATTGCTGATTTTGCTACTAAGAGATTCTCAGGACGTACCTTCAACATTGGACTTGACTGGCCATTCTTAGCTGGCCGTTCTGAAATTTGGGCAGCAGCAAACGTTTTGGCACCAATAATGATGCTGGAAGCAATGGTTTTACCAGGTAACAGATTGATGCCTCTAGGTGGTATCATTGCCATGGGTGTCACTCCTGCTTTGCTAGTAGTTACTAGAGGGAAAATTATTCGGATGATTGTTATCGGAACGATTGAATTACCAATCTTTCTTTGGGCAGGTACAATGGTAGGACCATTTGTTACCAATATGGCTCACTCAGTTGGTGCTGCTATTCCGGCGCATACCCTTGTTTCTGATACTACAATGGAAGGTCCTGTTGAAAAATTCCTGGCTTACCTTGTTGGTAATGCATGGAAGCAGCAAGGAATGTTTATCGTATATGCATTGATTGCCTTAGCAGTTTACCTACTTTTATTCATCTGGTATGCAAAGCAAATGCAGAAGAGAAATGCAGAATATGCGGCTGCAGCAAAAAAGGCCTAGTCAATTAAGTTAGTAGTTTTGATAAGGGTGATCAGATTGAAAAAGGCAAAAATTACTGAAAAAGAAAAAGCTAGAAGAAATAACATTTTTATTTGGACAGTATTTGTAATTGCAATTAATCTTTTACAGATATTATTTAAAAATTGGACCACCAGCTTAATTGCTATGGTTGGAACAATCTATGCTTTGTATCGAATAGTTGTTTATGAAAATCCCAAGAATCGCCTTAGTCAAAAATACTATGATTGGAAGGGTAATAAACTAAATAAATAAAAATATTTCATTATGCCATTAGATTATAAAAATCTAATGGCATAATTAGTTTATTTAAAAAGCTATTACTCGTTGGAAAGGATAACTAATGAAAAAACAAAATAACATTTTAAACTTATTGGCTATGCTTTTTATTCTCTGCTTTTTTAACTTGATGCCAACACATAGTTTGATAGCAGCAGAGTCTGATTTGCCACCAATAGGCCAAAAGGCTCAAGTAACCTTTGATCGCTATTCTTTAATGATAAATGGCGTGAGAACGCCGATTTATTCCGGTGAATTCGAATATTGGCGTTTACCAAATCCGTCACTTTGGCGCGATGTTTTGCAAAAAATGAAAGCCGAAGGCTTTAACGCTGTTACAATTTATTTTAATTGGGGTTATCACTCACCTAAAGAGGGAGTTTATGATTTTTCTGGAGTTAAAGATGTAGACAAGCTTTTAAAAATTGCCGAAGATGTTGGTATATATGTAATTGCCAGACCGGGTCCTTATATTAATGCAGAAACTGATGCTGGAGGTTTTCCGGATTGGCTCTTAACGCAAAAAGGACGCGCACGATCATCTGACGCAGATTACACCAAAAGCTATAATGAATGGTTAGACCATATCGATCCAATTATTGCCAAGCACCAAATTACTAATGGTGGCAGTGTGATTTTGTACCAAATCGAAAATGAATACACTGGATGGCGACGCGATTCGCAATACATGGAGGACCTGAAAAATAAGGTAAAAGCTGACGGTATAAATGTTCCGACATTTCATAATGATAAAAGTGGACCACAAGGAACTTGGGCAAATGGTAAGGGAGCACCAGATATGTATGCTTTTGATCGCTATCCCGGCATTGGCAACATTGGGGCATTGCCCAACACGTTTGAGGATCCCCACACGAAAGGTTGGGGCGCAAAATCACCAATATTTTTAGCCGAACTAGGTAATGGTTGGTTCGATCCTTGGGCCGGTCAAGGTTATGATTACTGGCGAAAGCAACGTGGCACCTCTGCTGAAAACATCATTAATAAACATATTATAGGAGAAGGAGGTACAATAATAAGTTCGTATATGACTTATGGTGGCACCTCATGGGGCTATTTACCTTTTCCTGGAGGATACACCTCGTATGATTATGGAGCTGCAATCAATGAAGAAAGACAGCTTGATGATAAAACCGCTCAACAAAAAAAGATTGGTTTGATGCTGCAAAGTGTCAAACCGATAGCAAAGACAGATAGAATAGCAGAAAATACTTCAAGTGATAATGTTTTCTATATCATAGAAAGAGAGAATCCGGATAGTAAGACCAAGTTCTATTTTGTTCGCCATAATAAAACAAATTCGACGGGTGATGATACTTATAGTTTACCGATCAAAACTGCAGAAACCGATATTACGGTACCAGTTCGTGTAAATGGTCAAACTTCAAAAGTGGTAACTGCAAATTATGATTTTGGCAGGCAACATCTTGTATATTCAACTAACGAGATTTTTACGCAGTTTTCGAATAATAATGAAGACACTTTAGTTGTTTATTCAGATAAAAATGATCCTAATCAAACGGTTTTGAAGTATGATAAAGAACCAGAAGTTAGTGTTGAAACTGGTAAAGTAGATAAAAAATGGGATGCCACTAAAAAAACCCTAACTTTGTCTAATCAATTTGATGGCTTGGCCAATGTTCAAATAAAGTCAGGAAATAGTACCCTAAGGTTAATCATGGGCTCGTATGAGCAAATGGATAAATTATGGGAACAAAAAACTTCTGCGGGAACAATTTTAGTGAATGGTCCATATTTGCTTCGTAAAGCTGAAGTTCAAGGGAAAACTTTAAGCTTAAATGGTGATACAGATTCTGAGACAAATCTAGCTGTTTATTGTCCAGCGGATATTAAAGAAATTCAATGGAATGAACAAAAGTTAAATACTAAGAAAGATGCAGAATGGCTCAATGCGGCTATTCCTGGCGTGGATAAGGAGAAAATTAAGTTACCAGAACTAAAAAATTGGCAATATCACGATGGAAATCCTGAATCTGACCTTAAATTTGATGATTCTGCTTGGCAAGCCGCTAATAAAGAAACTTCAAACAGTATAACTAAACATACTGGCAAAATAGTCTTATTCGCTGATGATTACGGCTTCCATCATGGAAATGTTTGGTATCGTGGTCACTTTACAGCTAATGGTAATGAAAACAACATAAAATTAGACGGTATTACAGGCAATTATGGTGCATATTCAGCTTGGTTGAATGGTCACTTTTTGGGAAGCTGCGAGTTAGGAAAAGATGAAAGTAAAGAACAAACTTTTGAAATAAACTCATCCTGGTTAAGAAAAAAACAAGATAATGTAGTTTCTGTCTTGGTTGCTAATATGGGACATGATGAAGACGGAAATAATAAAGACTCTCATAAAGCTGCGCGTGGACTTATTAGTGCTGATGTGCAAAGAAAAGACGGAACAGAGGCTGAAATCACCTGGAAATTGCAGGGCAATAAAGGTGGAGAACAGATCCCAGATTCATCACGTGGTTCCTATAATCTAGGTGGATTATATGGCGAAAGACATGGCTGGTACTTACCCGGTTTTGATGATTCAAAGTGGGAAAAAGTAACTTTGCCTGATAGCCGGACAACAGCTGGTATCGGCTGGTACAATACTTCTTTTGATTTAAACATACCGGAAAATTACGATGTTCCAATTTCGCTGCAGATTTCGGATGATACCTTTGGGACTGAAGGAGCCAAATACCGAGCATATATTTATATTAATGGTTGGCTATATGGCCAATATATAAATAATGCTGGGCCACAAAAAGAATTTTACCTTCCAGCTGGTTTGTTAAACGAACACGGACATAATCTGCTTTCAATAGCTGTTTGGAGTTTAGATAATCAGAGTGCAAAATTAGGGAAAGTAAGTTTGATTACCAACGGAATTTATAATTCTGGTAATCATGTTGAAAATGTTAAAGCTGCCACATACCAAGATATTTTTGGTAAAGCTCAAGACAGCAGTTCAGATATTGATAAAGCAACTGATAACATTTCAAACGAACAACTTCCAGAAAATGAAGAGAGTAATAGTGCAACTAAGCCTAAAAAGAGGCAAAGTAAATTTAAAACAGTTATGCATAATTCATACTTATATAACCAAAAAGGCAAGAAAATTAAATCCAGTTATGTTAAAGCTGGAACTAAAGTTTTGACTCAAGGAGCTGTCTTTCTACATAAACGCAAATTTTATAAGTTAGGTAAAAGCAAATATCTTGTTGCTAGCAATATTGATGGCTCGTGCAAGCAACTAAAACATAATGCGTATACTTATAACTGGCAAGGCAATAGAGTAAGTAAAAAAATTTTGATGAGGAAAGAAAAAATTAGAATTTATGGCGGTCAAGTCTCAATTAAGCATAAGATCTATTTTGTCATTGGCATAAATAAATTGATCAAAGCGAAAAATGTAGCCTAAATAAAAATACAACATACTGAAAAAGCGTTAGCAATTTTATGCTAATGCTTTTTTGTTATAAAAAATAAACTTTATTCATGCAAAAATAAATTGTATTTAACCGCTTTCTTTGCTAAACTCAAAGTGGTATCAACCAGTTAAAAAGGAGGGGGATGTCAATGCAAAAGCCACTTTATCAGCAGGTTATTCTCGACTTAGAAGGGCTAATCAAAAAGATGAAACCTAATGAGAAGTTGCCAAGCGAACGGCAATTATTGGTTAAATATGGTGTCAGTCGTAACACTATTAGGTTAGCGTTACAAAACTTAGAAGAGCGAGGGCTAATTTACCGACTTCATGGTAAAGGGACATTTGTTTCGAGCATTTATTTAGATCGACCAAATATTGGTGGAATTTACTCATTTTCTGAAGAACTTACACGGGAAGGACAAAAAGCAACTACGCAGAATCAAAGTTTGGAATTAGTAATGCCGACAACAAAGATTGCTGAGCAGCTTAACCTAGCTGAAAATGAGCAGGCATATAAATTGGTCCGCCTGCGTCTTGCCAATGGTCAGCCACGAATGTTTAGTACGACTTATTTACCAGAAAAACTGTTTCCCAAATTAGAAATTACTGATCTAAGGAGCAAGACGTTATATGGGGTACTTAAAGAAAAATATAATCAATTATCCGTGATTGCGTTTGAGGATGTTCAGGCGGTTAGCCTAGGTAAGCCTGAAAGCGAATATTTAGACGTAAAAGAAGGCTCACCTAGTTTGAAAATTTACCGCAAAACAATTAATGATAAAAATATTCCGATTGAGTTTACCATCTCTTTAGCACGTGGTGATAAGTTTATTTATCGGTCAAGACAATATAACGATTTAATAAAATAAGGAGAAAAAATGTTTACAAAAACAGATGCAGAACTTGAAAAAATAGGTGCCAAGATTACTACCCGTGAAATTCAGCAACAGCCTGAATTATGGCAACAAACCTGGT
>NZ_CALYQV010000083.1 GCF_945290125.1 uncultured Lactobacillus sp. | reverse complement strand
TGATGCCAAGATGGGCTGCTAAGGGGATGAAAGCTGATGTCATCTTTGTCGACCCACCACGCAAAGGATTAATGCCAGAATTTATTGAGGCAGCTGTAAAAACTAGTCCGAAGAAGATTGTTTATATTTCATGTAATCCCGCAACCATGATTCGTGACTTGCAGGAATTTATGAATGAGGGCTACACCTTTAGTCAAATCGATCCTGTTGATATGTTTCCACAAACGCCGCATGTTGAGGCGGTTACGGTGCTAGAACGGTCAGGACTTAAAGCTGGAGATTGGAGATTAAACGATGAAAACAGATAGTGAAAAATACAATGAGGCTGTTCAGCCAAATACTGCTTTTCTGAACGAATTAAAAGCAAAACTGCCAGAATTTTTCAATAAAAATGGCTCCTTTGATCTTAATAAATTTAAAAATCAGTTGAAAAGAAAAAATGTCAATGAACTCAAGGATGGATATCAATTAGACTTTATTGGTAAAGACTATGCACGTCGTCAAGCTGGTGAAATGCCAAATAGTGTAATTGTTCCAGATGAAAAACAAAATAAAGGAGCTGGTGTAAACTCTCGCAATTTTTTTTTTACTGGAGATAATCTAGAAGTTTTACGCCATTTGCAGAATGGTTATCAAAATAAAATTGATCTTATTTATATTGATCCTCCTTATAATACAGGTCAAGATGATTTTGTCTATCCAGATAAATTTGAATATACTGATGATCAACTTGAAGATATCTTTGGGCTTGATGATGATCAGTTGGCTCGTTTGAAAAGTATTCAAGGAAAGTCAAGTCATTCCGCTTGGCTAACGTTCATGTATCCTCGGCTACAACTAGCAAAGCATCTTTTAAAAAGAACGGGCGTCATTTTTATTTCAATTGATGATAACGAAGATGGAAATTTAAAAGAAATTTGTGATGAGATTTTTGGTGAAAGCAATTTTTTAGCCCAAGTGATATGGGAACGAGCTTATGCTCCTATCAACCTTAAAAAGAATTTTTCACCAAGTCACGATTATATGCTTGTTTATGGACGAGATGCCAATGTGATTGAAACCAATGGTATTCCAAGGTCAAATGAAGCAGATGATAGATATAGTAATCCAGATAACGATTATAGAGGAATTTGGCAATCTGACAATTTATCAGTTGGTCCTGCCATACCTGCAAATATTTATCCAATAACCACTCCATCGGGAAGGGTGGTGGAGCCTCCAGCTGGAAGAAGCTGGAGGCTTTCGCAAAAAGCTTTTCGTGAAAGACTTGCTGATAATCGAATATGGTTTGGTTCTGATGGAAAAGGTGTACCAAGGATTAAGAGGTTTAAATCTGAATTGAAAAAAACTGGTATAACTCCAATGACCATTTGGAAATATGAAGAAGTTGGTCACAGTCAGGAGGCAACTCAGGATTTACAAAAACTAATGGGTGGGAAAAAGTATTTCGCCTATCCAAAGCCGGTTAAGTTAGTTCAGAGAGCAATTCAACTTTATTCAAATGATGAATCAATAATAATGGACTTTTTTGCAGGTTCAGCCACAACTGCTGAAGCTGTAATGCGACAAAACATTGAAGATCAAGGACATCGTAAGTTTATCATGGTACAGTTACCTGAAAAAACATATCATGTAAACAAAATGGGAGAAAAAGTGCCTACTCAAGGTGGTCGTACTGCCTTTGAAGATGGCTTTATGTCAGTTGATGAAATTGCTCGAGAAAGAATTCGCCGTGCCGCGAATAAAATTGAAAATGACAATGAATTGACACTTCCTAAAGGCTTTGATGCCAGTTTTAAACATTACCGAGTAGTTAAACCGTCTAAACAAACTCTTGAAAACATTGATAATTTTGATCCAAATAACACAAATTTGTTTACCAATATGGTTGAAGGATTCTCTAGTAATAGCTTGAACATTCCTGGAAATACGTCAGGTGAGCAAACAATTCTTACGACTTGGTTAGTT
The DNA here is from genome assembly GCF_945290125.1 of uncultured Lactobacillus sp. Classification (GTDB taxonomy): domain Bacteria; phylum Bacillota; class Bacilli; order Lactobacillales; family Lactobacillaceae; genus Lactobacillus; species Lactobacillus rizhaonensis. The sequence goes on along the minus strand of NZ_CALYQV010000083.1, from coordinate 4,444 downwards.
CAAGATGGTTATCCGTTTGATGCTAAAGTTGAAGAAGTTAAGTTTGATGATTATACAGCTCATAAAGTTGAAGATAATCGCCTTTACTTGATTAGCGAGGGCTGGAGCAGTAATGAAACAAAGAAATTATTGAACCAACTTGGTACTCATAAATTGAATGTTCAAAGTGTGGTTATTTTTGGCTATTCGTTTAATGTTGCTGAATTGCGAGAGTTAGAAAATGGCTTGAAGCAGTTAGATAGTAAAGTTACTTTATTAAAGAGGTATTAATTTATGAAAATTAGACTTGAAACTTTACAACACCAAACTGACGCTCTCTATACAATTGAAAAAGCATTTCCTGGAATGGATACTATGAGTAATGATCCAAATGCTAATTATATCTATGCTAATCCATTAATTAGACATCGTTTTAAAGATAAAGCTAATATTGATATTAAAATGGAAACAGGGACAGGTAAGACCTATGTTTATACAAGAATGATGTATGAGTTTCATCAAAAGTATGGATTGTTTAAGTTCGTCATTGCCGTGCCAAGTCCGAGCATTAAAGAAGGAACACGAAACTTTATTAATAGTGATTATGCTAAACAGCACTTCAGTGAGTTTTATGAAAATACACGGATGCAACTAAATGTAATTAATGCTGGTGATTTTAGTTCACGTTCTGGTAGGCGTAATTTTCCAGCTCAATTATCTGAATTTATTGAGGCAACTAGACAAAATGCTAATCAAATCGAAGTACTTTTGGTCAATCAAGGAATGCTTCATTCGAAATCAATGCATCGTGAAGATTATGACCAGACTTTACTGGGCGGTGAGACATCCCCAATGAAAGCTATTGCTGCTACTAGACCTGTAATGATTATAGACGAGCCTCAACGCTTCCCACGCGGTAAGAAGTTCTACGAAGATATTGAAGAAATGAAACCACAGTTAATTATTCGATTTGGAGCTACTTTCCCTGAGAGTACGACAGGTCGTGGCAAAAATAAGGTTACAAAAGTAGATTATTACCGTGGTAAGCCCCAATTTAATCTCGATGCTGTCGACAGTTTTAATCAAGGTTTAGTTAAAGGCATTGATATTGATTATCCAGATATTCCTGAAGAGCAAGCAAATAACTTATATAAGGTCAAGAAAGCTAAGGCAAGGGAATTAGTTCTTTCTAAAGGTAATAAGGAATATTCTCTTAAAGTTGGTGAAAAGTTAGCAGATATTGACTCTGGATTTGAGGGTAATATTACTTATGATGGCGGGACTGACTGTGAATTGTCAAATGGATTGGCTCTATCTAAAGACATGAAATTAATTCCAGGAACTTTTGCGGAAAATTATCAAGATGAAATCATCTCACAAGCTTTAGAGTGTCATTTTAGAGCAGAAGAGGAAAATTTTTTAAGACCGAATTTAGGTAATAATCCGCCAAAAATTAAGACTTTATCTTTATTTTTCATTGATAGCATTTCTAGTTTTCGTGGCGAAAATAATAAAAAAGGTTGGTTAGCGAAGCACTTCGAGAAACTTTTAACGCAAAAATTAAAAAACTTGATTGATCGTTATGAAATGGCGATTGACGATCGCGAGCAAGAATACTACTCTTTCTTACAAGCAACTTTAAGAAGTTTGCAATCTGAACATCAAGATGTTTATGCTGGCTATTTTAGCGAGGATATAGGTAGCTCAGATGCAGATATTCAGGCCGAAGTTAAAGATATATTAAGTAACAAAGAAAAATTGCTGAGCTTTAAAGATGAAAATGGGAATTGGATCACTAGGCGCTTCTTATTCTCTAAGTGGACTTTACGTGAAGGTTGGGATAATCCTAACGTGTTTACTATTGCAAAACTGCGGACTTCTGGATCGGAGATTAGCAAGATTCAGGAAGTTGGTCGTGGATTAAGGTTACCGATCGATGAAACTGGCCATCGCTTAAATCAAAATGAATGGCAAAGCCGGCTCTCATTCTTAATTGGCTATGATGAACGAGATTTTGCTGAAAAATTAGTGGGTGAAATTAATAATGATTCGCCAATTAAACTGAATCAAGAAGAGCTAACTGATGACATGATCAAGTTGATTGTTAAGACGAGGCAAACAGCTGATCCCCAATTTAATGAGGATCAGCTGTTAGATGATTTAGATTCACATGATATAATTACAAGATCTAACAAGTTTAAGCAGAATATCGAATTTAAAGGCAAAACAATGTCAGGATATGAAGCTTTATGTCAACTGTACCCAGAATTGGAACAGAGAACGCAGATTACAAAAGGTAAAGTTCGAGATAAAAATTCTAAAGAAAGCACTGCAGTTAAATTACGTAAGCAAAACTGGTTGCAACTTGAAAATCTTTGGTTACAGCTTTCTAGACGGCAAATGATTAAGTTTGATCCTTCAGTTAATCAAGATGCGGAAATTGTTGCACGAAATGTTTTTAATGATAGTGATAATAAGATTTTTGTTCTGGAACGACCACAAATGATTCATCAAGAAATATCAACTGATAAAAATATTGCCTCAATTAGTGAATCAAAGTCAGATTTTAAAAGAGAATACCTAACAATGAATTATGGCAAGTTTCTCAAAATCTTAGCAAAGCAGACGGATTTACCAGTTAATTTGCTTAATAATCTTATGATTAAGACCATAAAGCGCCTAAAAGGTAATACCAATTATATTAATGAAAAAACTTTAGGTAACCTGATTCGGACTTTTAATAAACAATTTAATGAGCGGATAAAAGCATCTTATAGTTATGAGCCTCTTGATTTTTCGGGTTCTACATCAATCTATAATGCAAAGAAACATGAATTTGTTGACTCAGTTCCAGCAAATGTTCTTGGAATTTATCAATCAGATTCGACTTCAGATATATCTTATTTATATGATAGACCTCCCTTACGTTATGACAGTGCTGATCCAGAGTTAAAAATTTTGCAACGTTCATATGGACCAAAAATTAGTGTCTTTGGCAAACTACCAAAGCAAGCTATTAAAATTCCACGTTTTGATAACGGAACAACAACACCTGACTTTATTTTTAAAATTGAACATAGCAATAAAAAGCCAACCTATTTGGTGATTGAAACTAAAGCTGAAAATATGCGACTTGGTGATGAACAAATTTGTATCATTCAGCAAAAGTATTTTGATCAATTAAAAGAAACAGGGGTTTATTATCAGATGGCGACTAGTGAACAAGAAGTACATGATTTGATTAATAAGTTGGAAAATGGGGAGTTAAACTATGATGATGCCATTAATTAAACTAGCTAATGAAGGAAAGTTAGAATATTGATGTCAAGTCAAGGCTGCCAATCAAGGTTGATGGTATTAATTCTGAAGCGATAGAAGTCTGAAAATTCTGTTTAAATGTCGGTATTACCACGATAAAAATGGACGGATTTTGACAGGAATATCGCAATATCAAAATGAATTGAATCTAGCATGCTCAATATAGCAATTTCGGTTTACGTTGCAAATACAAATCAGTATCGTGAAGAAATGACGGGAAAAACTGAAATGGAGATATACAAGTATTATTTTCCAATCCTAATAGTTTAGATGAATCTATTTCATTGCATTAAATAACCTATTTCGAATATAACTTCAGTTTAACCTTCATGCTGCAATCAAGAGATTATTTTAATCGCTTAGGACTTCCAGTTGATTAATATACACGGTATTATTATTTAATGACTAAAGGTAATGTTGCTCAGACGAGCATACGGTTTATAAAAAATTGAATGCTAAGAGAAAACTATGCTTGATGACATTGACGGCCCGTTATTAGTATCTGAGTATACAGACGATTATCTTCAAGAAGTAAAGGACATAGTAATTGGAAAATATAAGTAGGGAGACATAATATGGAAACTATTATTCCATCCGATAATACAACCAAAGAAGAATTACAAGAACGGATAGACTATATGGTGAATGAAACTTCTAGGCTTGAAAAATTGGCAATGACAGATAAAGACGAAGCAATGATCAGATTCAGGGTGCTAAAAAACTTTGCAAATAAAGAATGTCATGAACTAAATTTGCAGAAAAATGAAGAAATTGTTAACAAGAATCCATATTTATCAAGTTATCAAAGGTTTTTTAATCATTTACATTTTACGTCAGGTAAAACACCTCTAAAATTACTCTCTTGGAATCTCGATGAATTTCACCAAGCAAATATGGGTTTTAAGTTATAACGACTTTATATCAACTAACTATGATCTCAGCACTTACAAATGTTTGAACAAATATTCAATTCGCATATGTAGTGGTCTACGGCCAATACTTAATCAAATGAATTATATTAAAATATCTGAAATAAGAGTCTTGAACCTAAACTAACTTTATGATTTTGAGTTTGAATTAGGAGAATATTTATAAATAGGAGGCATAGTTATGAACCGCGTTTTGATTGGTAAAGTTTCACAAAAAG
>NZ_CALYQV010000082.1 GCF_945290125.1 uncultured Lactobacillus sp. | reverse complement strand
AAATTTGAGCGATAAACTTCCGGTCTTCTGCTTTAACATGCAAGTGTTCTTTTTTTATGGTCCATTTCACTAAATCGGGTATATCTTCAAAGTGATAGTAAAATGTTGGTCTGATTCGGTTAGTTAGCGTTAGTAGTTGCATAACTGTTACTTTGTCAAGTGGCTTTTTACGCAATAATTCTTTTAAAGCTTTTGAAAAAGCTCTTTTTGTTTGCAAGGTAATTTCTGTAATCTTCATATTTCAAATGGCCCTTCTGCAATTATTTAATATTAAATTTAGCTGACACTCACTCACTTTTACTTAAAATAATTGGATTATGTTAAGTATATCTCTAAAAAGTATAGTTTGTTTTTTACTGAGCAAGCTAATTTGAAAATATTCTCTATTTCCTGCAACTTAAAAAAGATAACTAGTCTGGTATACTACGTAGCTTTGATTAAAAAAATTTTAAAGTATAGATAAGCCAGGCAGTTTTGGATTGAGAAAGTATACTATAAGATTCTTTCATAACATTAAATATAAATGATTGATCAAAGAAAAAAGGGACTTACCAAAGTACATCAATTTTATTTTTTTGACAAAACTTAAGCGTATCTTTAGGTGGTTTTTTGTCCGTAATAATAGCTTTAAAGAGTTTCAGATTACCAGCTTTAATAAAGTCGCTTTGGTCAAACTTGCTGCTGTCCATGAGAAGAATGCTCTCTTTAGCATTAGCAATCATGGCTAAGCGAAAGTTGGCCTGCTCTTTGTTCGTGATATAGACACTATCATTTAAGAGGCTGCCAAAAGAAACAATTGCTAGATTAGTGTTGTAATTATTAATTTGTTTGATAGTGTCGCTTCCAACTGTTCCACCAAAGTTTCTTGGGTTATGCCCTCCAAGAGTGTATAAATTAACGTTTTCGAGTCGACTAAGCTTATATGCATGCAATAGTCCATTGGTAATAAAAACCAACCTGTTTTTTCTTACTAAAAAATCGGGTATAAAGCTTGTGGTTGAACTTGAATCTAAAAATACTGCCATATTATTGGTAATGAAAGCAGATGCTTTTTTGCAAATTTGCTTTTTTTCTATATTGTTTTCTTGTTCTCGAAAAGTATATGGAAATTCCAAGTTTGCTTTACCTAGCAGACTAACGTAGCCAAATTTTCGTGATATAAGATTTTGCTGTTCAAGTAATAGTAAATCACGTCTAAGTGTTGATTGGCTCACGTAAATTTTAGTGGCTAATTCAGAGGTCTTAATTTTACCTACAGAATTAAGAATTTCCATAATTTGCTGCAATCGAATATCTTTGAACAAAATTTTATCTCCTTACTTCAATGATTTTTTCTTTAAATTGACTAAATATGAATAAATTATCTCTTAAAAATGAACAAAATTCAAAAAGGGTGAAACATATTGAAAATCAAATACATAGTTAATACAATTGTTCATGAAACCGGTTTCCAAGACTAAAAAGATATCACGAGAAGTTAACGTTTATGAAAGGAATTAAAGCAGTTGGCTAATTTATTGAGGGCAATCAACAGTTTCACGTTGGGAAACTCAGGTAAAGCAATCATAGAGAACATTTCGAATAATCAATTGCTCTATTCCATAATTTTTTTAGGATATGGATTGTTATTGATATATGCGAGAGCTATTTACTTATTTTACATTCCAAAGTCAATTGGAAAGTTAGTATCAAAAAATCGTGAACTAGGTATAGATGAAATTTATCAAATTTGGCTCAAAAAGAAAAGAGCTCTGAGTTCATTTATAGTAGTTCCGACAAAAAATGAGATCTGGGTTCAAAAATTAAATTCAACAAATGGAAATTATGAAGTTTTGCTTTTTAATAAAAAGAATAGTTATCAGTCTGAATATGAATTGCTTACCAATATTTACCAAAAGAATAAAAATGTGAAGTGCTGCTGATTGTTTGAAATTAAAAAAACATAGGAGAATTGACCGTGAAGAAAAAATTGATATACGTTTGTTGCGGTACAGGAATTGCAACGTCAACAATTTTAAATAGAAAAGTTACAGAAATAGTATCCGAATTAAAAGTACCATATGAAATTGTTCAGTGTACTGTAGCAGACATTCCTGCAAAGGTAGCAAGTAGAAAACCCGATGTAGTGGTGTCTTCGACCATGATTTCTGCTGACATTGGAAGTGTTCCAGTCGTTTTAGGCCAGTCCCTTCTAACTGGAATTGGAAAAGAAAAAACAGTTTCTGAAATAAAAGAGCTATTACAAGATTAAGGACGGAAGTGATGAAGTAATGCAATATGTACTAAACTTTTTCCAGTATATCGTTAATCTGGGTGTCAGTGTAATGATGCCAATAATAATTACTGCCTTAGGCCTTATTTTCGGCAAAAAGTTAAGTGTAGCATTTAAAGCAGGCTTAACAGTTGGAATCGGATTCGTTGGCATTAATGTGATGTCAGGAATGATGATGAGCTCAATTTCACCAGTTGTTAATGCACTTGTTAAACAATATCATTTTCACTTGGTTGCTACAGACACAGGGTGGCCTGTGGCTTCATCAATTGCATGGGGCACGCCGGTAGTACCCTTTGTTTTTTTGGCTATTATTTTAACCAACATAGTGATGATTGCATTTAATTGGACAAAAACAATGGACATCGATATATGGAACTATTGGCAACCTTTGTTTACTGCAAGTGCCTTATATTTAACTACTAAAAATATGTTTATAGCAGTTATTAGTGCAGTTATCAACATGGCAATTATCTTCAAGTTGGCGGATTTTACGCAAAAAGATGTTGAAGAGAATTTGGGATTGGAGGGTGTATCCTTTCCCGGCTTACAAACAACAAGCTGGGCTGTATTAGGTTACCCCCTAAACTGGTTGCTAGACCGAATTCCTGGCGTAAATAAGATTAGCTGGACTCCTGAAAAACTGCAAAAACATCTTGGCATCTTTGGTGAACCAATGATGATGGGCTTAATTATCGGCGGAGCTATGGCAGCTGTTGCCAGGATGTCACTTGCTAAAGTTTTAACTACTGCTGTGGCAATTTCAGCAAGCTTGGTTCTGATACCGCGAATGGTAGCAATTTTGATGGACGGTTTATCGACAATTTCAGAAGCGGCTCAAGAATTTATGCAGAAACGGTTTAATGGTAAAAAACTATATATCGGTATGGATGCAGCATTGGGAATTGGTAATCCTTACATTCTTACATTGGGATTAATCATGGTCCCAATTACAATGATCTTAGCTTTTATACTGCCAGGTAATAAGGCAATGCCGCTTGCGGACTTAACTGCGTTGCCATTTTACGTAATTTTTGCGATTGTGCCATCAAAAGGGAATCTGTTTCGGGGAATCATTATATCATTGTTCATTTCAAGTATCACTTTGTACATGTCGAGTCTTGCAGCACCACTGCTAACTAACTTAGCCTTATCGATAGGCTATCACGTTCCATCAGGTATTTCTCAAATCACTTCATTGGCTATCGGGACGCAATGGTATTCGTGGATCACGTATTATGTATTGAAATTTATCGTTGGCCTTATTTAAGATGGGGAGTTGAAATAAAAATGATTCATTTAATTTGTCCTAATCCAGCAATTGACCGTACTTTGCTTTTTGAAAAAATAGTTCGTGATAAGCCTAATAGGCCACTAAAGTTAAAAGAAGTGCCCGGAGGTAAAGGCTTTAACGTGGCATATGCTTTGAATTTCGACCAAGATGTTAATTTTAAAATTCACACGATTCTTGGTGGAAAATATGGGGAAAAATTTATTCAGTTAGCAGACAGTTACCATTATCCAATTGTTAAAACAGATGTAAAAACAAATACGCGTTTGTGTCATATTTTGGTTGATAAAAGTGACCGATCACTTGTTTTATCACAAGAATATGGATTTAAGCTCAGCAGCACGCTTTTTAATAGCTTCACTAACACTCTCATTAATAGTGTAAAAAATGGAGATTACATTGTTTTTTCAGGTTCGCTAATGAAAGGCATGCCAAAAACATACATTGAAGATGTTTACAAAGAACTTTTAAATCGTGGCATTAAAGTCAAATTAGTAGTTGATACAAGTGGGGAGCCGTTGAGAAATGCCTATAAAATAGCTCCTTACATGATTAAAATCAACGATGAAGAGATTTACGATATTTTTCCAGATAAAAAATTATCGTCTATTGATGACTATTTGCTTCTGCTGCAATTTGATATCAACCCGAAAATCAAAAACTTCATTATTACCCTAGGAGCTAAGGGAGCTGTTGGCAGAATTGGCAGCAAGTATCTTTATGGCTGTTCAAAACCAATTGAGGTCAAGAATCCCAATGCTAGTGGTGATTTTTTCTTGGGCAGAATGATGCATGGAATCTCCATTGATCAAAGTCCATCTGAAACTCTTCGTCAGGCACTTGCATTTTCAACTAGTAACGTTGAAAATTGGTTCCCTGAAGTAAGTAAAAAGCAGCTGGAAAAGACAATAAAGGAAATTGAAATTAATGATTTAGTAGTGGGAGATGATAAATAATGAAGGCGTTAGTAATTACTGCGAAAAATAAGCTGGAACTGCAGGAAATGCCGCTTCCGGAAATTAATGATTATCAAGTACTGATTCACGTGGCTTATGCTGGCATTTGCGGTTCAGATTTACCCAGATATTATGAAGGGAAGGTGCATAAGTTTCCACAAATTCTAGGGCATGAATTTTCAGGTACCGTGGAAAAGATAGGCAGTAAAGTTAAAAACGTGAACATTGGAGATAAAGTTTGCGTTGCCCCGCTAATTCCTTGTGGGAATTGCGTAGAATGCAGGGCAGGGCTGCCATCAATGTGTACCAATTATACTTTTATTGGTTCCAGTGTGCCAGGTGCTTTAGCTGATTATGTAGCTGTTCCTGCTCAGAATTGTCTGATTTTGCCCAACAAGGTTTCATTAAAAACTGCAGCCACTATTGAGCCACTAACTGTTGCAATTCATGGCATTGAGTGGGCACAATTTAAGGCTGGTGCAAATGTGTTGGTCTTGGGTGCTGGGGCTGTTGGTTTAATGGCTATTATGGCATTAAAAGCGCGTGGTGCAGGTAAAATTACAGCAGTTGATGTAAAAAATTCCAATCTTAAAATTGCTCAAAAATGTGGTGCAGATATTGTTATTAACTCAGCTGAAACTGACTTGGAAAAGTATTACCAAAACCACCAGCTGTTCGATGCTGTTTTTGAAACTGCTGGCAATCCAATCACCCAAGTTGAAGCGATTAAGTATGCCGATAAACGTAGCCAAGTTGTTTTTATTGGTAAAACTATTAGACCGACAACTTTTCAATACCAAGAGTTCGAACAAATTTTACGTAAAGAACTTGAAATAACGGGGTCCTGGTTGTCTTTTTCAGCACCATTTCCTGGCTATGAGTGGCAGGCAGCTATAGATTATCTTGCTTCTGGGAAAATTGACACTGAACGACTCATTAACAAAACTTTTACCTTAGAAGAGAAAGAAAAAGCATTTGATACTTTACGCGACCGAAACTCAGGTGCAATTAAAGTAATGTATAAGATAAGTTAATATAAATGGAGAAATAAAAAATGTTATACCAAAGTGAACGTGAAAAACTTGCTAATTTTGTTAAGAATATGTACGAACGTAAAGTGACCAACTCTGCTGGTGGGAATGTCAGTGTAAAAATTGATGAAAATCATTTTATTATGACTCCTAGGTTAATGTCAGAAGAATTTCACTGCAATTTACGGCCTGACCAGATTTTGGTAATTGATCGAAATGAGAACGTAATTGAGGGTGACGGAGAAGTTACTCGCGAAGTTAATATGCACATGGCTTGCTATGAAGAAAATCAGGAAATTGGGGCAGTTGTCCATGCTCACGCCTTAGAGTCAATGACTTTTTCTACCTTGGGTATCAACATGCCCAATCTGACGGAAGCAACAGAAAAAATTGGCACGATTAGGTGTTTTAAATACCATAAAGCAATGACGATGGATTTAGCCAATGCTGTTCGAAAACAGGTGCGCAAGGATCAACAGGCAACAAAAGCCTATTTGCTAAACAGACATGGCATCTTAGTTACAGGACCAAACCTTGAAAAAGCATATGATATGGCAGAACGTTTGGAATGGAATGCAAAGATTGCAAAAGAAAAGTTTGTATATGAGAAATTATCATAGTAAAAGAGAGTTGGTTCGATGGATTTTAAAAAAATTGTCAGAGCAGATTTAGTGGATGTAAATGTGAAGGTAGATAATGAAGCCGAGCTGTTTAACTACGTCGCAAAAAAGCTTTTAGAAAAAAAGTTGGTAAAACCAGGGTATGCGGCAGCTTTACAAAAAAGAGAAAAAGAATTTCCTACAGGATTAAAAACCCAAAATTTTAACATTGCAATTCCGCATGCTGAACCAGAAAACGTGACTGCTCCTTTTATTTATATTATTCGTTTATCAAAGTCAATAATTGTACGTCAAATGGCTGACAAAGAAAAAATTCAGGTAAAAGATGTCTTTATTCTGGGAATCAAGGATGGTCAAAAACAGGTAGACGTATTGTCAGCTCTGATGAATTTATTTGTTAACGACCAGTTTATAGAAAAATTTTTAGTAGCAAAAAATGCCCAGGAAATCTATGCTTGCGTTGTTAAC
>NZ_CALYQV010000081.1 GCF_945290125.1 uncultured Lactobacillus sp. | reverse complement strand
ATTTCTGAGCAAGAAAAAGCAATGTTTAATCAAATTATCGACTTGGGAAGTTAATAGGCAAATATGGCGGTTATGATATCGATCTGAATGAGTGAAGTTGCTGTTAATAGTATTTTAATTAATGCCAAGGCTTAGCTTAAGTATATGTCAGTGAAAATATTTAAAGGCAATAAACGACCAATATAGATAGAGGACACGGAAAAAGCATAATGATAAAAGAAACTGAAATTAATTGTTGGAACTGAATTCTAGATTTATAGTCTTTTTGCTTTTTGTTAACACAGGGCTAAATCATCAATAAATTAGTTTTGAAATGTAGTATGTTAAGCACATATTTTTATTAAGTAATTAATAAAAATAGCACACAGTTTAATGCGTGCTATTTTATAGATTTAAAATAACCAATAGATCCTTTTATAAAATCTTTTATTCTAAATCATTATACGAGAATGAAAAATCAAAATTCTTGTAGTGAGCATTTTTTAATCGCTTAGCTAACTCAGGTGTACGATACCAATGCATATTGTCTGATTCAAAAACATTGCCATGAGCAAGAGCCGTGTCAAAAACCCAATTACCTTTTATTTTTGCAACACCATAATATTCTTCAGTTAAGTCAGCAGGAAGAGTAATTTTATTTATACCATACCAGGTATAACCGTGAACTTTTCTAGTTCGAGAAATGTAGAAACGATTTTTTGTCTTTTGACTATTCTCAGGGATAATAGTTGGCTTTTTTTCCAAGTAGCGTATATTTTTAGTTCCATTAATATAATGATGTACTTCCTTATTTTTAGTAATAGTCATCTTTGAAATCTTTTTATTGTAATACTGATACCACGTTCCACGCATTTTTTTTGGAAAAAAAGTAGTATTAGTTTTAGCCTGAACAATATTTGCTGAACCTTTTGCCCCACAGAAAAAAGTACCTAAACTAATCAGCGCCATAAATGCTATAATCTTTTTCTTTAATTTCATTTTTTCTCCTAACTATTATAGTTCTATACGTAGCTATGATTATATACTCGTTTTGTGCAGTAAGCAATATTTTTGATATTTTAATTGTTAATACCGTTATAAAATAGACACAAATTTTTGTTAGTAATAATGAATTTGATTGAAAAATGTTAAAATTTAATAACGCTGAATTAGTAACATGTTACCAAGATAAATTAGTTCTGGTTTTTTTGTCAAGACAATGTAGAAGAAAAAGGGGAAAACAGTAATTGCCTTCTTCTTTTTAATTATTCATGTAAAGCAGCACCATTAGTTTCAATAATGTGCTTCATCCAGTTGTAAGACTTCTTAGGAACCCGCTCCAAAGTTCCGTGACCGAAATCGTCCATGTCAACATATATGACGCCATAACGTTTTTTCATTTCACCAGTGGATAAAGAAACAAGGTCAATTGGAGCCCACATGGTAAAGCCAAGACAAGGAACTTTATCAATGTTGATTGCATCGGCCATTGCCAAGAGATGTTTCTTTAGGTAATTAATTCGGTAATCATCTTCCACATAATTATTCTCGTCAGGTTTGTCAACTGCTCCCATGCCGCTTTCAACGATAAAAAGTGGTTTTTGAATTCGATCATAAACCATGTTCATTGTGTAGCGCAATCCTAATGGATCGATGCCCCAACCCCATGGCGTTTTTTCAAGATAAGGATTATTTTTTCCACCAACATTGAACCATTGATCACCAGCTTTAAATGTAGTAGAGCGATAGTATGAAAAGGCAATATAGTCAAGCTGTCCTTGATTTAAAATTAATTCATCTTCTGACTCCATTTTAATTTCCCTTAGTCCCTTGATACCATGATGTTGTAAGATTTCATCCGCAAAATTAGGATAATAACCGCGTCCCATTGTGTCTACGAAATACCAATTTTCTTTGAGTTCTTCTTGATTTGCTAGTATATCTTCTGGTCTGCATGTTCTTGGATAGCATGTGCTCAAAGCATACATAGCTCCAAACTGACTACCAGGCATCATTTTATGACCTAATTTAACTGCACTAGCTGAAGCTATAAACATGTTATGAGCTGCTTGATAACGATTTAATCCGGTAGATTCGTGAACGCCAGTTGGACCAAAACCACGAATAGCGTTAATTTCATTAAATGTTATCCAGTATTTTACCCGTTTACCAAAATGCTCAAATAAAGTCTTCGCATATTTAACGTAAAGATCAACCACTTTGCGCGAATTAAAACCATCATATTTAACGGCTAAATTGATAGGTAGTTCGTCATGGCAAATAGTAATTAGAGGTTGAATATGATACTTTTCCAGTTCACTGATTACATTATCATAAAACTTCAAACCATTTGTATTTGGCACTTCTTCTTCACCAGTTGGGTAAATTCTTGACCAGGCAATTGAAAAGCGATAAACATTAAAGCCCATGCCTGCCATTAACCTGATGTCGTCTTTATAATGATGATAAAAATCAACGGCTTTATGACTTGGATAGTATTGATTTGATAAAAGAACGGGTTTTGCATCCATCGGAACACTATCTGCGTCTATGAACGAACTTCTTGCTTTGATAATTTTTCCTTCTGATGTTTTCAATGTATGATAACGGGGATTTGTTGATGAACCGTTTGTTTCATAGTCATGAGTGGATGGACCACGGCCTCCTTCGTTAAAGCCTCCTTCATATTGAAAGTCTGCAGTTGCTCCGCCCCATAAGAAACCTTGTGGCAATTTTTGGGTCATTTTTATCGGTTCTCCTTAATTTAATCTGGTGCCAATATTAACTTTGCCACTATTTTTTAGCTTGATATTTTCACCATTTGAGTTAGTAATAATCAACATTGTGGCCAAATCATAGCCTTTTTTTTCAATATATTCACGGTCAACCCTAATTATTGGTTCGCCAGCTTCAACCTCATCATTTTGTTGAACAAGCACATCAAAACCATTACCGTTTAACTTTACCGTGTCAATCCCGATGTGTACTAAAATTTCCATACCATCCTTGGTGGTAATTCCAAAAGCATGACCAGTTGAAGGTAATGCGGTAATTTTACCGCTAACTGGTGCGGAGATAATACTACCATCTAACTCGATAGCTACTCCGTCACCAAGTGCTTTACTTGCAAAGGTTTCATCATTTACTTGAGAAAGGTCTTCTAGTTCACCTGCAGCTGGGGAAATAATATCCTTATTAGCATTTGAATTCACGTTTTGACTAGGTATGGTATCTGTTCTAGTAGAACTATTTTTTGTTGTAGAAGGAGCTATTTCAGCGAATAAATAGGTGAAAATAAAGCCTAAAGTCAATGCGAGTAATACTGTAATTATAGCGTTAATAAAGTTATTTGGATTATTGGTTATAAATAATGGTAGGGTCAAAATGCTTTGAGGACTTAACACAGTCGAATATATTTGAGTAATCCCAGCATATAAACCGGCCAAACCGCCTGCAGCAATCGCACAATATAACGTACGCTTATATTTCAGAGTGATCCCATAAAGTGTTGGTTCGATAATTCCGGTTAAAGCAGTGATACCTGATGAAAAAGCAATTTGAGAATTCTTTTTATCTTTTTTTAGTCTAAGTGCTGCAGCAAAAGCAACACCCGATTCAACCATGTTTGCCACAATAAAACCTGGTCCAATAATAGTCTCTTTTCTAAACTGTGCAAATTGAAGAGCCGCAAGTGGCATTAAGGCAACATGCATCCCAATCATAACAAGTAACGGGGCTAGAGCTCCGATAATTGTTGGAACAAGCCAAGGAATATAAGTATTGATGGTCTTAATTATGAAGTAAAAGCCATCTCCTAACCAAGTGCCGATTGGTCCAATTATGAGTAAAGTAATAGGCGCAGTAATTGCCAGTATTAAAAGTGGTTTAAGTGTTGTTTTTATACTATTAGGAATAATTTTTTCTAAAAACTTATCAAGATAGGACATAAACCAAATTGCTAATATAATGGGTAATACGCTGCTACTATAGTTAACTAATTGAACTGGTAGTCCGAAGAAGTATACGGGCTTTCCAGCACCTACAAGCTGGATAATAGAAGGATATAAAAGAAAACCAGCTATTATCATTGCTATGTATTCATTAGTCTTGAATTTTTTAGCTGTGGATACAGCTAGTAAAAATGGTAGGAAGTAGAATACTGCATCCGCTATTGCATTTAAAATGACATAGTTTTGTGATGAGGTACTTATAACTTTGAATGTAGCAAGAATTGAAATTATGGCTTTGAATAAACCACCAGCAACAAAAGCAGTTATCAAAGGTGCCATGATATTTACTAGACCATTTATCATTTTAGACAACCAATTATGGTTACTCGAAATATGTTGGTCCGTATTTTTACCTAAATCGGGTAACTGCTTATTTATTATGTCATAATATCTGCCCACTTCATTGCCAACTATTACCTGTGATTCTTCACCGGATTGGATAGCGCTTAATATTTCAGGTAATTGTTTAATTTTGTCAGGGTTAAATTTACTTTTATCTTTAAGCACAAATCTAAGTCTAGTTGCACAGTGAGTCAGCCTAATAATATTTTCTGCTCCTCCAACATTTTTAATAATTTGGCAAGCATTAGTTTCTTCACTTTTCATATCTATCCCTTATTTCGACTCTAATCGTCTAAGCCATTATGCAATGCTTCTTTGACCATTTCATTACTGTATAAGATCAAAGTATGTTTGTAGTAATGGGCGTAAGCATCTTTGTTAATAGTTTTTATCATGCGATCGTCCTGATAATTTTTTACCAAATCGAAAATCGCTTCCTTAGTTTCTTTTGCAGCTGAAAGAGGAATTGGTTTTTGTCCATGAGCTGGGTATAGTTCGGATACTTGTTTATTCATGTTTAATAATCTATTTAATGATCTTATATAAACTTTCCATGGAGCTTGTAGTTGTAGACCCATTTGGTAGTATATGTTGTAATAGCAAACGCTGTCTCCGGTAAAAAGCCAGCCTTTCTCTGGACAAAACAAAGCAATTGAACCGTAAGTATGACCAGGAATTTCAATAACTTCTAAAGATAAGTTTCCCAAGTCAAATTTATCGTGATCTTTAATGAAATGAAATTTTGTATGGCTTAAGTTACCGGGTTTAATATATTGCTGTTCATTAATATAGTTTTTAAGCTCCGGTAATTTTTTATAGCGGTATTTAATAGTGTGCAATTTGGTGGTTGAATCATTATCAAAAGCTAACAATTGATAGTAATCATTGACATGAATATATACATTTTTGAATAAATAATCGCCCAATCCGTGATCTGGATGTCCATGACTGTTAACGACATAAACAGGTAAATCAGTAATTTTCTTAATTTGTTCTTTAAAGTCTAAATAGCCATAACCAGTATCAAATAGCAAAGCATGCGAGGTGCCCACTATTAAGTAACGGTTTACTGATTCAATTTCTTTTAAGCAATAGAGTTGGTTATTAATCTTTTCAATTGATTTACATCTTAAGAGTGCTTTATCCATATTTATTACCTCGATTTGTAAATAGTTGCTTTTTCAATTGGTTGGTAATCATTTCAGCCTACTATTTTTTAAGTTCCTCCTTACTATCGATACTTTTATCATATTTATGATACTTTTTACAATTACATAATAACATATATGTAAACGATTTCAACAAAAAAGATATTTTTATCAAAAAGATGATAAAATACTTCGTAGAAGGAGAAATAAGATGTTAAATAATATTTTTATAAGTAGCAGTAAACTGTCTAATGCCGAAAAAAAGGTTCAGAATTATATTAAAAGAAATTCTAATCGAATTGAAACTTTGACTATAAATAAACTAGCGGCTACTGCTGGAACTTCTGTGGCATCAGTTCAGCGTTACTGCCAAAAAATTGGCTTTTCTGGTTATAAGGAATTTAAGTTTGCCCTTCTAAATATTCTTTCTAAACAAACCGAGAACAGGAAGGAGGAAAATGCCGGTCAACTTAGTCTAAATTATTTAGATAATTATCAAAAAATTTTAGAAAAACTAAAGGCTATTAAGCAACAACAAATTGATAAGTTAGCTTTGGCTTTACTTAATAATAGTTTTAATTATATTTTGGGAGTATATTACTCAAGTATTCCAGCTCAGCTGTTGACGTTGCAATTACAGGATTTAGGTTTGCCTACTTTTTGCGCAATTAATGATGTTAATGGTGAACATTTACTTGATAGTGCTAATAAGGATGATACTATTGTTTTGTTTTCAATAAACGGCGTCAAAACTTATTATGAAGATTATTGGGGTGAAGCAATCGCTAATTGTAATAACACTTTTTTGATAACAATGAACAAAAAAGCTGAATTCAAAAGATTGTTCAAGAATACGATAGCCTTACCTGGTAATAATCTAGAGAAAACCTTGCCTTTTGATCAACAGTCTATTCCGAGTATATTCATTGAGATGCTGATGCAGTCTATTTATCAGAAAAGACTCCAGAATAAAAATTAAAATTGGAATCACACAGATAATAGTTAAAAGACCTGATGCCAATAAGATATTGGTATTAGCCTTTATAAATAAAGACATTAGTTAATGAACATTACCAATGTGGAGGTTTACTTAAGGAATGGTTCCATTAAAGTTTTAGTCAAGGAACAGCTAAATAATTTCGAATTTAGTCAAGAATACCTGTAAGATGTGTGTTACTCAAACGATTTTTATACACACGTAAAAAAGCTGTTACATTTATTTTTTGGCACTAGATAATTGTTGGTTTTGATGGTTGATAAAATCTGCTGAAAGAATTAATAGACTTGCTAGTTTTCTCAGTATCATTTTATGAATTTTATAATTTGCTAATCTTGTATATATTTATAAGATGATTGCTGTTATATGTAGATTGGGATTATTAATTTCAAGGTCTGTTATTCAAGTTTGTAACAACTTGGAATAACAGTCTT
>NZ_CALYQV010000080.1 GCF_945290125.1 uncultured Lactobacillus sp. | reverse complement strand
ACAGCTTTAATTACGCCGTGAAATCCTTTTGCTTCAGCACTATATTGTGTCATAACGATTACCTCCTAACATTTATTTATCTGCTGGTACTCTCCATGCCGTTATCCATTCGAATTGCGCCACCATTAATATGGTTGGCTTGCTCTGAAGCTAAAAATACTGCTACATCAGCAACTTCGGTTGGAGTGGCGTAGCGATTGTCTAAATAGCCGGCTGCATATTTTTTTTGAGCTTCTTCATGGGATAGATTTGGAAGCGCCATTTTTTCAATTCGTTTCATCATGTCAGTATCAATGGCTCCGGGAGATACAGCGTTGACATTGATTCCGTGGGGCCCCAATTCCATGGCGACGCTTTTTACCAAGCCGAGTGTTGCATGTTTTGACGAGCAATAATGAGACATTGATGGTGAGCCAACCATTGACCCATCTGAAGCAATAACGACGATGTGCCCGTGATTTTGCTTAATCATCTGCACGGCAACGTATTTCATGCAGTACATAACTCCAAAAACATTTACTGCAAATGTATGCTCAAAGTTTTCATAAGTTTGCTCCTGTATAGGCAATGCTTTGCCTTCATCGCCTGCATTAGGGACGAGAACATCTAAACTACCATAATGCTTAACCGTTTTTGCAATCAAGTCTTTTACTTGTCCTTCTTTGGTTACATCAACAATTGAAGTTAGCAGATGATCTTCAGCAATATCCAAAGTTGGCACAAATTTATCTAATTTTTCTTGACTAGTTGAAGAAATTGACAATTTTGCTCCTTCTTTGGCGAATTCTCTTACTAAAGCCTGTCCAACCCCGCCAGTTGACCCGGTAATTAAAACTACTTTATTTTTTAAACCGAAATCCATATGTTTTCCTTTCTTTAAAAATTTATATATCCAGTTTTTTACAAATGAATTATAAATGATGCTTCTCTATAATAGAAATAGAAGTCTTTTATATTTAATAAGGAAAAATAATAATGGATATAAGTAAACTAAGGATCTTTGTCAATTTAGTTGAAACGCAAAATTTTACTCGGACAGCACAGAATTTAAACCTAACGCAGCCAAGCGTCAGCTACATTATTAAATCAATCGAAGATGAGGTTGGGCAACAGCTGTTTATTCGTAACAAAAGGCATGTCATTCCAACCAAAAATGGTTTAATTTTTTATAATCAAATCAAACCATTAATTAATAAATATTATTCAGCTATTCAGAGTATAAGAGATAACGAAAAGGAAGAGGCAAATATTATCAATATTGGTTGTTCTGTTACCCCTTACCATCTAAAAGTAATTCCAGTGTGGATTAAAAAGTTTAGTCTGATGTATCCAAAAACTAAATTTAATGTAACAATTCTGGATCACAACAAGTTGAAACGATATTTGGAAAATGAGGACATTGACCTGTTTTTAACCAGTAAGGGTGATGCGTCCGATTTAAAGAACGTCACGTTTTATCCCTTAGTTGAGGATCAATTTTTTGCAATCATTCCTAATAATAATTCTCTGGCAAATGAAAAAGAGCTGGTTCTAAGTGCCTTTTCTGGTCAAAATATGATTTTTGTTGATAATGATCTAGCTGGCATTGAAATGATTGACCAACAAAATCAGATTATTAAAGCAAATAAAAACTTAAAAATTACATATACCAATGACTTATCCGGCACACTCATTTTAGTCAATGCCTTACAAGGCATTACTATAGGCTTGAAATTTATTTATACAAAATCAGATGAGCAATTGACACATGTTCCAATTAAAAACAGTCCTATCGTTACTTATGGTGCGGTTATCAATAAGAAAAATAATAGGCAGATAGTAAAGACATTTATCAAATTTGTTCAGAAAAATCTGCTATTATATGTGCATTAATTAATTGAAATATTGGCTTATATAATTTGAATATACTTGGGTTAATAGGCGGAGTATATAATTGACAAAACACTAACTTTACCATTTGAAATCATCCAACGTTTATGATGCAACCCGTTTTCCCGAGATGTGATTGAAAAATTGGCAGAGGTTTGTCAAAAAGCTGGTCTCAAATTTGACCTGTATTATTCACAAGATTTAGATTGGCACGAGCCTAACGGCGGCGGTTACCTCTCAATAACATTGCATTCGCTGGGACCACTTGGGACAATAGCTGAGACTTTCCGCAGAAGGATAAAGATTTTAGTCAATGTTTTACCGATAAAATCATGCCACAAATTAAAGAAATTATGAGTAATTATGGGCGAGATTGCGACTGCATGGTTCGATATTCCAATGGCTTTAAGTGAGGAGCAAAGCCATGAAATTTATGATACGGTCAAAGAACTGCAGCCCGATTGCCTAATTAATTCACGTCTGTGTAACGGCCGGAACGATTAATGACTCTTGGGGCTTTTCCTACCGTGATCAAAATTGGAAAGATCCCGCTACTATTTATCAATATCAACAACATTTAAACAGCCTAGGCATTAACTTATCTTCTGAATGTATGGCTTGATGGACTTGGAAGAATTTCACTTCCCGCACAGCAAATATCGGGTCTGCTGCTAAGTTAGCCCAAAAATTGAAGTTAGGGAACTCTTTATACTATTAAAATTTAGCCCCTTGGTTGAATAATTTAAGGAGCTTTATTGTCTGAAAAAGCACTGGTTTATGTTTTTAAAAGCGAAATCAATCCTTGATAACAGGAACAGTAAATTAATTCTGCAATTTTTTCGGGCGTAATAGTTGGATGCTTGGCCCACCATTTTTGCGTTTCTAGCAAATTAACAAAATAGAGGTTAGAAAAATAATCTAAGATAATTCCATTAACTCTCTGTCCCTGTAAAATGTTTTTAATTTCATGCTTTACGTTATTCTCAATTTCTTTTCTGGGGTCAAAAGAAGCTTTTTTTATATTAAGGAGTAAAGGTACGTATTTGATTTGCTTTGAAATTTTTTCTAATGCTACGGTCGTTTTAGCAATGTTTTCTTTTTGATCAAGTGTAAAAGAATTGCGTAAACCATCAACGAAGGGAATCATGTAACGATTCCAGGAAAAGCGCAGCAGTTCGTTTTTATTGTTAAAGCAAAGATAAAAAGTAGTTCTGGCAACTTTGGCCACATGTGTGATGTCACAGATTTTTATCTGTTCAAAACTCTTATTATTAAGAAGGCTAAACAGTGCATTGCTTAGCCGCAGCTCTAAGCTTAAATTTTGCTTTTTCATAATAATCGCTTTCATTAAGTTGACAAAAAAATGATATATGTCGATGACTAAGGCTCAAAAACCCATTATGATTAGTTTAACAAAGTTATTAAAACATGGAGGTTAAATAAAATGACTAATCGGGTAGAAAAAATCTTGGGAATTAAAAAGCCAGTTATTCAGGGAGCTATGGCCTTCACTTCGCTTGCACCTTTGGTATCTGCCGTTTCAAATGCAGGTGGATTAGGTGTTCTTGGTGTTGGCTATATGCCTAAAGATGCAAGCATTGTAGAAATTGAAAAAACCAAAAAATTAACAAATAAACCATTTGCGGTTAACGTCATTATGCAAGAAGGTCTAGTCGAACAGGCTGATGAAGTACTAGAAGAGACACAACCGCCTGTAGTTTATGCAGATGCAATGCGGCTAAATGACAGTTTATGTCAAAAATACTTTCCAATATGGCAGAAAAAGGGGATGAAAATAATCGTCAAAGCCAGTTATTTAAAAGACGCGATTACAGCTGAGAAAGCGGGAGCCAATTTGGTGATTGCAAAGGGCTGGGAAGGCGGTGGCCATGTTTCGTTTGAATCAACAATGGCTCTTGTTCCACAGATAGTTAATGCAATCAGTGTTCCAATTATCGCTGCAGGCGGAATTGTTGATGGACGTAGTGGTGCAGCCGCTTTTGCTCTTGGCGCAGAAGGAATTGAAATGGGTACGGCCTTTTTGGTTTCTGATGAACTGTCAATAAATTCTAGGGCTAAAGACGCTATTATCGCTGCTGGTGATATGTCGACGGTGGAAGTTTCTTATGCCAACGATGCTCCGTTTAGAATGATTGCCAACAAACTTTCTGAGCAAATTAGGAAAACGGAAGCTACACATTTAAAAAAAGCTGCAGCTGAAAAGGAACAGGGACTTGATGCAGATGCAATTAGGATGGGGATGTATCAAGGCGATACGGAAAATGGTGCAATTATGGTTGGCCAGGATTTGGCCCTGATTAAATCTAGAAAAAGTGCTAAGCAAATTATTGATGACGTTTTAGGAGATACAAGAAAAGTACTGGATTCACTAAATGACATTGAATTTTGATATAAAAAACAAGGTACTTTTAACTCAATAAAGTAAAAAAACTGTGGTATATAGTGAAATGCTCCATATAGTTAGATATTAATCTTACTATATGGAGCACTTTGTTCATGACTAAATATTCAACTGCTTTGAAAACTGAAATTGTTTGTAAATATCTAGTACGCCAAAACTTTTTGACTGGCTTAAGCAAAGAATATGGCATTTGATTACAAGGCTATCAGAGCCAGATTAAGCCCAACTTTAGCTTAATTTACCCTGAACATAAGTGGCATTCAAGTGTGGTCGAGTTCAAGCCCAATGGTCATTGTCAATATTATTGATGTCCGCACGCAAGGTGTGATTGCCTACTCTATTTCTCACAGTTGGACATACTAAGACAGACTTGGCGCAAGCATCCAGCTTTGACTGGCCTAATTTTTCCTGCAGATTAAGGTTGGCCTACCAACATCCTAAGTTCCAAGCTTGGCTAAAAGTCCATGGGGTTAATCAGTTCATGTCGCGTAAGGATAACTCCTTAGATGGTGGGGTAATGGAAGGCCTCTTTGGCATACCAAACGGAAAATGTTCCACAGCTTTGAAACCCAATTTTAGAATCTAAACGAACTGGAAGAAGCAATCAAAAAATATATCAGTTACTATAACAAGCAAAGAATTATGACCAAACTAAAGGACTAACCCCGATTCGAGCATTAATCCTGAGTTGAAATTTATTAAACTGTCACAATTTTGGGTTCACATCAGAAGCTGCAGGAATATTTTCATTAAATTATGATTGCTTAGAAGCACCTGAACTTACATCGGCTGTCGTCTTGGTTTCGTCAGGAACGAGCTTTTGTCCAGTTTGTTCTAAATACCGGTTGATGATTGGCAAAAGGTCAACAATCCATTCAGTTACACCGGCATAGTTGCCATTTTTATCACGCATATCCTTAAAGGAAGCGACCATATATACTTCATCGCTAGGGCGAATTAACCTGTATGTTTTGCCCGTCTTGGCATAATCCATAATTGCCTGAACGTGTGGCATTGAGGATGATTTGTGAACCTCTGTCAATGTTTGCCCAAGTCTTTCAGGCCAACGCGGTGACAGAAGTTTTTTCTTAGGAATTTCGTTGTTGCAATAAACATAGCGGTCTTCTTTATCGATTGTAATAAGCTCAAGCGGAAGACAGTTGAATACTGCATCTATTTGGTCAACTGTCATCAGACCCTGATCCAGCTCGACATAGTCAGATCCCTTAGCTGCATTAACCTTTTTTGATGTTTCAACCACCCAAGCACTGGTTGCTTCTTCTGTGTGTTTAACCATTTTTAAGCCTCCGTAATTGTTTTCATAAAATTATTTACACAGCAAGTATATTTTATTTATACTTATAAGTGAAATTAATATCAGCTATTAATAATAAGCATTACTTATAAGGTGAAATAATGGATATTAAAAAATTGGTAACATTCATTAACTTAGTTGAGACACGTAATTACACCAGAACTGCGAAAATGATGCATGTGACTCAACCAACGGTTACTCACGATATTAATGCCATTGAAAATGAAGTTGGAGTCAAAATGTTCAATCGTAATAAACGGTACGTCAATGTCACGCAAGATGGGCAGCAATTTTATCAAAAAATTAGACCGCTAATTAATAGCTATTATTCGGCAGTACAGGATATTCAAAAAAGAAGTTTACAAGAAAAAACATTAATTACGTTGGGTTACTCCTACTCACTTTTTAATGATTTTTATCTTCCCGTATGGATAAAACAATTTCAAAAATCCCATCCGGAAGTTAAGTTTGCACTTGAAAATTTGACTCATAATGATTTGAAACAACACTTTTTAACAGATGAACTGGATGTGGTAATCACAACAGGTGAGGAAGCCTTGGATCTAAGCAACGTTAAAAGCTATTTAATTGAAAAAGAATCATTTATGGCAATCGTACCAAAAGATAACCCGCTAAGTGAGCGGTTTGTACTGCAACTCAATGATTTTCAAGGCCAACAAATGCTATTTTTGGATGGCAACTGGGCGGCAGTAGATTTGATTAATTTACAAAATAAAATCATCCATTTAAACGATGAAATAAACGTAACCTACGCTGAAGATTTGCCTACACTCAATATTTTACTTAAAAGTGGGCAGGGAATTACTGTTGGTTTATATTGCATATATGCAGAGCTAGATGATTCTTTAACCTATGTACCTTTAAATTGTGAGCAAACGGTAGATTTTATCATCCTCACGCATAAAAATAATGATAAAAGAATAGTGCATCAATTTATCAAATTTATTCAGAAAAATATTTAAAAGCAAACGGTGTATGTGATACAAGCTAATGTGGCTAGTGCGATGCTAGTTTATGACATTTGATATCAAAACTCATGATTATTAATAACGAAATAATTTTGAGTGCTTAGTTTATTACTTTAATTATAAAAATATCAATCTGATCTGATAAGAACAACAAAGAAATATATAATTTATTTAAAAAGGTAACCCACAATAAATAGGCTTTTTTAATAATACTTGCTATTTCTGTTTATCGTAAAAGTAAAAAAGTCCTGATTTACGGAGATCAGGACTTTTAAGTTTATTTAACCTACCATTACTTTGGCACGATTCTGATATTGTATAAGCTGCTAGGCAAAGTTTCATTCCTTCCAACGCAAAAAATGATTTTAGCTGGCCTATGTTCTCGAACACATAACTTTTTTGCCAGCATCGTTATGCTTAACGTAATTGCATTATCCTATTCCTAGTAATAT
>NZ_CALYQV010000079.1 GCF_945290125.1 uncultured Lactobacillus sp. | reverse complement strand
CACGAATTTAGTACCGCCAGCTTCAATTGATCCTAATAACATTTAGTTTTCCTTTTTTACTCGTAAATTGATTTTAAACTATAGTTTAAGCCTATCACTTTATCTGACCAATCGGTATCAATTTTTATAGTTTTTGACATAAACTCGCATTTGTTACTAACTACTTTTTCACCTTTATTAATAAAAAGTTCTGTTAAACCATTGTCAATAAACAGATCTAAAAAGTTGATTTGCTTTAGGCCAACAACTTTATCTACGCGTTCTTCGATCATATCAGTAATTCTTACTATCAAAACATTGTTCTCAAACTTCAAAAAATATTCTGCTTTTTTTGAAAATATTCTTAATGAAAATGAGTTTGTTATGTTACTAAAAGTAAATTCAGACTGTACCGAGTATTGTTTATTTTTTTCTACTTTTTTGTTGTGTCCACGTCGAAGCTTTAAGTATTCTGAAGCCGGTTCGGTTATCAAAATACCATCTCTCTCAGATATTTTTCTGGGTATCGTTAATGCCCCAATACTATTAAAATGATATTCTGATTCTTTTTCTTGTTCTCCAGGCAATCCGAACCAGCCAATTAATAGCCTTTCATTATTGAGTGGATTATACAAAGTTTGAGGCGCATAAAAATCCCGGCCATAATCAAGCTTTTTGCCAAGTGGCAGCTGACCATTATTAAAATTAAACTTCTCAATGTAATAACAGGCGTCAAAGCCATGCTTTTCGCTTGTTTTAATTCCTTTAGGTGAGCCAATAATTACTGTCCTATCTGCAATGTCAAAATAATCAGGACATTCAATCATATTACCAAAATCAGAGCTTTTATTTTCAACTTTACCGATATATTCCCAACCTTGATAAATACTTTTGCTTCTGTACAAAAGTAATTGTCCCTTTTTCTTGCGGCTTTCACCGCCAATTAAAATATAGTAAAAACCGGATTGAGAAAAAATCTTAGGGTCTCTGAATCGCTTAGTATTATTTTCAAAATTTGGAAGAATTATTGGATTATTGGTTATTTTTTTAAACTGGATTCCGTCTTCGCTTTCAGCCAGACAAACTGTTTCCAAATAAGAATCTGCAATTTTTTTATGACCAGTATAAACTAAAATTAATTTATTTTTGATAACAATAGCACTACCAGAAAAGCAGCCATCGGCATCATATTCCTGATTAGGGGCTAACGCGAATTTTACTTGTTTCCATTTAATCAGATCAGTGGAAACAAAGTGCCCCCAGAAAATTTGGCTAGTATTCTGGGCAAACGGATTATTTTGAAAAAAAACATGATAATGATTTTTAAAATAAATTAACCCATTGGGATCGTTAGACCAGCCCGAGTTAGCAGTCAAATGGAACTTATACCTAGGAATGTTATTGCTTTTTAAAGTCTCATTTGCTTTATCAATTAACTTCATAAATATCTTTTTACTTTCAATTATTTACATGAAATAAATAATAAAAGTAGTCAAAATTTACTACTTTTATTATCTTTATTCGTCATCATCATTTCCGACAGTTGCCAACCTATCAGAATAACTTTGCAATTGACTTGCTTCAATCAATTTAGGAACGACTTTCTTAATTTCCATTTTTTGATTGCGCAAGTTTATTGCCTCTATTAAGGTTGCCATGCTTACCCCAGCTAAAATATCAGAGTCTTTTCCAAGAAGAGACATTCTTTTAACAATTTCATTAAATGGTGTTCCATATGATAAGTCGACCAAAAACAATACATTTTGTCCCTTCAAGTTGTCAAAAATTTTATCTAATTGAGCTTGAAAAGGAACTAATCCATCCTCACCTATACTTGCCGTAACAAGATCGTTTTCTTGAGGAAAGAAAAGCTTTACGGACTTTTTCATCGCTTCGGCCAAGCAGCCATGTGAGGCAATAATAATTTTAAACAATTCTTTTCTCCCCTTTATAACTAAATTATGTCTTTTAAATACACCTTTTTATCAGTCGGAACCATTATTGCCGTAATTTCTACACCACGATCTAGTAGTTGATGAAAAGCTTTTTCTTCTTCCGGAGTAATACTTACGCTCGGCTTAATATGATGTGTATTTTCTCGGGTCGACATATTGCCAACATTTATTTTTTTAATATCTAGGCCGCTGTCCATTAGTCTAATAATAGTTTCTGGATCTTTAACTATCATTAGTACCCTTTGCCCCTTGTATTTTCCACCTTTTATATTTGTGACGGCTTTTTCTTCCGAAATTAATGAGGTTGAGACGTTAGATGGAGCAGCTATCCTAAGCATAGTTTTTTGTACCTCATTAGCAGCAACCTCATTATTCACAACCATTATTCTTGTTATGCTTAACTCATTTGTCCATAACGTTGCTACTTGACCATGTATCAAACGATCATCAATTCTAATATGAACTATTCCTTCCATATTTAAAGTTCTCCTTTTATTAGGTTTCTATTTCATAATTCCAAGAACATACAAGCCAACTGATAATACAATGATGATTAAAATAATATAAATTGGCTTAATTTTTTTACCTAATAGGTAATATACGCCAAATACCAGGGCTGCTGGTAATAAGCCCGGCATAATCTGATCCAAAATTTGGTTACCCGTTAATTTTAAAGAACCTTGCTTAAAACTAAGCGCTAAATTTGGCTTTACAACTGTTGGAATTAGGCCACCAACAACCATCAAACCTAAAATAGAAACACTTTCCGTGATCAGTTTCATTTTAGTTTCAATAGAGGTTAACAGGCTTGTCCCTGATTTCATTCCGGCTTTATACAATGGAATTCCCAATCCACGCAGAAACCAAGTGACAATAAACCAGAGAAATATTCCTATTGGACTGCCACTCAATGCCATATTTGCGGCAATTGCGCCAAAAATTGTCCAAGGAATAACTACAAAAACACTGTCTCCTAAACCAGCTAACGGACCCATAAGACCTGTTTTTAAACCTGCTATTGTCTTTAAACTACTCTCTTTTTCCTGTTCCTCAATTTCAATGTTCATCCCTAAAACATAGGGAGCTAAATAAGGATTAGTATTAAAAAATTGCAAATGAGTTTTGACAGATTCTTTCAGTCCTTTTGGATCGTCTTTATAGTTTTCTTTTAAAAACGGTAACATTGAATATGTATATGATAGCCCCATCATTTTTTCATAGTTTAGTGATGCCCCACCATTTAAAATCCATCTAAATAAAACACGGTTTTTTGTTCTGTTACTAACTTGCTCATTCATCGTCATTTACGCCCCCAATAGTTTGAGTTGTATTCAATTCTTCATTGTTTCTTCTATATAAAATAAGTGCAACGGCTGCACCTGCTAAAGCAATTCCTAAGATAGTCATCTTTAGGTAAACAGCTGCAATAAACCCAATTACTAAATAACCAAAATAGCTTTTAACAGGTAAATAACGCAATAATAAACCAATTCCGAGTGCTGGCAGCAAATTACCGGCAACCGTAAGACCTCCAGTTACCCATTGCGGAATAAAAGCAATTATGCTCTTAACTAATGTTGGTCCAGCAATAACTGTTAACAAAACAGGCAACCCTGAAACAAGCATTGTAGTAAATACACCGCAAAGCTGCATAAGTTCAATTTTATTGTATTTTTCTTCGTCCGCATATCTTTCAGCCCGATTTTGAAAGTAAATATTGACAGTCCACTTTAAAACGTCTAGTTCAACCATTAGCATTGCAACTGGAATAGCCAATGTGATTCCAATCGCAGCTTTCTGACCAGTGGTAATCGCAATATAAGTACCAATTAAAGCAGCTGTTTGATAGTCAGGTACTGATGCACCTCCAAAACTTGAAATACCCAGTGTCATTAATTGCAGAGTTCCACCAATATACAAACCAGTATTGATATCGCCCAAAATTAATCCAACCAGAAAACCAGCGACAACTGGTTGCGACGTTCCCAGCATTGAGCCGTTCTTGTCGTAATTAATAAAGAAGCCATATAACACAATTAGTGCTATTTGCCAAAACTGTACGTTCACTATAAATCCTCCTCATAGTTATCAAAAATATTTAACTTACTTTCTACTTAGCAATTTTTGTGCCAAGTAAATGAGATCTTTTAAAAAAGGAGCATAAATTATTGCGCTCTATGCCTTTTCAGTAGAATTAAAAATAATTTGATCAACATAAATTAGCTCTGAAGTGGGGATTTTCACATTATAATTATCACTAATCACACTAAAAGCGGCTTTAATTTTATCTAGATCATTCATATGTCGCTTGGTAAATTCCTTTTCAAATTCAAGATTAATGTTGTTACCCTCTTTTCTGATTAAACGTTCAATCAGATAACTGACGTGAACATATAACGTAAATTTCTTTTGATTAGATAAAGATAAGGAAAATCGCCGCTCTAGTTCTTGGATACAAATAGTAATATTTTCGATAACCTTAGGAACATCAAGAATTGTAACCATGTTTATTGTCTGCTCCAAAGAAAAATTCTTAACAAGATTATTTGAAATGGTATCGATCTCTTTTCCAGTAAACACTAATCCCAACCAGTTTCTGAGCTTAGCTGTTCCCTTATCGGAGAGGATTTTTTCTAAATAGATAAAGTCCAAACCATCAATTTCTGGATTTTCTGTACCAATTATTCCAATAATGTCATACATTTTTTTAACGACTTGGACTTTATGATAATCTTTCAGGGCTTGATAATCATAAGGAATAATCTTAATTTTTTTGTTGTCAGGCAAGCAACGTTCCAAAAGGCGTGCCACATGGGTAGCGGTACCAATACCAGAATAACAGGTAGTCAAGATGGCTTTTTGCTTATGCTTTTCAGGATAAGTCAGTTTGATGTCTAATTTACTCGTTTCTTTCGCTAATTTGCTTATTTCACGAAAACTGCGTTTCTTTAAAATACTTTCACCAACAGTAAGAGCTAGCAGCGTCGAAACATTATTCATTAACAAAATTGGCGCGTTAATTTGTCGGGGAAACAGCGTTTCAATTTCTTTTAAGGAGCCCATGTCTACTAGAATAATCAAACCATGCGTGATATCATTATTTTCACTATAGTCAATAATCTGATTAGCAATCTGCTGGGTACTAACATTAATAGGCATATCGAAGGCGTCCAATGTATGAACACCCAAAAGACGATTAACTACGTTTACAATACTTCCTGCTGTGGCGTAACCATGAGAAATTACAATTGCCTTACCCAGTCCGGTTTTAGTAATAATTTCCAATTTATTTAAATAAATGGTTAGAAAAATATAGTCGGCTTCATTCAGTTCAATGTCCAAGTTACCCTTAATCAGACTAATCAGTTTAGTTACATAAAGATAGACATCAGAATAACGCCTCTGAACATCCTTTTTTAATTTTTGTAAAGCAGGTTTATTTTTAACATCGGCAGTCCCCCATTGAATTTTCTGGCGTTCAAATAAATAGTAGCTAATTGCATAGATAGCGTTGCCGCTTATCTTTAATTGATATGCATTTTTTAACTGGTCAAATAGACGCTTAACACTATTAATGACGTAAGATAGCAGTGGAATTTGCTTACTGTTGTCCTTTTCAAATAGCATCGTATCAAATAATTGATATACTACTTGTTTTAGTTTTGATTCACATTTATTTAAATTACTGCCATTTTGCTCATAAATGGTAAGCAGCTGCTCTAAGCTATGAAGAAAAATTTTCTTTTCCGGAAAATTACGGGCAATCAAATCGTCAATTGCCGTCTCATTAGTTATTTTTACTGCTTTTGCTGGAGTAAGATACGATTCTCTTTTACTTTTTATTAAAACGTTAGCAGGTAAATTATAGGCAGTTAAAGAAATATTATCTTTATCTTTTTGCTCTGCATTAGCTTGTGCAATTGTCAGTTTAACTGCGTTTTTAAGATCTCCAATGTTTCCAGCTGGTTGATAGTTAGCTAGCATATCCAGAACCTGATCACTGACTAATAAGGGCTTTGCAATTTTCTTTTGTTCATTGTTCAATAAGGTATAAACTAAATTGAGTCGTTCTTCCTTACTCCTTTGACTCAAAGACGGCAAAGTGATTTTCACGGGAATCCTTCTCATGAAAGTTGTCAAAAAACCAGTTTCTAGATCTTCTGTGGTCGCAAAACATAGTCTGACACTAACCCTTTTGCCCTTTTTAGTTTCTCCCACCGGATAAATTAGTCCACTATCTAGATAAGTAAAAAGCTTTTCTTGCCCCTTAGGTCCAAGACGATGAACTTCGTCCAAAAATAGAATTCCGCCATCAGCCTCGAGAAAGGCTCCTGGGTGATCTTCATCGGCACCCGTAAACGCACCTTTTTTATAACCAAATAAATTACTGGTTAGCAATTCTGGATTATCCGCATACTGAGCACAATTAACAGTAATAAATGGTGCATCTTTCTTTATTAATTTATGCATTCGGCAAAACTTTGCAATTAAGCCTATTAAATAGCTTTTACCGGTGCCACTTTCTCCGGTAATAAGCAAAGGAAGGCCACCATTTGGATATAAGATCGCAGCTCTCACTCGTTCAATGCTTTCTTTTAGACTAGGATTTATTTGGGTAAAACTCTTCAAAAGATCCTTTTGATCATTTTCTTTTTCAATTTGAGCTACTGATTGGTATACACTAGTTTTCAATTTAAAATTGTCTTTTTCAAATCTTGCTCTGTGGATAAAATGAACGGGTCGTGTTCGAATCTTGATTAGCTTGTGTTCGTTAACTAATTGATTTAAATATAAGCTCACTGTATTACGCTTCGCCTTGAGCTTATTAGCAATACCTCCAGCCGTAAACTGATTACCAAGGTGATCCAAATCAATAGTTTTAGTTTGAACATCTAAGTATTTCAAAATCTTTTCTTTTAACATACTAGCCTCTTTTTCTAGTTCATCATTTTGTTATAAACCGATTTCATAATTATTGTAACTTATGTAATTAACACTTCAGCTGATTTTTTCACGCTCATTTACTGTGAAAACACGTTCTTAAATAAGAGATTAATGTTTTAGCTTTAGGATTAGTTCATTTACTCTACCTTGTAATTAAACAAAAAATTTTTATAATTTCAAAGTGTGAATCATCTTGGCTAGTGTGAAAAAATTAAAAAAAGACTTGAAGAGATATTCTTCAAGTCTTTTAAAATAAATGATGGACTCGCCTATATTAATTATTTCCAGCATTACTGTTTTTGTCTGATCAGCTACCAATCAAAAGATCCGGTGTTTCAGCCATTGTGCCATATTTAATAAATT
>NZ_CALYQV010000078.1 GCF_945290125.1 uncultured Lactobacillus sp. | reverse complement strand
AGAAACAGCTAAAAAGGCCCAGCCGTTTTCAATATCTTCTTTAATTTGTGCTTTTGACGGATAATCTCCTTGCCACTGATCAACACCACGTTCAGCCAGCTGATTGGCTCCGTCTTTTAAAATAGCGATAATTCGGTCAAAATCGGCCATTGTTGCTCTTCTTAATTGCAAATTATTTTATTCTCCTTTTTTAAAAATACTGTATCATTATATATACTTGACTTTGTCTTGTAAAAAATTTGCACTCAAAAAGAGCATAAAAGTTTTCATATTTCAGAAATCGCTTTCAGTAAAATCCAAGTTTTGCGCAATAATTTATTTTAGTCATGAAAAAAGTGCCCTTAATAGTTGACTCTATTGTCTAACTATTAAGAACACTAAATTTCTAGCTTTTGGTGATTTTAAGCACCATGATATTTAACGAGTGAAAATACGTCAAGTCCTGGTAATTTTTCTTTTCCCTTCAAATCTGGTAATTCAATATAAAAAGCTGAACCCACTAATTCTCCACCAAGATTTTCAATTAATTCTTTACATGCCCTTAAAGTTCCTGCAGTAGCAAGTAAATCATCACAAACTACTACACGCTGACCAGGTTTAATGGCATCTTTATGAATTTCCAAGCTGTTTGAACCGTATTCCAGATCATATGAAGCCCTTTCGACTTCCCGCGGTAACTTGTGCGGCTTTCTAGCTGGAACAAAACCAATACCCAATTCTGTAGCTACAGGGCAGCCAACAATAAAGCCACGTGCCTCCGGACCAACAATTAAATCAGCATTTTTACTTTCAACGTATTCAGCTAACTTATGAGTAGCTGCTTGAAACAACTTGCCATCCTGTAGAACAGGGGTAATGTCACGAAAGATAATACCCTTATTAGGGAAATCCTTAACACTTGCAATATGTTTTTCAAAATCGTTTGCCATAAGAAGAAAAAACCTCCAAAACTTAACTTTCTTGCTAAAGCTTACTCGACCTTAATATTCTAACAGATTTTGAATTTAAAAGCATTAAATACGTGAGAAATTAATGTTGTTTTAATTGCTCATTCACGTACATTAATAATTTTTGACTTGGCATCTGTCTTAAATCAGTTATGAATTTAATTTGAGAATTAGTTGCCCTAAAATAATTAGAATCTGTTAATTTTCTTTTTATGGGATTCGCGACACCAAATATTCTGTCATCTTCTAATTTGATAAATTTTAGTTCAAAAAATACCCGCAAAATGAAAAGAATATTATCATAAGCGATTTGTAAAAATAAACCTACCGTGCGATAATCTGTGATAGCCAAACCAGGGTGAGAATACACGTATTTTAGCAGTCTCACAAAATCAACTTTTGGCGGAAGCCGCTTAACAGGCAATTGATCTATAATAAAGCGCAAATAAAGTTGTTCATAATTGTAAGTTAAAGCCAAATTAAGTTCCTGCTGATTACGGGGCACATCAAGAAAAGCAGCTACTTCACCCTCATTGTTATAATCATTTACCAAAGTAATTTTAGCCGGATCAATATCATATAAGCTAGAGGCAGTATTTTTATTTCTTTTATCAAAAATCAAATACCTATCCGCAAATCCCATTATGTATTTTTCATCACGCAGATCAATAACAGGTGCAGGAACTGCTAATTTTGGCGCAGCAAAAATAATGCCTTTTATTATTCCTTGCAGTTTTACCTGATTACGGTAACAATTTTCTTGCAGCTCAATAAATATTTGATCTACATAAGGTAAGAGTATCTTGGTCAAATATTTTTTATTGAAGCCGACAACATCAATGTTCCAATTATTTTTTCTAATATTTAACTTAATATGATTTTTTTCTTTTCCCATGTAAAAGTAGTTATTTATTGCGGGGTGCAATATGCTGAAAACAGGAGTCACATTATCGCTGCCAAAAGGCCCCGCCTTTTTAATGTCAGTAATTATTTTCAAGTCAAGATTAGAAAATGGTAATTCACAATCATAATAGCGAATATTTTGATTATAAATTCCTTTAAAACTTTTCTCGAAAGTGGCACGCAATGAAGATATCTTGTCTTCTGTCATTGACAGACCACAGGCAAAGTCATGACCGCCAAATTTGAGAAAAAGCTCATTCTTTAAAGGTTCTAAGGCATTAAAAAGATTAAAGCCATCAACAGACCTCCCAGAACCTTTTATGATTCCCTGGTCATTTTTAGTCAGTACTATAGTTGGTTTGTGAGTTTTTTCTACCAGTTTATTGGCGACTAATCCTAAAATTCCTTCATGAAACTTAGGATCATATAAAACTAATGTTTTATTTCTTTCCCAACCGCTATTTTTAATTTGACTGAGACAGGAGTTGTAAACTTTACTAGTTAAATTTTTGCGTTTATCGTTTAATTCTTCAATTTTATCTGCAATTTTTTCTGCTTCATCATCAGTTTCACACAAGAGAAGGTCCACGGCTAAACTGGCATTATCCAGTCTGCCAACTGCATTAAGTCTTGGCGCAATATTAAAGCCGACATCATTTTCGTCTATGTGTCCCATTTGCAAACTGGCTTTTTTTATTAGGGCTCTTAAACCTGGTCTCTCGATTTTATTGAGCATTTTGAGGCCTCGCTTGACGATAATGTGACCTTCTCCTGAGACTTTAACCATATCACCGATTGTCCCAATCATTGCCAGCTCCAGTAATTCTGGCATTGAATCTTGCATCAAAGCCCGGCTAATTGTATAGGCTACTCCAGCGCCACAGTAATCATCAAACGGATATTTTTGCCCAGGGTAATTACAATGAACTATGGCATAACTTTCAGGCACTTTATCTTGAAATTTATGGTGATCAGTAATTATTGTATCAACGCCCATACTTTTAGCATAGTCTACTTCTTCAACACCCGTAACACCATTATCAACAGTAATAATTAGTTTCGTTCCGTCTGCTGCAATTTTCTTGTATGCATCAAGATTTGGTCCGTAACCATCCTTAAAGCGATCAGGAATGAAAAAATGAACATCGGCTCCTAAAATTCCCAGTGTTTCCATCATGATACTGGTGGCAGTTATACCATCTGCGTCATAATCACCATAAATAGTAATTTTTTCACCTGCATCAATTGCCTGATTAATCCTTGTAACAGCTTTTTGCATATCATGCATTAAATAGGGATCTGCTAAATCTTCTTCAGTTGCATTAAACCAAAATGCAAGTTTTGCGTCAGTATTTATTCCGCGCAAAGAAAGCAGCTTAGCCGTAATCGGACTAAGCTGATACTTTTCAATTAATTCTGGAGCTAAATCTTCACCCTTACGCTCGCGCCATTCAATCATTAATTTAATTCAGCCTTTTTATTTTTCTACTATTTAGAATTTAAGTCATCATCATTCATTTTTAAAACTGCCATAAAAGCATCTTGAGGAATTTCAACGTGTCCCACAGCCTTCATCCGCTTTTTCCCCCTCTTTTGCTTTTCTAGTAATTTAGCTCTTCTATCAGGGTCACCTGTGTGAATCTTCCAAGTTACATCTTTACGGTAAGGCTTTACTGTTGCCCTAGAAATTATTTTGGCCCCAATTGCCCCTTGAATATCTACCTCAAAGTTTTGCCTTGGAATCAACTTCTTGAGCATTGAGGTCATTTGCCACGCTCTATTTTGCGCTTCATCACGATGAGCAATGAAACTAAGAGCATCAACAACTTGTTTATTCAACAGAATGTCAATTTTAACCAAATCAGTTGTACGGTAACCAGTAATTTCGTAATCAAGAGAAGCATAACCTTTAGTAGAAGACTTCAAATCGTCGAAAAAGTCATAAATAATTTCAGCCAATGGCATGTTATAGATAACATTAACACGATACTTGTCTAAATAATCCATTGTCACAAATTCACCACGTTTGCGCTGACAAAGTTCCATTACCGGACCGACAAAATCATTAGGAACCATTACTTCAGCCTTGACGAAAGGTTCTTGCACTTCTTTATATTCACCAGCTGAGGGCAAATCAGAGGGATTATCAATTACCTTTGTTGTACCATCATTCATAATGGCATGATAATCAACAGAAGGAGCGGTCATTATTAAATCTAGGTCAAATTCCTGCTCAAGTCTTTCTTGAACTACATCCATATGGAGCAAGCCTAAAAAGCCGCAACGAAAGCCAAAGCCCAGAGCAGTCGAAGTTTCGGGTTCAAATTCTAAAGCAGCATCATTTAGCTGCAATTTTTGCAAAGCTTCTTTAAGATCATCATATTTAGAGTTGTCAACTGGATACATACCGGAATATACCATTGGTGGTATTTGCCGATAGCCTGGTAATGGTTCAGCTGTGGGATGTTCCGCTTTAGTGATAGTATCACCGACACGAGTTTCACGAACAGATTTAATGTTGGCAGTTAGGTAGCCAACATCCCCAGCAATTAAAATATCTTTTTTAACTGGATGTGGACTGGAAACACCCACTTCAGTTACTTCATATTCTTTACCAGTATTCATGATTTTTATTTTATCGCCAGGCTTAACAGTGCCCTCTTCAATTCTGACAGAGAGAACTACTCCGCGATAGTCATCATATTTAGAATCGAAAATTAATGCTTTAAGTGGGTCTTGCAAATTACCTTGTGGTGCTGGAATATCTTTTACAATCCGTTCAAGTAGTTCTTTAATACCCTGACCTGTTTTACCAGAAACTTCAACAGCATCAGATGCATCTAGTCCCAACATTTCAGTAATTTCTTCTTTAGCCTGCTCCGGATTAGCAGATGGTAAATCAATCTTGTTTATTACAGGCAAGATTTCGAGATCATCATCAATTGCCAAGTATGTGTTTGCTAAAGTTTGAGCTTGCACACCTTGTGAAGCATCGACTACTAGCAGCGCACCTTCACATGCAGCCAAAGAACGTGAAACTTCGTATGAAAAGTCTACGTGTCCCGGTGTATCAATTAAGTGAAAAACATAATCCTCACCATCGTTGGCATGGTACTTAATTTCGACCGAGTTCATCTTAATGGTAATACCGCGTTGGCGCTCAAGCGGCATGTCGTCTAACATCTGATTCTTCAATTGGCGTTCAGATACTGTATCTGTCAACTCTAAAATGCGGTCCGCAATCGTTGATTTTCCATGATCAATATGAGCAACAATGGAAAAATTGCGAATGTGTTTTTGATAATCTTGTAATTTTTTTATATCCATAAATAATTTGCACCCTTTACTCTATCTTTATTATTATAGCAAATTCAACAGACTGTATAAAACTAAATAAGAAACATGCCAAAATTAAAGAGCTAATTCCTTGATATTTTAGGAATCAGCTCTTGTTCAAATTGCCAAAAATGTTAATAATACTTGACTATACCGTGTTTATCAGGTTTTCCATTTTTTGCAAAAAGTTCCATATACTTGTAAAATTCTTTTTTTGCCCATTGAGGTGCATCCGCCGATATAGTTATCCCGGTATCATTTTTATTCCAATATTTAAAACTCTTAGGATATTCTAACATTGCAATTTTTCTTCTTTTTTATCAAAAAGATCTAATCAGTTAAGTCATGATAACTTGATTATCACTGTAATTTTTCTTTTAGTCTTTCAAAAAAACCTTTTTCTTGCGGTGTTATTGACCCACCACCTGCTTTGACAAAATCAATTAGAGCCTGTTTTTGCTTCTCATTAATTGATTTTGGAATTTGAACTTGAACGGTGGTAATCTGATCGCCGTTACCGTTGCCACGCAAATACGGAACACCTTCACCGTGTATGGTAAATTCCTTATTTGGTTGAGTACCTGCAGGAATCTTTAGCTTCTTTTCGCCATGTACTGTTTTAACATTAATCTCATCGCCTAACGTTGCCTGAGCAAATGAAATTGGAACAGTCGTATAAATAGTTGTACCTTTACGCTCAAATTCCTTTGATGGTTTAATCCGATAGCTGATGTACAAATCACCGTAAGGCCCACCATTTTTACCTGCTTCGCCTTGACCTTCATAACGTAATTGCTGACCATTATCAATTCCTGCGGGAATATTGACTTCAATGGTATTCTTACCATCAATTACGCCGTTACCATGACAAGTCTGACAAGGATGTTCAATAATTACACCTTTTCCATGGCACTTGTCACAAACAGCTTGCTGTCGAATCACACCTATCAGAGATTTTTGAGTTATGGTCATATAGCCTGAGCCATGACATTTATCACAAGTTATAGGATGTGTACCTTTTTCAGCACCATTGCCCCCACAAGTTGGGCAGGTTTCACTACGAGTATACGAAACTTGTGTTTTCTTACCCGTAATTGCATCCATAAAATCAATAGACAACGTATAATCTAAGTCTTCACCGCGAGTTGGCGCCGTGGGATTTACATGATGTTGACTGGCACCAGAGGCACCACCGAAGAAATCATTAAATATATCGCCAAAATCACCGAAGCCACCAAAGTCACCGTATCCTTGACCAGCACCCCCGAAACCTCCTTGACCATTGACTCCGGCGGAACCAAATTGATCGTATTGGGCTCTTTTTTGCTTATCATGTAATACTTCATAGGCTTCGTTAACCTTTTTATATTTTTCCTCAGCACCAGGCTCATGGTTTAAATCGGGGTGATACTTCTTGGCAAGTTTTCGATAAGCAGAGGTAATTTCTTTATCACTGGCATTGCGATCTACTCCCAGCACTTCATAATAATCTTCTTGTGCCATCTATAAGCTCCTTAACCTTACAAAAGAAAAGAACTACTTTTCCTGGCAGTTCTTTTCTAATTTATTCAATTATAAACCCTTTACTTATCTGGGTCTACCTTATGGAATTCACCTTCACCCGCTGAACCATTATTACCATCTTGTGAACCAGGATTTTGTGGTCCAGCTTGTCCTTGTGCACCTTGAGCTCCACCATTAGCTTGGTACAATTTGACTGCTAAGTCTTGTGCAACCTTGGATAATTCATCTTTTTTAGCTTTCATTTCATCCAAATTGTTGTCTTTTTGAGCTTTCTTTAAAGCATCAAGTGCATCTTGAACCTTCTTAATATCATCATCGGAAACTTTGCCTTTGACATCTTTCAAGGTCTTTTCAGTGGAGAAGATTAATTGATCAACTTCATTACGTAAGTCAACTTCTTCTTTCTTCTTCTTATCCTCTTCAGCATGCTCTTCAGCTTCTTTTTGCATCTTCTTAATTTCTTCATCGGATAAGCCAGAAGAACTCTTGATAGTAATCTTTTGTTCTTTTCCAGTTCCCATATCTTTAGCAGAAACATTAACGA
>NZ_CALYQV010000077.1 GCF_945290125.1 uncultured Lactobacillus sp. | reverse complement strand
CAAACGCCGCATGTTGAGGCGGTGACCGTGCTGGAACGGACTAAGAAATAGACGATAAATTGCAATCATAATTTGTTGATAAATAATTAAAAGTGTATCTTTTCCGATTTTTTGATGGGAAAAGGTACACTTTTTAAGTGAAGAATAGCAAGTACGCAACATTTTAAATTTTTAGATTGAGTTTAATAAATATTAAATTTAAAAAATTATGCTAATTTGGGTAGTGAAAGTACCCTGAATACTTGATGCAGGTATAAATCATAGTAATTATAAAATGGTCGATTTTAACGTGAAGAGTTGATTAAGTTCGTATTATGGCGATGATCCGGCTACTATGTCCCATATTTTCTTACCTTAAGATATTGGCTTTTGCTTTGCTAATCTGATTTCATTAATCACTAAATTTTTTGTTTCATAATTTATTTCATAATACCATTCTAGCTTTTGTTTCCTATCTTGGTAGTTAGGTAAAGCAATCAGAAGACCAGCATCCACTTTCTGAAGATCATCGATTTGTTTTAGTTGCCTCAAAGAAATGATAGTGGACAGTTAAATTATCAAGAAGTGTTAAGTTTTCTTGATCAGATGGACTCGATATTTAATTGGCAACAATATGAGAAAAGTCAAATTGGTAATGCGAACAAGCGTCGATGGTATGCAGTTATCTTAATTCAATGGATTTCTGGATTAGGTTTGAAAAATATAATTAATAAAGCTATCGAATATAAACGCGAGAATCCTCATAATGCCATATACCGCAATCAAGAGTACTATGATTTTGATGATTCTAAACCCCAGAAAAATATAATCATTAACGATACCTTATATGCTATACAAAACGTACTGCTTTTTGATTTCGCTAATTATTTTCTAAAAGTTTCTAAAGAAATGAAAAGTTATTTTAATACGGAAAGATTAGATAATGATTGGTATGAATTTATAGAATATGGAACTCATGATGTGTTCAGAATTTGGTTGCAAAAATGTGGTTATTCAAGAGAATCTGCTAATTATATTGAAAAACATCCTGAATTTTTTGATGTTAATGGCACATCATACCGATTAAGTAGTAATTTGGCAAACGTTGATGATATAAATCTTAGAGATGAAACTAGAGATATTATGTTTAACCATCCAGAAATTTTTGTATAGTATTGCCAATTTTGTCTTTACATGGCATTAAAATTATAATTTTTTGATTTAATATTTGACTATGCAAATATTTATCTAATTAAGTTTAAATAAAAAGCAAGGCATTGAAATATCAAAACCTTGCTAAGCATTTGATTTTTGCTCTTTTACCAGAACTTAAATTTTTACTATATATGGGCTTCTTGAGATGGATAATCAATACCAGCAAATGTCTTTAGAATTGCTTCAAAGATAATACGCGCACCACGAACTGGTACAGCCATACCTACCTGCTTCCTAACGCTTTCCTTGGAACCCATAAATTCAAAAGTATCTGGGAAAGTTTGCAGACGTGCTTTTTCACGGTTAGTCAAAGCTCGCGGTTCTGACCAATGATACATATGAGTACCACCACCGCCAGAACCAGTAACAGTGTATGAAGGTTTATCAGGTTCTAATCTCCGATAAATTTGACTGATTTTGGCTCCTTTAACATGCAATCTAAGATTTTCGGGGATGTCAGCGTTAAAAGCATTTTGACCTGGCTTGATATATTTAAGACGCTCTACAACAGTTTTTGTTTGGCGTGTGCATTCATTATTAAACGCATTTTCTGGAATAGGCGGATTCTCAATAGCATTTTTTGCACTATTATCTACATTTTTATATAATTTTGTAGAAGGCACTTTATAATGATATTTGGAAGCTAAGTCATTGCGAATACCTACAACGATAATACGGTGGCGTGCTTGAGGAACTCCATATTCTTCAAATTTATAGAGATTTGGCACGATTGTGTAACCAGCATCTTTCATATCTGAAAGTATTTTTTGAAATGCTTTGCCTTGATTTGCTGATCTAATCCCACCAACATTTTCAGCAAGGAACCATTTGGGCTGATAAATTTTTAATGCTTTAACGCCATAAGTGTAAAGCGGACCGTATGTTCCATTAAATCCCTTCTGCTTGCCAACAACTGAGAAGTCATTGCATGGGAAGCCAAATGCTAGTCCATCAATTTGTGTCAACTGTGTTAAATCAAATTTTCTGACATCTTCACAGTAGACAGATTCTGGATTTTCTGGACATATATTATGAATATAGGTTTCACATGTGTCTTTGTCAAAGTCATTCGCCCATGCGTGAACAATTTGATCACCGTTACCTATATCTGCTGTCTTGGCACCAAGGGCCAAACCGCCTGGGCCACAAAATAATTCACCTAGTTTATACTTCATTGTTCCATCTCTCTTTCGTTAACAAGTCAATAATTCTCTGTAAGCTGTCTATTTCTTCTTTATTCAAAAAGGATGTGTGATTAA
This sequence comes from uncultured Lactobacillus sp., assembly GCF_945290125.1. Lineage (GTDB taxonomy): Bacteria > Bacillota > Bacilli > Lactobacillales > Lactobacillaceae > Lactobacillus > Lactobacillus rizhaonensis. The sequence continues at coordinate 4,822 of NZ_CALYQV010000077.1, read as the reverse complement.
ATGGCGTAGATTTATCTATATCCATGCCTGCTTCATTTAGCACATTAACGACATCTACATCATAGCATTTGGATAGCTTACAGATTACCGATATTGATGGGTCGGTTATCTGATTATTTTCTAATTTAGAAAGCCGAGAATTAGTTATATTTGTTTGTTCGCGAACATCAGACATGCTCATATGTTTGGTGTTGCGAAGGCTTCTTAAATATTGACCTAATGATTCACTCATACAATACCTTCTTTGTATAATTAATTGTCTATAATTCTAACATATTAGCTGCGATAAAGAAATAATTAATGGTAATATTTTTGATTTCGCAGCAAAAGGAGAATGCTATGTCTATTCTATATACCAATGTCCCTCCACTTCGTACAGATAACACTAAAGATAACTTTTGCAATAAATTCTACGAATATATTAAACAAGCTGATAGTGTAGAAATTGCAACCGGATATGTTTCACAGGATGCACTTGAAGAGCTAGATAGTCTTATATGCGAATACAATATTAGCTATATTAATCTGACTGTTGGTATGTACTTTATCGAGGGAATGCCCGAAAACATCTTTAACACGCTTATCAGAATGAATCAGCAATGGAAAGAATGCGGTATCGGCGAAGTTAATATAGTATGTACTTTCCGCTATCATGGCAAATGCTACCTCTTTTCACGTGATGGAAAAGAGTTTGCTGGCATTATTGGATCGGCTAACTTAGGAGCTATTTCATTAAACGCTCAGACACGCCGGCAATATGAGATGTCCATTAGTTTAGAAGAACAAAGCAGTCTTCATGAGCTGAGTGATCATATTGCAAAACTTGATAAGTTATGTTGCAAGCCCATTGATGCTGTTAGAAGTACTATCCCATTAATTCGTCAAGAGAATTTCAAATTAAAAGATGTAGAACATGTTCAACGCATGAATTCGGATGAAATTGCTACGTACGAGCGTCATCTAACGGGTACGACGATCGAAATCCCATTAAAGGTGCCAAAGGACGGTAGTGACCAGAAGTTTAGAGGATCTAATATCAATGTTTGCTATGCCAAAGGCCGCAAACGTGAATGGTGGGAAACAGAGATCGTTAACGGGAAGAAAATATATACTCTACCAGGATATCCCGAATATAAAAAACCATTCATGGTTGTCACTGATGATGGTTGGAAGTTCGAAGCTTGGACGTGTGGTGACCACAACAAAAACTTTTATTCCAAAGATGATCTTAAAATTATGGGCTACTGGTTAAAAGGTCGTCTTGTTGCTGCCGGTATTGTTAAACCTATAGATCACGTTGAAAATGATAAGGACTTCAAAGGCCTTATTACCGAAAAAATGTTAAAGCAGTATGGTAAGACTACCTTGAGTCTTACCAAAACTACTCAAAAGACTAAAAATGAGCGCGGAGAAATGCTAGATGTTTGGCTCCTGTCATTCCTGCCACACCAACTGAAAGAAGATTAGTTAAATGAGTTACCTGAACGATTACGTATCACGCATCACTAATAACGGAAATCCGCAATTTGCCAATTCCATTAAAGAAACTGCCGAAGAAGCCTATCAAAAAATTGCAAATAACTTTGATTACATGGGCGGTCGAAAAACAGGCCTATTATTCGGCAATATCCAGTCTGGTAAAACAGGGCATATGTTTGGCATTATTTGCGCTGCAGCAGACGAAATGTTCCCGCTTTTTGTTTTGCTTACTACTGACAACGTCACTTTACAGAAACAAACACTAGAGAGAATTCAAAACGACCTGCCTGATTTTTGCATTTGTGGTGAATATGACACTGAGAAATTCAATGAAAACAACCTTGCAAAGCCCACAGTAATTGTATTAAAAAAGAACTTTCATACACTCCATCAATGGTCCAATAATCTGAAATCTTCTGGTGTCGTTGCAGGAAATCCTTTGTTTATTTTAGATGACGAAGCAGATGCTTCATCACTGAATACCCTTGTTAATAAGAATAAGCAATCCACCATTAATAAATATCTGGATGAGATTAATCAGCTTTCAATTGGTTCGATTTATCTACAATCAACTGCTACACCTCAAGCATTGTTATTACAAACTGCTGATAGTACCTGGCATCCAGATTTTGCAGTCTACTTTACTCCAGGACAACAATATCTTGGCGGCAACTTCTTTTTCCCAGAAAATAAAGTTCCATCATGCATTCATTACATCGACGAAACACCAGATCCACTTGAAGAATCTGTGCTTCATCACTTGGTTGTTGCTACCCAAATGCTTAACAGTGGTGATAAGGTATGCAATATGATTATCCATCCGTCTGTCCGAGTTGCTAAACATCAAGAATACGCTAATAAAGTAAAAAGTATCTTCAGCTCCTATCAAGAGAATAATAGCGACTTCAAAGTTAAATTCTCCAAAGAATATGATGAAGTTGCCAAGAAAGCCAATCTAATGCCTAAAAATCAGCTCTTCCAATTAGCTACCGGCCTGCTTAATATTACAAACATCTACATGCTTAATGGAAAAGAGCACGTTGAAGCTGAAAATTACGCTACTGGTAGCAATATTGTGATCGGAGGAAATACGCTTGGGCGTGGGGTTACATTTCCAAAGTTGCAAACAATTTACTATGTACGCTCTTCCAAACATCCGCAGGCTGATACCATGTGGCAACATAGCCGAATGTTTGGTTATGATCGACATGCTAATTTAATGGCTGTTTATATCAGCAAAGAACTTTATAAGCTCTTTGAAGACATCAACTCTGTTAATAATGCGATTGTTCAACAGATTGACAGCAGTGATGGTGACCTTTCTCAAATAACTATTTCATTACCAGAAGGATTATCACCAACGCGAGCAAATGTACTTGATAATAGGTTTGTTCACATATTTGTCGGCGGCAAAAATTACTTTCCATTTAATCCATCAAACAAGTCATTTGATGAAATCACTAAAATTGCCAATATTTTGGATCCAATTGAAGCGCATAAACCATCAGAACAGGTTAACTTGGCATTGTTTATCCGTATTTTGAAAAACATCGATGGTGGTGCTGACTTTAATGTCGATGACTACATAACTGCTTTGCAGGATATGCTAAAAGATCATAGAAGCCAAGGGGTTATTATTATTCGACGGAGTCGTGACATTACTCAGGGGACGGGTGCGTTGCTTTCTCCAAATGATCTTGCTTTAGGAAATCAAATTACCGACATGCCAGTCATGACGCTTTACGAAGTAGTGGGCAAGGGATGGAAGTCAGATAAAATTTGGGTTCCTAACATCAAGTTCCCAGTAAATAAGGCAATTTATCACGTTACGGAAAAGAAGGCAGACGATGGAGACAACTAAGTATCGATCCAAAATGATGTCCAAAATCCGGTCAACCGGTGGAAAGGCGGAAACCATTCTTGGCAAGGCCATTTGGCATGAGGGGGTCCGTTACTTCCGCAACTATAAAAAGCTTCCCGGTAAGCCAGATCTGGCAATTACCAAATATAAAATTGCTGTATTTGTAGATGGTGAATACTGGCATGGCTATAATTATGATGAAATTAAATCAGGCAAAAGAGTTCATCGTAATCGGCAATACTGGCTTAAGAAGATAAGTTATAATATGGAACACGACAAGCAAGTCAATGCTGAGTTGCAAAAAATGGGATGGACAGTGATCCGTTTTTGGGAAAGGCATCAAGTGTTAAAAAAATTAAATTATTGTACAGATACGATTCTAAATGCTATAAAATCTAAGGAAGGAAACATATAACATATCATGTTTTTCGCCCCTAATATTATATAAATACGTCAAAAATTAAAAAAGTTGCTATAAAAATTAGCTAAAGTAAGTCTCTGTAAGTTTGAAATGGTTATGAGGCTTATATTAATCTATAGTTCCACTCTTGAGAGAACTGTGAAGAAATGCCTAACACATTTCGTACTGAAGACGTTCAGGTATCGGATTCTAATTCTAGTACTTTAGGTGAATCCTTTTTGTGACATTAGACAGTACTATGTAGCTTACTTTAAATACAACTTTAATTTTACTTTTACGCTTCAATTGCAGTATTGGAAAAATCGGCTGGGACCGTCAGTAGATTAGGGCACAAAGTATATTAAGCAAAGTAGGGTGCTGTTGAATAATGTTTTGAAAGGAAGTACATTGTGGCAAAAGAAAATCAAATTGTTTCCGTCGACCAATTATTGAGGTATTTAGATAAATATAGTAATTACAAAAAACAGGGAAATTTATTCTTCAGAGGGCAGTTGTCAAGGTTCCCTAATATGATACCGTCGGTAGCACGAAATAATAAAAACTATTTATCAGAAGCACGTACTTATCTGCAGTATCAAAGGCCCAATAAAAATGTTGTACAGAACCTGGCAAAAATGCAACATAATGGCGTACCAACAAGACTTTTAGATTTTACTACCGATCCATTAGTTGCGCTTTTCTTTGCTACTCAGCATGACACAAGAGAAGATACTAGCCTTTATGTACTGATACGTCCAAATTATGATGCTAACTCAGATGAAGTTAAATTAGCATCTTTTATTGCAACACAAAAGGACCGAGAGTTAGCATCAATTCTTAATGAATTTAATAGTGTTAATGGCAGTTCCATAAGTATAGATAGGGCTAAACATATTTTAAGTCACGGTATTTTTATTCGGCCTAATACGATCATTGATACAGATAATTACAGAATGTATGAACAAAGGGGAACCTTTGCTATACCTGCGAACAAAATAGAAAATGGAAGAATTACAGGTATCACTCCATTTGAAAATGATTTTTCTTATGAGGAGATTGTGATTCCCTTTGAATATCAGCAA
>NZ_CALYQV010000076.1 GCF_945290125.1 uncultured Lactobacillus sp. | reverse complement strand
AATGCTGACTAGAGGATTCGAACCTCCGACCTCATCATTACTAATGACGTGCTCTGCCAACTGAGCTAAGTCAGCATTGTCATATCTCGACAACGATATTAATTAAAACATATTCTATTAGTTTACGCAAGCATTTTTTGACTTTTTCTCAGTTTTTGTTATAACTAAGCTTTGGGAAATTTTTTAAGAGTATAATATGAAGATAGATTCAGAATGGAGTGGATGTAATGGCAAATTTAGCCTCGATTAGCGCCGAGTTCCCCTGGGTACTACGAATTTTAGTTGCTTCCTTGTGTGGCGCACTGATCGGTTATGAACGCGCAATTCAAAGAAAAAGTGCTGGAGTGCGGACACATATTGTAGTTGCCTTCTCGTCTGCGCTATTTATGATAGTTTCAAAATACGGCTTTGGCGATTTACTAAAAATGTCAGATGTTGCTCTGGACCCTTCCAGAATTGCAGCGCAGATAGTTTCTGGTATTTCATTCATTGGTGCCGGTACAATTTTAATTAAAAAGCAACAGATCTCCGGCTTAACCACAGCTGCCGGTATTTGGGCTACAGCGGCCATCGGAATGGCAATTGGTTCTGGCCTTTATTTTATCGGAATTTTAGCGACTGCCTTTCTTTTCGTCATTCAGATGATGTTTCACGACGATACTATAATTGACAAAATCATCATGCATATCAGGTTTAACATTCAAATAGAAGCTGTTAACAAACCTAATATCCTGCATATCATCGAACAGGAGCTTGAAACAAATCATGTTGAAAATGTTTCTGTTAAGATCCTTTTTGTCAGTGATGAAAGAATTATCTTTTTCGTAGACGGCATTATTAATAACAATATTAATGAAAATGATATTATCATGGCTCTGCGCAAATATCCTGACATCAAGCGTATCAGTATTGCTAGTATAGATAAATAAAGTTATATTTTTTAAGCAATAGTTAATTCTATTGTTTTTTTTGCATTATTTTTATCATAGGTAAACAAACTTACTACAATATTAATATAAACTTTTATTACGAAAGGAGAATTTATATGGCCGGACCCTTGGATTACTTACGCTGGCGGGGCGACTTAAGCTTTAAAGAAAAGCCATTTAATAGTGTTGATGCTTCATTGCTGTCATCTATTGCCTATTTGCCGGCCGATAGTTCTGCCACCAATCATACTCTAGGAGAAGTAGCGGAAAAGCTGCGGAAATTGTCCTCTTTTCAACATCAAATGTATGCCGAAACTGCAACTGAAGTTATGTTGCTACCGGAAAGTCCTAGAATCGGCAACATCAAGATTCTAGATTGGACAGACAGACTGGAAAAAGAGCCTCATCCATTACAATTTACTGCTGCTACCTTTCTAATTGAGACAAAAACTATAGCTGTCGTTTTTCGCGGAACTGATGGCACTATGATTGGCTTAAATGAAGATATGGGTATGAATTACCTGCCCGAAATTTACGGTCAGGAAGTGGCAGCTAAATATTTAACAGAAATAGCACATAAATTTAGTGACCAACAAATTTACCTTTTAGGTCATTCAAAAGGAGGTAACTTTGCTCAATTTGCTTTATGTGCAGTTGAGTCTGAAATTCAAAAACGGGTAATCAAGGCGATTAGTTTTGACGGACCAGGCTTTTTTCATAAGGTATACACGAGTCCTGGTTTCACTTCTTCCATGTCTAAAATGAAAACCTACATTCCCCAGAATTCAATCTTTGGTGCAATGCTTGACCATCCGGAACAAACTCTAGTTGTCAAAAGTACCGTACCAATGCGCAACCAGCATGATCCTCGTCGCTGGTCAGTAGGTCGCGACAGTTTTACTTTAGCTGATGGTCTTTCTTCCAGTAGCCGCGTGATCAGACATGCTCTGATTAATTTCAATAATTCAATCCCCGATCAAGAAAGAAACGATGCCTTTTCTGATCTTTTCGAGGCTTTTGAAAATTATGACATTGATGAATTAAACCAACTAACTAGTAACAAAATAGTAGGAACCTACCGCTTTGGTCGCGCTTTTTTATCCCTTGAATCCCAGGAACGAAAATTGTTAACTCAAGTGTTAAGCAATATCTGGAATTCCTATAAAAAGAATATGACTTTACCCTTAATGGCCAGCAACTACGACCTTTATCCTAAAAGTAATGATTCTAATAAAGCTCCAGTGTTCTATGAATTTTATGATCCTGATCGACCGAATCTTAAATTACCAGAGAGTATTCAACATAAATTACGATAAATTGCTTCATGTGTAACCCAAAAAAGAGATTGAGAAAACCGTTAGTTTTCTCAATCTCCTTTTATTTATTAATTAAAAGAATTAATTCTTCAATTTATCCTTAACATCATCAACTTTGTCTTTGACATTTTCAGTAGCTTCTTGTGCTTTGTCTTTAACGTCACCAGCAGCTTGTTGAACTTTGCCTTTGACTTCTTTAGCTTTGCCAGCTACTTTATCTTTAAAACCTTTATCAGCCATCTTAATCGATCCTTTCCCAAAAAATTAGCGAAAAATTTCTATTCACACCTTAATAGTACAATTTTGTATAATTATTGTCATTAAAAACGCCTTATTTTTTGTTAAAAGATGTAGAAAAGCAAAAAGCCATAGCTTTTTGCTATAAATCACCATGGCTTTTATTCTTTCTTATTCATTAGGCTGATCATGACTATAATCGAGATTAGAAAAGCGATTATAAGGTTTAGAAAACATTAATTTCACTGTTCCCCTGCTACCTGAACGGTTCTTTTCAATGATAACCTCAACTTCGCCATTATCATCTTCGGCAGAAACTTCCTTATTTTCCTCGCCCTCTTCTTCGTCGCGATAGTAATCATCACGGTAAAGGAAAGAAACAATGTCGGCATCTTGCTCAATTGAGCCGGATTCACGAATATCAGATAAGACAGGTCTCTTGTCCTGCCTTTGTTCAACTGACCGCGACAATTGCGACAAGGCAATAACAGGTACATGAAGTTCCTTGGCTAATTTCTTCAATTGCCGTGAAATAGCTGAAACCTCCTGCTGGCGTGATTCACTGTGCGGACCTTCAATTAACTGCAAGTAATCAATGACAATTAAGCCTAAATTGCCTTTCTCTTTAGCCAAACGGCGAGACTGTGCCCTAATCTGACTCATCTTAATTCCCGGTGTGTCATCGATATAAATATTGGCTGTTGCCAAAGAGCCGGATGCAGTGACTAATTTAGGCCACTCGTCTTCATCCAGTTGGCCAGTACGCAAGTGTTGCGAATTGATTAAGCCTTCAGAAGCCAGCATTCTCTGCACTAGCTGCTCCCCACTCATTTCCAAGGAAAACATTGCGACAGTTTTATCAGTATGCAAGCCGACATACTGGGCAACATTAAGTGCAAAGGAAGTCTTTCCTACTCCGGGACGTGCTGCCACAATTACCAGTTCATCATCATGAAAACCGGTGGTCATCTTATCGAGTTCCACAAATCCGGTTGGTAGACCCGTAACCATATTACCATCTTCAGGAATGTTGTTAATCTCATCAATAGTGGAGTTAACGATATCCTTGATATTACGAAAACCATTGGCATTATTTTCCGACGAAACATTCATGATCTCACTTTCGGCATTATCTAAAATGTCAGTGACATCATCGGAGTCCTGCATTGCAGTCGTAATAATTTTTTGACTGGCAGAAATCAGGCGTCGCAATAAAGCCTTACGGTGAACAATTTTAGCATAATAAGTGACGTGAGCAGCCGTCGGTGTAGCCATAGCCAGCTCAGAAACATAAGCAATGCCGCCAATATCATCAAGCTGATTTTTCTTAGTCAGTTCATCCTGCAGCGTTAACGGATCAATTGCATCCTCACGGTCAGATAAATCAAGCATAGCCTGGAAAACTAACTGATTTGCTCTCTTATAAAAATCTTCTGGCTGAACCTCTGCACTGGCATCAGCTATTGCAGCAGGATCAATAAAAATTGCACCTAGAACGGCTTTTTCCGCTTCGTCATCATGTGGTATCTGCTGTGAGACAATATTATCCATTACTTACGCCCACTTTTTTCAGAATTCAACTACAGTTTAATCCTGTTCGGTGATATGAACGCGAATTTTGCCTTCTACGCCCTTAAATAACTTAACTGGTACATTTGTGTAGCCTAAGGATTTAATTGGTTCAGGCAGGTTTAATTTGCGCTTATCTATCTTAATACCAAATTGCTTTTCTAAGCCTTCAACAATCTTTTTACCAGAAATTGAGCCAAACAGTCTGGAATCTGAACCGGCTTTAGACTTGAAATTAACTACTGTTTCATCCTTTTCTAGTTCAGACTTAATCTTTTCCGCTTCAGCTTTTTCAGTTTCATATGCAGCTTTTTCGTTAGCAGCTACTCTTTCCAAAGTATGCATATTTGCTTTAGTTGCAGCTTTAGCTAGACCTCTCTTAAATAAAAAGTTTTGGGCATAACCATCAGGAACGTTTTTAACTTCACCGCGCTTGCCCCGGCCTTTAACATCTTTAGTAAAAATAACTTTCATTGTGCTCTCCTTTTATTCATTTTCTTGTTCATAAGTATCCACTGCATCCATCAATTTAGCAAGTGCTTCCTTAACAGATATCCCTTTAATTTGGGTAGCAGCATTAGACAAATGTCCGCCGCCGCCAAGTTTTTCCATAATAAGCTGAACGTTGATATCACCCATTGAACGAGCAGATATACCAATTGTATCCTTATTCCGTCTGGTAATTGCAAAACTGGCTTCGACATTTTCTAAATCAAGCGCCGTATCTGCTGCTTGAGCAGTAATAATAGGGTCAATTTCCTTATCATCTGGCCCACATAAGACCGCCATTTTAGGCTTGATCATCTTCAAGCTGCTGACCAGTCGGGTGCGCTGCAAGAAACTATCAATATCTTCTTTCAGCAGCTTGCTGACACCCATTGTACTTGCACCGATTGAACGCAGGTAACTGGCAGCATCAAATGTCCGAGTTCCCGTCCGCAGCGAAAACTCCTTGGAATCAACTGTAATTCCCGCCAGCATTGCTGTAGCGTCAAGGTCGGTTAAAACCCGCTTACCTGAACTTGGCTGTTGGTATTCTACCATTTCAGTCACCAGCTCACAGGCAGATGAAGCATAAGGTTCAACGTACGTCAGCATTGGATTTTCAGGGAATTCTTCACCGCGACGGTGATGATCAATTACAATGATTCTATTTCTCAGTCGATTATACAATTCCTTGGAGTAAGTAATAGAATATTTCGAGTGATCAACCATAACCAGCATAGACTTGTCAGTCACTGCTTCTAAAGCATCCCCAGGTGCGATAAAAATATCATTATCTCCCTTTACCTTTTCCATTTTAGCAACTAGGCGGCTGACATCATAATTTGTTTTATTAACATCTAAGACAAAATTTGCCTTTACATGATGCAAACGAGCAATTTTAACAACGCCAATACCACTACCGATTGAATCCATGTCAGGGCTGGCATGACCAACTACAAAAACACGGTCTGCTTCTTTGAACAGCTCACTAATCGCCTGTGAAACCATCCTTGCTCTAACTCTGGTTCTCTTTTCCATCGGATTCGATTTACCACCAAAGAAACGAGCTGCTTTACCGGGTTGACTAAGAACAACTTGGTCCCCGCCTCTACCTAACGCCAAGTCAAGGTTAGATTGCGCTTGGTCAGCTAATTCAGTAATTAAACTGCTGCCAAAAGCAATTCCAATTGACAAAGTTAACGGTGTATTATTACGACTTGTTTCTAACCGCATTTTATCCAAAACAGAAAACTTATCTTTTTCCATTTTAGCTAAATCTTGCATATGGAGTAATAACAAAAAGTGATCTTCATCAATACGTTTAAGATAAGCGTTAAAGTTTTTAGCATAATCACTCAGAGTATTCTGGACATATGCACTAGTAGCAGTCAATTCCTGGTCATGCATGGTTTCGCTTAACTCATCGTAATTATCAATAAAAATCTGCCCAATAGCTAATAATTCGTTTTTATATCGTTTTTCTATTTTGGCGTAACGCGTAATATCTAGTAAGTAAACCACTCCCAGGTTGTCTTGGATAACCATCTCAAATTGATGTCCATCCCAGTTTACTACATGGTTTTCAGCAGTTTTAGCCTTTAATGATTCATTAATTAACTTATCTAGTTCAGGATCAACGGATGCAATTGTATGTCCAATCAGGTCTTCATTTTTTAAATAAAGCTGCAGGTACGGATTGGCCCATTGAATTTGATGATCCTTATCGTAAAGTAAAATGCCCAGTGGCATTTTAATCATTGCTTCTTGCTCGCTACGCTTAATCCGATAAGATAAACTAACAGCAAAATTGTTTGCATTACCAGCTAAGATATACGCACCATAACCGACGCATGCCACAGTTAATATAAAGATCAAGACCATAGCCAAGCCAAATAATGGGTTCATGATCATCGCAACGATGCTGCCCAAAAGCGATAAAGCTAAGATAATAATGACTGAAGCCGTCAGCCTAGAATCTTTAATAAAAGCAGGGAATTCAAGCTTACGTAAAAAATCTTTCATGTAAGGTCCTTCCTAAAATAATGTATAATACATCATTATTATTATACATTGTATTCACTAGATAAGAAACTCCACAATGTTCAGGTTTGAACTATCATTACTTTTTTGTTATTTTTATTCTTGCTTAGATAATTTATGCATAATAAAAAACCTCAAAATTATCGTAATTTCAAGGTTCTTATCAATAATTCTGCTCAGTGCTTTTCAAGCATTAGCAGAGTTTTTTATTTGTTAGTCTTCAGTAACAAATGGCAACAAGCCCATAATGCGAGCTCTTTCAATTGCCTTAGCTACCTTACGTTGATTCTTAGCGCTGGTGCCAGTGACACGACGTGGTAAGATTTTACCTCTCTCAGAGATAAAACGTTTCAACAAATCAACGTCCTTATAGTCAACGTAATCAATATGGTTGGCAGCAATGTAGTCAACCTTACGACGACGATGAGCGCCGCCGCTTCTTCTTTGTTGAGCCATATCCTAGGTCCTTTCTGTTAATTTAGAATGGTAAATCATCATCAGAAATATCAATGGTATCGCCTGAACCTGCAAATGGATCTTGAGTATTATCCGGACCATTATTAGCAGTGTTATTCTGATTTGAAGCCCCCATATTAGGAGTATTATTGGTATTCTGATTACCAAAATTGCCATTGTTATTTGGTGTGTAACCACCATTTTGACCACGGGCTTCACGATCTTTACGTGATTCAAGCAATGCAAAG
>NZ_CALYQV010000075.1 GCF_945290125.1 uncultured Lactobacillus sp. | reverse complement strand
TGTATATATAAAGAATGCTTTATAACAAATGTTATTTATGCTACACTTGGGTTAGGCAGAATTATATTACTTAAGGGAGACGAATAATGAGGAAATATCTTTTTAATATTAAACTTACAACATGCTTAGCTTTTATTGCTATGACTGTGGTAGGTTTAAATATTATTAAACCGCAAACAACATTTGCATCGGCTTCACCTCCTGCAAATTCAGTAAAAAAAGCGAAAATTGCAACAAGAGGAACTCGGACAGTTCCATGGGGCGATAGTGATCTTTCACTTAGCTATGATTCGTCCAGTAAAACGTTAACTATTCCAGGTAGCTCTACAGCTGTTAATGATCCAAAGCCGCTGGCAAATGCTTTATATAATGTAGGGCTTGATCCTGTAAATGTTAACCATATTGTTATTCAGGGTCCCTTGGCAATTAGCGGGTCAGTCAGGTATCTATTTAAAGGCTTTACTTATATAACTAATATAGACGGCTTGGACAAGCTTGATACTAGTCAAATTACTGATATGACAAGCATGTTTTCATCATGTTATCGTTTAAGCGATGTTAATCTAAAAAACTTTAATACTGCCAATGTTACCACAATGTCAAGCATGTTTTATTCTTGCGTAAGTCTTAAAAATATTGATGTCAGTTCCTTTAATACCGAAAATGTTTCGGAATTAAGTGGCATGTTTGAAGAATGCAGAAGTTTAAATACAATTGATTTAAGCAACTTTAAAACTAGTAAGGTGACTAATACCAGTACTATGTTCCACAATTGTTGGTCAATAAAAAGCATTAAGTTTGGCAAAGATTTCAAAACTGATAATGTCACTGATATGAACTGGATGTTTAACAACTGTTGGAACTTAACTGACCTAGATGTTAGCGGCTTTTCAACTGCTAACGTTTCTACTATGTCAGGAATGTTTGCTTCATGTAAGTTATTAACAAAAATTGATGTTAGCAAATTTAATACTGATAAAGTAACTGTAATGAATGACATGTTTAATGACTGTGAGAATATCACAGAGCTTGATCTCAGTAATTTTAAAACCACGAATGTTTTTAATATGAGTAGCATGTTTCAGTATGATATTCGGTTGCAAAGGCTTGACATTAGCGGTTTTGATATGAGCAAAATTAAATACATTTCCGATATGCTAAATGATTTGCAAAGCCTAAACTTGTTAAAACTAGGAAAAGATAATATTGTCAAGGGTACCGGCTTTGATACTGATGGCACTTGGCGCAATGTTGCTAATGGTACACTTAATGACCCTAAAGGCAAGAATAGGTGGAGTTCGAAAGAGTTAATGGCAAATTATGATCCAGCTAAAGATGCCGATACTTATGTTCGTGAGGGCACACACTTTGATGAGCCTAAGCCACCAGTCAATCCGGTTACGCCACCAACACCGCCGACTCCAACACCACCAAGTCATTCATCTGGTACTATAGAGCCGATTGCAGGAGCTGAGGTCAGAGTTCATTATGAAGATAAAAATGGTCTCAAATTGGCACCTGATAAAATCTTGAGCGGTAATGTTGGCGATGGCTACATTACCCAAGAACTGAAATTTGCTGGTTATTTATTAAAGGCAAGGCCTCATAATGCGACAGGCTTCTTCAGCTATCAACCGCAGATCGTAACTTACACTTACCTTAAAGGGACTGAAAGAATGGTAATGCATAATTCGTATCTCTATGATATTAACGGTAAGCGGGTAACAGGCGAACTTATGTCAGGCCAGATGATTACAACCTATGATACCGAAACCATAAATGGTCAGAAGTATTATCTTTTAGATAATAATACGTTTGTGAAGGCCACTAATATTACAGGCCAAAAGCGTAAGTTAAAGCATAATGCACTCATCTATAATCAAAAAGCAAAGAAAATAAGGCATGCCAGTCTGAAGCGTGGACGCAAAGTTAGAACATATGGTGGTGCAGTAAAGCGGAAAGGTCGCTATTACTACATCATCGGACTGAACCGCTACGTGAAGAAGGCTAACTTTTAGAATTTTTGGTTAAGCAAGTTCAGTGGTACAGCATAAATATGCTTATAACTACTGAGCAAAAGCGGTCAAGAAAAAATTCACAATTTAAATGCACCTAATAGTAAGAATCAGCTATTAGGTGCATTATTTTGTATTATGCTATTTAAATTAGTCCAGAAAACTGTAAAAAGGTCCCGAAAGTTGCTTAACTTCCAGGACTTATTTTTTCTAGTTATAAATTTAATTCTGCTTTTAAGGCTTTAGGTTAGTACAGCTGAAAAATTTAAATGGTTCTCTTTGCCCAGTTTTACGGATTTAGCCCAGTTAGAACCCTTTACACTTCGAAGGAGAAGAGTGGAATTGAATGGCACAACCGCTTCATTCTTAAGGTCAGAATCAAGGCTTTTAACCTTTAGCGAAATTATGACATTAGTTCCATAAAATTGTATTAGTATTATCAGGTTAATTCGTTTGCCTAGTTTTGACCAAAGTAGGAGTTAAGTAACGTTACCACAATTTGATTTGACTATAGTCAAAAAGGTAGTCAATGTATACAATTTGGTTTAATATAATAATTAGTTTTAAATTAAATAAATGATAAAGCGGTATTTAGGTATAATGAAAATTCTTTAATTTCTTACGGCAGTACAGTATTTCTGTATCCCGTTGGAGCTTATTATATTATCCATAGAGAACTATACAATATCAATTTTTCTAAAAAAGATTTTTTATAAGTTAAAATCAGAATTGACTAAAAATGGATAAATTAGAAATATACAGAAACCAAATTCTGAATGATTTGACTAGTATAAAAAAAGGTATGAATCTGCCTATCACCATATAAAATTATCTAGTCAAGATTTGGTTACTAATAAAAAACATTAGTTTGTCTAAATAAATTAAACAGAAAAAATCTTATTTAACTACAATTAGTTGGAAGTATCAGTTTATAGTTTTATTATCTATATCTGATTTTTTGGTATAGGTACAAAATGAATAAAAAATATGATGTATTAATAATTGAAGCCGGACCAGCTGTTCTTTACACAAGTATAATTTTTAAAAAAGGTACGCCAATGAAAGTCTCTAATGAATTAATAAAAGTTGTTATTGCAGAGGCACAAGAAATTGGCGGTCTAACCCAATACGCATTCATTCAAATTCTATATAGTGAAGCGTTGGTTATACGTTAAATTTTTGTAGAATTATTATATTAAAAAAATAGTTGATATATAATTGGCATAGTGTGCTAATTGTAGGAAATAATAAAGATTCTATAAATAAATTGGCTAAGGACCTCTATATATCTGAGAAATTTTAGAATGTTACTGCATATTTAATGGATAAATTATATATAGTACTATTTTTTCTTGCAGAACTTAGGAATTGTACATAAAAAGGCTTTATCCAAACAAGTTTTTTGGGGAATTCTTGGGTTATTTGCTGTGAGTAGTGTAACTAAGCCGATTTTTGGCATACCTGCAGCAATATATTCAGCTCAGGTTATAGTTTTCTACGTAGGTCATCTATTGGAAATGATGATCCTAGCGGTAGATTTCCTTTTTCCAGCGATAAGAGAAGTTTTCCAACATAAGGTAGAAAAGCAATAGAGAGGTATAAATTATTTGATTTAGGTATAAATATTATGACAATAGGTGAAGCTTTAAAAAAAGAGCAAGAGGAACTTGGCTTAACAGAAACAGAAATGGTTGAAAATATTATAACTACCAGTGCCTATTCTCGTATCGTCAATAATAAAAGGAGAATAAGTAGCGATCTTTTGCTCGAAATATTATTGATGCATGACATTAATTTAGAGAATTTCTTATTTAAAATCAAAGACACATATTCATGTGAAAAAATTCGACTCGAACAAAATTTATCACAAAAGATGACAGTCGCTATAAACACTCACAATAAAAATGAGGTGAAAGTGTGCTATAAGCAGATCATAAAAAGTAACGTTAGCAGCAATCTTAAGCTCCGTGCGGAAATTGCAATGGCTTATATAAACGACTCTATAAATGAATTGGATGAAAGTTTTAAGAAAGTAGTAATTAACAATTTAACTGAAACCGAAAATTGGTTTTTTAACATTAATACTTTGAGTTTATTTAGTACTGCTATCATAATTTTACCTGAAGATTTTGTGGAAATGATGATGAATTCTTTTTTTCAAAAAGTTTAAAGGTTAGATGCGATATCAGACCCGATGAATGAACGTTTTGCTGACATTTGTAATAATTATTTACATTGGAGATATAAGAATAACAAAAGATTCAATAAAGAAAACAATGTCGAGAATGCAATAGAATTTCTTGATAATTTAAAGAATAGTCCTAGATTTATCATTTACAGAATATCGGCTAGATATTATTCTGCTCTATTTTCCAATAAGCTAAACAAGGCAAAAAAATAAAAGATGAACTACTTGATATCAAGCGCATACTGGCAGCTAAAAATTGGCCTGGTTAAATCCACCTATATAAATGCCCTGCAAAAACAGGTTGAGAAGGCATTGCGGATTGGTGGTCACCCAGGTTACTTGCCAACGTTTCTAGGTGATGAGCAGTTATTTATTAAGTTTAAAAGGTTATAAAAGTGGTGTTAAAAAAGAAATATTTAAATGTGTATAAGTTATTAGGCGGTCGAATAGCAACCAATGTTGCGGACAGCCTGTTTTACATGGCGATTCTCTGGTATTTCAAAGAAACCAGTCATTCGCCCGCAATGGTGGCCTTACTTTTTTCAATTGAGGCGGGGATAGACATAGTATCGTTTGGCTTCGGTCCTTTGATCGATAGTTTTTCAATCAAAAAGCTGCTGGCCTTTTCAACCATATTGCAGACACTAATTAGTCTGGTTGTAGTATTCATTTTAAAAGTCGCAAAGAGCAGCATCGCTATTGATGTTCTCCTGCTTTTATTGTTCAGCGCGTCAACAATTCTGTCTTCAATTATTTATCCCACAGAATATAAGCTGCTGCCCGTTCTGGTTGAGAAGAAGGATCTGCTGCATTTTAACGGCCTTTTTCAGGTAAGCTACAAGATATTGGATTTAGTGCTAGACGGCATAACCACCTTTATCATTGCTACTACTTCCATTAGCATGACCATTGTTTTATCAGCAATCATTTTCGGTTTGGCTCTGTTTGTCTACGCTAAAATCCAGGTAAACGTGCTTGCAAAAGATCTTTTGCAAAGCGAAGAATACTTTTCTGGCTCTTATCTCAAGGATTTACGGATGGGTTGGACCACCTTAAAAGAGGAAAAGAATATCCTGAAATTGATTCTACCCCTGTGTGGTCAACTTCTTTTTTGGTATTTATGATATTGGGCTGCCTTATTTCGCGCAAAGCTATATCCATGACTCAGCGATTGGCTATGGGGGATTGCTGATGGCCTCTTCCGCAGGTAGCATTATCGGTGCCTTTTTGGTGCAACGCTTTAAGCTGGGCCAGAAGAAAATGGAAATTTTTATTGCAGCCTGCTTTTTAGGCACGGGCATTTTTAGGATATTGGTACCGTTAGTCGTGCGGTTCAATATCTACCTTGCCCTATTTAACGCGGGTGTATCGTCCTTATGGGGCACGATGATGAACACCGTTTTTGAAGTCTTGGTTCAGACAAGCTTCTCAGCCGCGGTTTTGGGTAGAATAGACACCATTAACGACAGCATACTTTCGCTAATGATTCCATTAGGTACATTTACGGGGAGCTGGATTGTGCAAACATTTGGCTCAATGAGTACGCAGTACGTTTATGGGTTTGCGTTATTGTTCAGTGCGCTTTATTACTTTAGTGTAACGCAGTTTAAAAAGAGGCAAAAATAAGTGGGTGGCTGGCAATAGCCAAAATGCCGTGCAAGCAGGGTATTCATGTACGATACTAAACAGGCAAAAATAGGACCTAACACCTAAACATAGTGAGACTTTTCATTAAATCTTGATAATTTCTTTTGGGGTCTTCGTCATATAGTAAACCTTCCATGTTTCTTATTATACGTATAAATTTAACGGAGTAAGTTTAAAATTAAGTATCTTCCTATATATTAAGATATTTCCTTAATTAAATTCATCATTTTTTATCTTCCATAATTATAAAAAGGGGTACATGATTAGTAATAGTTATTATATTAGTTGTTTTTTACTATTGTCTCGTTTTGCGCTTTTGTTCCCAAAATAAAAGCAATGGCAAAAGATAGTAATTTTTTAAAGAAGAGAGGTTAAAATACATGAATAAAAAACTTGTTCATTATTTAGCAGCTGTTTTTTTAGGACTAACTGCCGTTTGGACATTTAATCAGCAAGTCCATACTGTTCAGGCAAAGATTCCCAGCACCATAAGAACTGTTATGTATACGTCACAAGCATATGATGAGAACGGACAAAAGGTAGACGCTAAATATCCAGCTTTTCGCCGGGTTAAAGTTGATAAAAAGCCGTTAATCTTAGATTTCAAGCCCTACGCCCCATACTATAAAATTAGCGGGAAAAAACAATATATCAAAGCTAATAATATCGATGGCGTTAAACGTGAAGTTAAGCATAATTCCTATGTTTACGCTACCAGCTCACGCAGGGCTGACTATCGTTTAATTAGAAAGGGGACTTCTATTACAACTTATGGTGGTACCGTTAAGTTTAAGAATGGTCTGCGCTACTACCGTATTGGTGGTCCCGCAAAGCAATATGTGAAAGCCAGCAACTTGGGTAAAATCACTGCTTCAAACACCGAAGAAACGATCGCAACAGTAACAAGAGATGATGGTGCTCCAATTTATGAGATCAAAAATGGGGTCAAAACTACTAAAAAGGCTAAAAAAGGTACTACCTTTGTAGTCGACCGGGCTGAAGAAGATAACTATGCGGAGGAGATTGGTCATTCAGCTATCCCTAATCCTACTATTTATCGTATTAAAGGGACGAATAATTGGCTCTATTGCCTGGACGTTAAAGTTCAAAAAGAACTTCCGCATCATTATTATGACCTTGAGCATTATTCTTATATTAGATTTTATCAGGACACAGATGTCTATAATGCCGATGGCACCAAAAAAGATATTAATGGGCAAAGAATTAGGAAGCAAGGCGGTGACATAAAAGTAGATAAATTGCTTTACATTTGGGTGCCAGCCGAAAATAAAGCAGAACTGTTTTACCATATGAAGGGTCATAGATTTTATGCCACTGATAAGCCAGATGGAACAGGTGGTGGTCAAGTAGATTTTGGTGATAGCTATGTCAAAGCGAGTGATGTTAGATTTATTGCGGGTGTAAGACTAAGTCCGATCAATACTGCAGAAGAAGCAAGTCAAGCTGCTAAGCCAAAGACGGCCAAATAAATAATTTTAAGAGAACTAAATAAATAATTTAAATGCACCTAATAGTAAAAATCAGCTATTGGGTGCATTTTTGTATTTATTATAAAAACATATTTCAAAAATATCTCAATAATTTATCAAATTAATGATGTGAACCCTAAAATTAGGACACTTTATATTAGCTATTAACTGAGGACTAACTGCCGATATTCAA
>NZ_CALYQV010000074.1 GCF_945290125.1 uncultured Lactobacillus sp. | reverse complement strand
TCAGTCATTATTTAAATATACTATTAAATGAACGCAAGGTAATCAAATTGTGCAAAAAGCCAGCACTATGGAAAGCTATCGGAGCGTCAACTAATTCAAAAATATTTGCTGACTTCATTGGAGAAAACGGCTCTATGAAAAGTATTATCAATAGAGCAAGATCTGCAGTCATTTACCCACCTAATGGCTTAAATATTCTAATCACCGGACATTCAGGAGTGGGGAAAAGTTTTTTGGCTAAAAAGATCTATCAGTTTGCCAAAAGTAAAAATGTAATTAGTGTAACAGCACCATTTGTCGTTTTTAACTGTGCCAATTATGCTGATAACCCTGAATTAATTTCTAGTACTTTATTCGGCTACGTAAAAGGGGCGTTTACCGGAGCTGATGAGAAAAAGGAAGGTTTGCTAGAAAAGGCTGATGGTGGAATTTTATTTTTAGATGAGGTTCATCGTTTAAGTAGTAAGAGCCAAGAAAAACTTTTTAATTTTATTGATAGTGGTACTTTTTACAGGGTGGGAGATAATGTTCATACTATTAAAGCATCAGTTCGAATAATAATGGCTACTACGGAAGATCCGCAAGATGTTTTGCTAACAACGTTTCTTCGCAGAATTCCTGTAAAAATTAATTTGCCAAATTATATTGAACGGCCAATTGATGAACGATTACAATTGTTAAATCTTCTGTTTTATCAAGAGGCAAAGAAAATTAATAAAAAAATTAGGGTTGATGAAAAAGTTGTTTCTGCTCTTTTGCAGATCAATCATTCAGGAAATATTGGTTATATAAAAAATGCTATTCAACTTGCATGTGCATCAGCTTATGATGAAAGCAATAATACTAATGAAATAAAAGTTACAATTGCTAATCTCTTGTTAACTAAATTACCTGCATTTAAGGGTTTTGGCGATATTGAAGTTGATCCGGAAAAGAAGATTAATTATAAAAAAGCCGAAAGATTACAGCAGCAAAATTATTATTTGCAACAAGCAATGAATCATTTATCTCATAATTTTACAGATAAAAATCTACGTATTTGTCAGTCAGATATATTAAAAGTAAGTATCACTGCTGATATTAAACGAGCTAATTTCGGATTGCACCTACAGCATAAAATGATCTTTTTAAAGACTATTCAAAAGGAGTTTGGCTTAAATAATGCCCAGGATTTAGAACCGATCATGTTCGAGCTTTATCAAGCTCATTTTAAAATCCCCGCTAGCACTATTAATAACTTAAAAAATATATTCTCACGGAAATTACCTCGTTCATTGCATGTAGCAACGACTTTTTATTACAAATTACCAATACTTGATAAAGATAGTCAAATAAGTTTAATTATTGTATTTACAATTCTGTTAAGCCAGTTTGTAAATGAAGATATTAAATTGAGAACTTTAATTGTGGCTCATGGCGAGAGCACTGCTACAAGTATTCAGGCAGTTGTTAATTCTCTTTGTGAAGACTATATTTTTGATGCAATTGATATGCCAATCGAAGCTGATGTTGGCTCAATTATAGAGGAAGCAAATAAGTTAATTGATCAATTTAACACGGTCGAAGGCTTTATTTTAATGATAGACATGGGGTCTCTTGAACAACTTTATACCAAAATCAGTTCACACTTACAAGGTGATCTGCTAGTAATAAATAATTTAACTACGTTGACCGCCCTTGATGTAGCAATTAAAGTTAAACAAAATACTCCTTTTAAAGAAATTGCTGAAAAAGCTGATAAGGACTATACAATAGAAGCGAAATATTATGAAGGATTTTCTCAATTACCAAATATTTTAATATCCTGTGTATCTGGTTTAGGTATTGCTGAAAAAGTCACTGAAATAATACAGCCCTATATGCCGACAAATATTAAATTAATACCAATTGCTTATAATTCTTTAAAAGAAAAAATTATTGAGAAAGATTGGGCCTATTTTGACCGGACAATTTTAGTACTAACAACAATTGATATCACTTATCCAGTGAAATTTAAGTATATGAATTTATATGATCTTTTAGATGCTAGTGGGGAAAAGAAAATGACACAATGGTTGCTCCCTTATTTTACCCATGAACAGATCAAAAATTTTACTAATCAAATAATTCGTTTCTTCTCTAAAGAAGGAATATCTGAAAGATTAAGTTTCTTAAATCCTGATGTGATTTTAGGTGAAGTTGAAACAATAATTAATAAATATGAATTATTTTATAAAGTTTCCTTTGATGGTAAGTTTAAGCTTAATTTATATATGCATATCGCTTTAATGATTGAGCGCTTGATGCTGCAACACCCATCATTTTCAAAAAATAGAGTTACATCAGAAAAAGAAGAGAAATTTTTCCAGGTTACGAATAGTATTTTTCAACCTCTCGAGATTAAGTACAACATAAAGATTACACTGTCAGAAATGACAACCTTATATGAGTTATTCAATCAATTCATTTAACAAATACCAAACTATAAAAGTTGATCACTTTTAAGTTTGGTATTTTATTTTGAAAAAATCTAATAGTGTTTAACGGGTTTTTATGTTTTAAACAGTTTTTAAACACTTAGATGGCCATAAAGGCAGTAATTTAAAGGTTTGCTTGGCATGTTAATTGCTAATCATTAGATAGAGGAGGAATAAAATGAAAAGAATTTTATTAGCATCACATGGTAAATTAGCAAGTGGCATAAAAAGTTCTATCAAGATTCTAACTGGTAAGGAGGACCAAATTGAGACAATAGATGCATATTTAGATGACGCTGATTTTACAGTTGAGGTTGAAAAATTTTTAAAAGGTGTAAAAGAAAATCAACAATATTATATTTTTACGGATATCTATGGGGGAAGTGTTAATCAAAAAGTTGTTTCTAAAGTGGTAGAAAAGTCCTTTAAAAATGTTCAGATTATTACCGGAATGAATCTTCCTATTGTTTTGTCAGTCTTATTGGAGACAGAAAAAATCTCTAAAGAGCGCTTAAAAAAACTTATTACGGCAAGCCAAGTTAAGCTTGTTACTGTTATCCCAAATGATAATTCTGAAGAAAATTTCTTTGAGTAGCTAAAATCATGATTAATACAATTTTATTTGCTTGGGATGGTACGTTACTTGACAGTAACGAATTGATTAATGAGTCAAACATTTATGCACTAAATAAATTTGGCAACCGGATTTTCACTGAAAATGATGTCAAACCCTTTAATGGACAGAATTTGCGAGATGCTTATCAAAAATTATACCCGGGATTAGAAGATAAAATACTAAAAGCTTATAACACATATAGTGATGAGCGTCATGATCAAAATGTACGTCTTTTTCCGGAAGTTAGGCAAGTTTTATTTAGTCTAAAACGGCAAGGTTGTCATTTAGGGGTAGTATCAATGAAAAGAAAATCTATGGTTAAACACGGTATTGAGTTATTTGATTTGGATTCTACGTTTGATGTCGTTATAGGTGGGGATGAATGTAAAAGAAAAAAGCCAGATGGAGAACCAATTTTGCTGGCAATGAAAAAGGTAAAAGCAAATTTTAAGTTGACTTTAATGGTCGGTGATAATTGGCAAGACATAGCTTCGGCAAATAATGCAAAAGTCAAAAGTGCCTTTGTAAATTGGTCACAAAAAAGTTATAAGCAAGTTCAACAGTATCACCCTACTTATTGTATTGATAAAATGACAGATTTGGTTGAGATAGTTACGGAGGAAAATAAAATATGATAGTACAAGTAAGAGTTGATGACCGCCTAATTCATGGTCAAGTAGCTTTGGTCTGGACTAAAGAATTAAATGCATCTGCAATTTTAGTGGCAAATGATGGCGCGGCAAAAAATGAAGTAGCACAAATGACAATGAAAATGGCTATTCCTAGTGGTAAAAAGCTATTGATTCGCAGTATCAAGGATTCAATTAATATTTTGACCGATCCTAGGGGCAAAAATATGAGAATATTTGTTATTACAAACTGTGTTAAAGATGCTTATGAAATTGCTAAAAATGTTTCCCAGGTTGAACAAGTTAATGTGGCAAATGCGGGTAGATTTGATCAAACTGATAAATCGAAGATTATTCGGTTTAATTCTGCCATAGCATTGAATCCTGAAGAGATTACTAAATTAAAGAAATTAGATAAATTGCCTGATGTCGACGTTTTTTCACAAGGATTACCTACCTCGGAGAAAGTTTCAATACCTCAATTAATTAAGGGTAAAGCATAAAATTTTTGTTGAAAGGGGAAAATAATATGAAAGTAGCATTAATTGCTATGCTGGTTATGTTTATTTGCTATGCAGGAAGTTATTTAACCGGCAATAGTTACATTGATAGACCAATTGTTATCGGTGCCGTCACTGGATTATTTTTAGGAAATCTAAAAGCAGGCCTAACAATCGGAGCTACACTCGAAGCAGTTTTTATGGGTGCACTAAATGTTGGTGGGGTAATCTCTTCAGAACCAGCAATTGCAACCGTCTTAGCCGTAACATTTGCGGTATCAACTAATATAAGTCAAAAAGCGGCGGTAACTTTAACCATTCCAATAGGTGTATTGGCAGCCTTTGTTTTATTAGCATTAAAAAATGGTGTCATGATTGTCTTTGCACCTATTCTTGATAAGTTTGCAGCCAAAAATAATCAAAAAGGAATAATTGCAATCCACTTTTTGTCTTGGTTTATCTATTATGGTATTTATGCGGTTATTGCTTTTTTGGGGGTAATAGCTGGGTCTTCTGCTATTAGTGCCCTAGTTAAGTTTATCCCACAAAATCTGATGGCTGGGCTTAACGCAGCAGGTGGTTTGCTACCAGCTGTTGGGTTTGCAACTTTAATGAAAATCCTTTGGGATAATAAGTTGGCAGTATTTTACCTATTGGGCTTTGTCTTAACCATTTATCTGAACTTACCAGCTGTTGCAATTGCTTGCATTGGTATTGCGATCGTAGTGGTGATGGCATTTCGCGACAAGGATATCATGAACTTAAAAATGAGAAAGGGTACAACGGAAGCTAATCTAAATAGTAATTTGAGCAAAAAACAACAAGAAGAGGAGGACTTTTTCGCATGAAAATAACCAAAACCCTGTCTAAAGAAGAGAAAAGGATGTTAAATTCGATGACACTTCGTTCATTTGCGATGCACGCTGATCGTATGGGGCCATCAAAGTTTCACGCTAGTGGTTTTACTTTTTGTATGATGCCTGCCATAAACCGCTTTTATCATAATGTTAAAGATAAAGAAGCAGCGTTAACCAGACATGTTCAATGGTTTAATTGTACTCCACATGCAGAAAATTTGATTTTGGGAATAGTTGCATCAATGGAAAAGGAAAAGAGCAAACGTGGTGAAGATTTTGACGACCAATCAATTACTGCTGTCAAAACTTCTCTTATGGGCCCATTGTCTGGAATTGGTGATACATTTTTTCAGGGAATCCTGAGAGTGATTGCTGCAAGTATTGGCATTGGCTTATCAATGCAGGGATCAATCATGGGGCCGATTTTGTTCCTGCTAATTTATAATATTCCAGCCGTTTTCTTATCCTTTTACTTTACATATGTAGGCTATAATTTAGGATCAACCTTTATCCAGCGTGTATATGAAAGCGGAGGAATGCGAATATTAACTAAGGCCGCTAGTACTTTAGGTTTATTAATGATGGGCTGTATGACAGCTATGAATGTTAAGTTTAAGACAACTTTGGCTTTAAGTGTTGGTAAAGGAAAACCGATCTTGCTACAAGGATATCTTGATCAGTTATTTAAAGGCCTAATACCTCTTTTGGTAACCGTAGGTTGTTTTTACCTTTTACGTAAGAGAGTAAACATTAATTGGGTTATGTTAGGAATTTTTGTATTGTCGATTTTTTTAGGACTGATAGGTGTAGTATAATTAAATAGTAATTACTTCTTAATAAAAAAGGAGAGAAAAGCCGATGACACGATTGCAAAAGATGGTATTAAAACCGAAAGAGCAGTTAGTAACACGGCTTTTTTTGTCGCCTAACTTAAAGCAAAATCTAACTGTGCTCTCATACAGTACCTATGACTTAATTAACGCCATGAAGGAGTTGAGCCTAAGCAACCCGTTTGTATCTTTGCGTGAATCCAAAGGCGAAATGCAAAATTTGGAGTGGCTGCGCTCGCCTGAAGGAGAAAATTTAATAGACCATTTATTGTTGCAAGTAGATTTAAGTAACTGGCACACTTGGGAAAAAAGTGCGGTTAAAGTTTTAATTTATCTGCTGGATAAAGATGGCTACTTAAGGGTAGACTTAGCTAAAATTGCCGAACAAACAGAGTTTTCACTAGAGAAGTTGACGAGGGCTAAAAATTTACTACAAAGTCTTGATCCTTGCGGTATTGGTGCCGCGGATCTAACTGAATGTCTTTTGCAACAGGCAAAGCAAAAAGCAGATTTCAATCCTGTAGCCCTTGAAATTTTGCATGATAATCAGCTGGAAATGCTGGCCGATCCCAAACAATGGCCTCACTCCAAGTTTTCAGTATCCGAATTAAATGATGCACTGGCCAGCATCCAAACACTGGATCCTACTCCAGCTAGCGATTATGTTGTTGAAAATAATACACAGTATTTATTTCCGGATTTAATTTATCGGGTGATGGACGGACGCCTAACAGTTGAAAGTTATCAGTCCCAAATACCAGAAATTGTTTTTGACGAAAAAGGATATCATAAGTTAAAAGAGCAATCTGCTGCAACCAAATATTTTTCTGAACAAAAGCAACGTTTTCTTGAACTGAAAAATGCGATTGCTGAACGGCAGAAAACCATCATGCGGCTGGGTGAATATGTGGGCCAGTTCCAACACCGGTTTTTAACTACAATGCAAAGACGCGAATTAAAGCCATTGGGATTAAAGGAAACAGCACAGGCCTTGAATCTGGCACCTAGTACAATCAGCAGAGCCATTAAAGACAAATATATCCAGTGTCAGAACAAGATTTTTAGTTTAAAAATGCTTTTTCCGCGTGAAGTTACGACAGACTTATCCCAAGCGCGTATAGAATATGACCTGCAACAGATTATAAAAAAAGAAGATGTCCGCGCTCCTTTAAGTGATCAGCAGCTGGTAGAAATATTTGCCAAACATGATGTGACTTTAAGTCGGCGCGTAATTGCCAAATATCGTAAAAACCTCAATATACCTAATAGCTATAGCAGAAAATCCAAGCCAACAGATTAAATTTTGTAAACAACTTCAATTTTCAAAGCAGTCGAATATTTAGTGATGAAAAAGTGCTGCTAATAGCCAGATTAATGTCTAACTATTATGGAGCACTTTATTTACGTTAGGATTTTTAAAATTTATAAATTACTTTTACGGTAAATCATTCCCTGCAGCCAGGTAAATGTCGTACCACTCTTGAGCAGTAAGTGAGATATCTGCTCCTTTAGCACTGTCAATAATATGGGCTGGCGTCATAGTTCCAATAATAACCTGGGTATTTGCTGGGTGTCTTAAAATCCAGGCAGCTGCAACAGCATTTTTAGAAACGCCTTTTTGGTCAGCTACTTTTTGTAAAGCTTCGTTGACTTCTGGAAACTTAGGGTTACCAATAAAATTGCCCGCAATTTGACCGTACTGGAAAGGTGACCATGCCTGAACAGTCATGTTGTGTAATCGTGAGTAGTCTAAAACGCCCCGATCGT
>NZ_CALYQV010000073.1 GCF_945290125.1 uncultured Lactobacillus sp. | reverse complement strand
ATATTTACTGTGCTTATAGTTATATTTACTGTGCTTATAGTTAGTCGTATTATCAGTCTTAACTAGGCTTTTGCTTTCCGCTATGCTTTTAGTATAGACATAGATTAGCTTTTGCGACTGTTGCTTAAGAGTAATTACGGTTGTATCTAAATTATTTGTAATATGTGAACCGTTAAAATCTTTAAATTTAATAGTGTAATCTGGTAGTTTTAATGCTGGAACAGATTGTTGATCATTAATAAAGCCACTTATAATTTTATTCGGAGCGATCTTATTGCCGTCCATGTCTTCAAAGCGAACAATCACATTAGATACTTTTTCTTTGCTTTTTTTATCATAATAGAAAGTAATATCTTGCGGCTGACTATTGAGCGGAATAGCTATGCTTCCCAAATGATAAGAGTTGCCATTGTGGTCAATTTCATAATAAATAGGAGTATAGCCAGGAACATCTTTAGGCTCAATTACTTTTTGTTGATTAAAATCACCACTAGTTATACTTTCGGGTGCAATTGTTTTGCCATTTTCATCTTGATAATGAATGGTAATGTTTTTTGGCTTATCGCGGTTATAAAGCAAGGTAATGTCTTGTACTTTGGCACTAATAGTGGTCGTGACAAAGTCCTGGCTGATTGGAGTCTTAATACCGTCAACTAATTTTGCAGCAATTGAATAGCCGGTAAAGCTCGGAATAGAGATATTGCTGCTGGTATTAATATCGCCATACAGTTTCTGTTCACAGGCAATTGTGTTGCCGTCATCGTCTTTAAAATGAAAAGTAATAGGTTGACCTGTGACTATTCTAAAAGGAATAATATACCAACCAGTAATTAGCGGCTCTTGCACGTGATTCATACTGTGGAACTTCACGGTCATTGCTGCCCCGTCACCAGGTTTCAATCCCAGAAGGTTCCAAGTTACAGTCTGTTCATCAGTAATTTGACCGACATGGTTACTCCAATTGCTGCAAAATTGTTTAATGAAGCAGCTGGAATTAAGATGCTTACCTGTTTCAATTTTAAGTGGCATATTTGAGCCATTAAAATCAAATAGTTTGTAAGGGTCAGGTGTGTAAAAAGTACTTTCTGCAGGGATGTGAATAGATTTAACGCGAATTATTTGCTTTTTTAAGTTTACACTACCATTTTCAAGCAACCGTTTATTTGTCTTTAATGGTGAAAAATCTGCAATTGCATTGTATGAAAGGTTAAGTTGAATTAGTTGCGGTTTATTTGCTAAAGCAGAAATATCATGCACGCTGCACATCTCTAGGTTAACAGAAGTCAATTTATTCAAATCATGCAAAGCCGAAATATCCGTTAAAGTTGAATTAACAATAGTATGGTGTAGCCATTTGTGATTAAATTCGCGACTAGGGGCAAGGTCTATTTTAGCTAAATTAGTTGCGTATTCTAAGCCCTCTAGTGATGTAATCTTTAAGCGTAACCTATATTCACCTGCAGAAACATCACATTGCCGTTCGCCATGAATAACATGTCTTTCACTAGGTGCTATTAATTTAATTTCAGTTAAGTTAGCTAAGCTTTCCTTGGTAATCTGGCTAATATTTTGGTTCAAATTCGCAGCCACAATTTTTTGCAAGACCTTATCAGGCATCCAGCTGGCAATTGAATTGGAATTTTCGATAGAATTTATCGCATCAATATCAAAATTAGAGGTAGCGATCGTTGATTTGAGTTCACTAGTTCTAGTCGACATTTAGTCATCATCTTCTTTACTAATAAAAATAGCAATGGGTATATTAATATTTTGAAAAATCGCTTTCTAAAAACTATATATTAATATTATACGCGAGAATAGCCGCAAACAAATGTTACCCTCATAATACTATCTAAGCCTCAGTATAGCATGTATTATTGCAGATGACTATTTCAAAATAGTTATTTCTGATATCGTTATATAGTGATTTTAAAGAAATTAGTGCAAAATCCAAATGCGCACAAGTTGCCAGCCAATTGCTAAAACAAAAATAACATTAAAGGTAATGATTACCGTCTTGATGAAAGTCATATTTTGGTAAAACTTTGGCTGGGCTGCAGGTCGAACCTGCTCGGACTTTTTGATTTTTTTATGGTCTTTTTTGGCTGTTAAAGACGCCTGGCGCCTTTTTTTACTTTGCTTTGGCTTAGCGGTTAATTCTGTAGCAATTAAGTTATGTTTGGTCGCTTTATTTTTAGCGATTAAATCGCCTTGTACAACTGTCCGATGCTGGCCGTAGCCATACTTAGAGATATTAAAGTCAGAACAGGTAATCAGTGTGATCATGCTTTTATCCTGCACATTGTTTTCAACTTCAACTTGAGTGGGCTTAATGGCAAAAGAAATTGTTTTGATTTTATATGTATATATATGATGCAAGTCGGTTATGTAAATGAGGTCGCCCGGCCGTGACAAGTGCAAATTATCTAAAACGGCAGGACCATAAGACCCCATGTAGTGTCCTGCAAGTACGTAATTATTAGCACCACCCATGACACGGTCGGGCAGGCAAGTTACCACACCGTATTCCAGATTCTGGTTCTGGTCTCCATAACCGGCAAAAAGGGGATTATGAATATTGACACTGGGAATAGCAATTCTGCCAATGGCATAGGCCCTGGCTTGCTTAGCTCTGAGAACTTCGGCTGCACTGACTGACTTAGTTTTGCTGGCATCGTAATTTGTTTTGCGTTTTTTATTTCTATCTGCTTTTTTTTGTGTTAAAATTGTATTTGTTTTTTGCACATTTTGTTGAACGACATAGGAGTTACCGAACCCGGAACCGAAAAAGATCAGGGTCACTCCCAGGTAAAAAAGGGCTCCTAGTAGTAATACACGAATAGTAGACCATATTTGATATTTTAAAGAATGTTTTTGCTTTTTATTTGCCATTGAACTATTTCTCTTTAAACTTCTGCATTAGGTTTCAGCTATTATTTAAGTATAAATTTGCGTAAAGCACAATTATTTGTTTTGTAGGAAACACTTAAAAATAATAATCAAATAAGTATTGAAATCGCTTATGCATTACTTTATAATATCAGCTGTAAGTAGACGTGTTACTGATTTGATCAGGCATTAACCTATGAACAATACTTATTTTGGTACTGTTTATAGGTTTTTTTATTGGAAAGGAAGTAAGTTGAATGAAATTTGTAAAGAATTTTAACAACAATGCTGCCTTGGTGTCTGATGAATCTGAAGTAGACTGGGTGATGATTGGTAACGGGATTGGTTTCAGCAAAAAAGTTGGTGATCCCATTGATGAGGACAAGATTTCGCGCCGTTTTATAGCTGTTGGAGAAAACCTTAAAATGGTTGACAGCGTGCGGAATATTGATCAGAGGACTTTAGCATTAACTACTGCTGTGATTAATTTGGCCAGCAAACAATTACAGATAACTTTTTCGGATTATCAGTTTATGGTATTGGCAGATCATATCGACTTTATGATAACCCGTGCTACTGGCAATATTGAATTAGGCCAAGATACACTTGGCTGGGAAATGCAAAAATTGTTTCCTAAAGAATACGGCACGGCTCAGGAAGCATTAAAGTTAATGCAGGAAAAAACCAAGCTTGATTTTCCTAAAAGTGAAGCAGCTTATCTGACATACCATTTTATTAACGCTGGCTCTGGTCAGACTAAACTGCAGGATACTATCAAAATTACTAAGCTTATTCGTGGAGTAATTGATATTATTCAGTATCAATATGGTATACAGCTTGATACTGAATCATTCAATTTCAACAGATTCATGACTCATTTACGTGCTTTCATGGTAAGGCATATGTGTGGTGAAAGTGAGAAAGATTCAGGCAGTGAGCTTGATAATTCTTTAATTGAACTGATGAAAGTCAAGTATCAAAAGGCGTATGACACTGTCCAAAAAATTGGCACGTACTTATACAATCAAGCAGGCTGGAAACTGCAGCCTGATGATCAAGTATATTTAACTCTTCATGTCTGGCGGGTAACGCACAGACAAAATGATGCACAATTACGGGAGAGTTAATTCTACTATATTTTAATAATTAATTAGTTTAAACGATGTGTTACTGTTTACAGGCATTAACCCGAGAACTTTAGGTGAAAGTCTCACAAAAAATTAGTGAGATGTTTTCTTGAAGTTCCCGGATTTTGATATTTAGGAGGAAAAATGGCATACGAAGATTTAAGTAACGAAATTATCGCTGACGTTGGCGGTAAAGACAACGTAATCAGTGTAGTTCACTGCACTACTCGTTTACGTTTTAAGTTGAAGGATATGAAAAAGGCAAATGATGACAAATTAAAAGCCACTGATGGCGTAATTTCTGTTGTCAAGTCTGGCGGTCAATACCAAGTAGTTATTGGTAATAACGTTGCTGACGTCTATGACACACTGGTTAAAGTAGGTGGATTTTCTGGTGGTGGCAGCGTTCCTGATGATTATGAAGATAATGGTAATATGAGTTTGACAGACAAACTGATAGATTTAATTTCCGGTATTTTTACACCTGCTTTAGGACCAATGTGTGCTGCTGGTATGATTAAGGGCTTCAATGCCATGTTCGTAGCCTTTGGCTGGATAGCACAGACTTCAGGGACTTACATTATTTTAAATGCCATTGGCGACAGTTTATTCTACTTCCTGCCAATTATTTTAGGTATCACTTCCACTAAAAAGTTTGGCTTAAATAGTTATTTAGGTGCGACTATTGGTGCTGCACTTTGTTATCCTTCAATTGTGGCAATGGCCAGCAGTAAAACTGCATTATTTACGGTTTTTAAAGGGACTATCCTTGAGGCACCAATTCATATGACTTTTTTAGGAATTCCGGTAATTTCAATGAATTATACCTCATCAGTAATTCCGATTATCTTGTCAGTGTGGTTTGCTTCTAAAGTCCAAAAATTAGCCAAAAAAATCATCCCGGATGTTGTTAAGACATTCTTAGTGCCATTTGTAGTTTTGTTAATTACAGTTCCTATAACTTTTATTGTAATTGGACCAATAGCTACTTGGCTTGGTAATGCTGTTGCAGCAATGGTTAGTGGCGTATATAACTTTAGTCCTGCTTTGGCTGGTATATTAATGGAAGCATTTTGGCAAGTATTTGTTATTTTTGGCGTTCACTGGGGTTTTGTGGCGGTTATGATGACTAATTTAGCCGCTTTAGGTTACGATCCGATCGTTGGGTTGTCATTAGCTGCTTCATTTGCCCATACTGGTGTTGTATTAGCAATAATTTTCCAGACTAAAGATGAAAAGACTCGTAGTCTGGCAATTCCCGCCTTTGTATCCGGTATTTTTGGTGTTACAGAACCTGCCATTTATACTTAGTTGTATAGCTTCAGCTATTGGCGGTGGTTTAATTGGATTTTTTGGTACCAATTATATACTTCTGCAGGAATGGGTATCTTTGCAATTCCCGGAGCTATTGGCAAAAATGGGGTAGACGGGACAGTTTATGGTTTAATAGCTTCTATGGCAATAGCGACTGTCTTAAGTTTTGTCTTCCAGATGCTTTTTGGTAAAAAGAGTGTTGATGCACCATTAACTGAACAATTAGCTGCAAATGCAGGCGCTAGTGAAGCTGAAGCAGGCAACACTGCAAGTTCAGTAACAGTTAAACTAGAAATTACATATAATAAGGAAGAAAAATTAGTAGCTCCTTTAACTGGTCAGGTTGTGCCGCGAAATCAAGTCAAAGATGAAGTTTTTTCTAGCGGCTCAATGGGTAAAGGAATTGCAATTGAGCCTAAAGATGGCAAAGTTTGTTCACCCCTTGATGGTGAAGTAGTGATGGTTTTCCCTACAGGACACGCTATTGGTCTTAAATCCAATAATGGTGCAGAGGTAATGATTCACATCGGTATGGATACAGTTGAACTTGATGGTAAGGGCTTTACTACTTTAGTTAAAAAGGACCAGAAAGTTAAAAAGGGTGAACCTTTAATTAATTTTGATCTGGAAGCCGTCAAAAAAGCCGGTTTTGAAATTACAACACCAGTGGTTGTTACTAATTCTAATAATTATCATGAAGTTAATGCAGTTGCAAATGGTACAATAACCATTGGAGATGCATTACTAGATTTAAAATAACGAAAGGAGAAAATGATGACTACAAATAATTTTCCTAAAGGATTTTTATGGGGCGGTGCTACTGCTGCTAACCAATTAGAAGGTGCCTACCAAGAAGGAGGCAAAGGCTTATCCTTGCCAGACGTTTTACCTGGTGGTAAAGACCGTATGAAAATAATTAATGATCCAGGTTTTGATTTTAAAATGGATTCTAAATATTTTTATCCCAATCATGTAGGTATTGATCATTATCATCACTATAAGGAAGATATTGCGCTTTTTGGTGAAATGGGCTTTAAGTGCTATCGCTTTTCAATTGCCTGGTCACGTATTTTTCCTAATGGTGACGAGGAAAAACCTAATGAAGAGGGCTTAAAATTTTACGATTCACTAATTGATGAGTGCTTGAAGTATAATATCGAACCTGTAATTACTATTTCTCACTATGAATTACCTCTTCATTTAATAAATGAATATGGCGGCTGGAAAAATAAGAAACTGATAACATTTTATGAACGTTTTGCCCGCACAGTTCTAACCAGATATCATGATAAAGTTAAGTATTGGATGACTTTTAACGAAATCAACAGTGCTGCTCACTTCCCGATCATGAGTCAAGGAATGACAGCTAGTGATAGTCCGGAAGACAGAAGAAATATCTTTCAGGCTTGGCATAACCAATTCGTTGGTAGTTCTAAAGCTGTTAAGATTGGTCACGAACTGGATCCTGATCTTAAAATTGGCTGCATGATTTTGTACGCTACTACTTATAGTTATGACTCTAACCCTAAGAACCAATTAGCTACTTTGCAAGACAACCAGGCTAATAACTTTTTCTGCGCTGATGTTCAAGTAAGGGGTCACTATCCTGCTTATACAAAGAGCTTATTGGCTCGCCAAGGTGTTAAATTAGCAGACCTTGATTACACTGATGAAGAACTGGCATTGTTAGCTCAATATCCAGTTGACTATATTGGCTTTAGTTACTACATGTCTTCAGTAGTTGACGTTACTCATGAAAATCAAGAAACAACAAATGGTAACTTGATGGGCGGCGTTAAGAACCCATTCTTAAAGAGCAGTGACTGGGGCTGGCAGATTGACCCTACTGGTCTTAGAATTGCCTTAAATCAACTGTCAGATCGTTATCAAAAACCTGTATTTATTGTTGAAAATGGTTTAGGTGCGGTAGACAAGCCGGATGAAAACTATTATGTTGCAGATGATTACCGGATTGATTATTTGCGTGAACATATTGAAGCTATTTCCCAGGCAATCGACGATGGCGTTGACGTCATGGGTTATACTCCTTGGGGCTGCATCGACCTAGTTAGTGCCTCAACTGGTGAAATGTCCAAGCGCTATGGCTTTATCTATGTTGATGAAGATGATGAAGGTCACGGAACCTTTAAGCGCTACAAGAAGAAGTCATTTGACTGGTACAAGAAGGTTATTTCTACCAATGGTGCTGATCTAGCCTAGTTGTAATAAATTACTATTAACCTCGAAATTAAATCATCTTAATTTGAAGTGCTCCATAATAGTTAGACATTAATCTGACTATTAGGAGCACTTTTTTCATGACTAAATATTCAACTGCTTTGAAAATGGAAATTTGCAGTAAATACTTATCCCACCAAACCTCTTTAGCTAAACTAGAACGCGAATACGGCATTGATCATACCGAGATTAGGGCTGAGCGACCTGAGGTGCCGTTAAAGCTTTTGCTTGCCAAGCTGCACCTTAACCGCAAAACTTATTACGACAACCGCAGTCACCGATTGAACCGATTAGATAAATACGCTGCTGTTAAAGGTGTAATCAAG
>NZ_CALYQV010000072.1 GCF_945290125.1 uncultured Lactobacillus sp. | reverse complement strand
TTGCAATAATATTTTCTTCTGACATGTCGAGCGTGGTAGAATTAAGATTTTTTTAATTAAATTTTATGTATACGATTTCCAATTCTCAATATTATAAAAAAGCCAGGGTTTCATTATAGGCCCTGACATAATAAGTAGTTTTCGATTTTAATATAAATGATATAAGCAAGCAGCATTGTTGCCCAAAATAGCCTCCTTATCTTCTTGTTTGATATTCAGCTTTTTAATCACCGTTGGTCCTTTCGTCATCCAAATTTTTTTAACAGGATAAGAAGAACCATAAATGATATTTTTAGCACCTAAAACCTTAATGGCAATTTTTAGATTTTCTTCTCCCCACGGTTGTGCATGTGAAATTTCATAAAATATGTTTTGTTCCAATCGATCCCTAATTGCATCATTATTGGTATCAAAACGACCATTGCCAGAATCATGAGGCAGAAGCATATTCTTATAAGTAAAAAAGCCACCACCGAGCATTGAATGAATTATTTTTAAATCAGGCAATTCTTTAAATAGATTACTATATACTTCTCGGCTAATTGCTATAATCTGATCTTCACACCTACCATAAGAGCGACGCAAATTTTCGTAATCTTTGATTGAATTGTATTCTATTGGTACCGGGGTATGATGAACGTAAACAGGAATATGCATAGCATCCACATGTTTTAAAAATCCGCGATATGCTGGTTGATCTAAGTAACCACATTGGTAATGCGTTGATAACTGGATACCATTCAATCCGAGAGAATTGACTGCATAATCAAGTTCTGCTAGATTTTCTTTTGTGTTATATGGAGGAACGACAGCAAGTCCAAACATTCGACCTTTGCTTTGCCTAATGTGTTTTGCCAATAACCTGTTAAAAATTTTGCAAAGTTCAAGATCCATCCATTCCTGGCAGCCAGGGAGTTTCAATACAGCTTTATCAATGTGTCCTTCATTCATATCTACCAACTGATGGTCGAGGTCATAATCATTTTGAAAATAATCTAAACTAGGCTGACCAGTTGGTTTCTCAATAGTTATTTTAATTGAGCCATCGCCCTGTTCACTAGCAGTAGCTTTTGTATCATCACTTGAATTAATCATTTTTAAAAAGTGTTCAAGGATCTTTTTATTAGTAAACAGTTCATCTGGTAACCAGTAAACATTTGCATCAATTTTCATTGATAAATTTCCCCCTTTATTTTTTTGATACCCAACCTTTATTATTAAAATTTAGCCAAGCCCACCTTTGATGAGTGTCCCAGAATTGAGATTTGGTCATGATGTATCCTTTAGAAGGTTTTAAATCTTTAGAAGGAACTACTGATTTTCCACCGACAAGTGTTTTTTCCAACTTATAAGTCTTACCTTGATACTGGATTTTTTTTGCTTTAGCTATTTTTTCTGTCACATAAACGGTATTTCCGAATAGCTGAATATTCGACTCATTATTTTTATCATAAAAAATCTTTGCTTTTCTTTCATTTAATTCTATATAGCCCTTTCCATTTTTGTTTTCAGCATAAAAATACTTATAAGGATCATGTGGAGAAGCATTGACTGGTTTGTACGCAAACATATATGAAGGTTCTGATACTACTTGTTTCCAACTAATAAGATTTTTTATACCATAGAATTCATAAGCTATGACGGTTTTATCTCTGTCCAAACCTCCCCCCGTTTGAACCATGTGAGTATACACACTTGCAATATTATATATCTTAAAATAAGTTTTTCTTCCGTTTTTCACTATAATTTTCATTTTCGTATATACAGGAGTGAACGGCCAGTAAACATAATCTATAGCAATTTGAGTGGCTTTTTCTGAATTTTTAACGCCAATATATTTTTTAGGTATAGTCAAAGTATCATCGTATTGTGAATACAACTTGATTTTGACATCTTTCTTAGAAATTTTAGCTACGTTTAGTTTGATGGGCCAATAGATCATAAAATTATCAGTTTTATAATCACAAAGAACAGGCTTGTTTCCTTCACCTTTCCATTTAAAAATTGGTTTTGAAGTATCATTTTTAAGTGTCTTAAATTTTTGGTAAGTCAGACTAGGCCAAACAACATCGTCATAACCTGGAGTACCATATTTTCCATTGCCACCAAAATCACGACCATAAATAAAAATATGAATTCTGAAAGTTGCTTCGGGTAAAATTTTATGATTATACTTTATGTCGCTTAGTTTCAAGTTAAAATAATAGTTTCCAGAGCCATCACCACCAATTCCACTCCACTCTTGGCCACCATTTTCAACATGGTAACCATTATTTGTCCAAGTCAAATCATTTGTTTTCAATAAATATGAAGTTTGACCGTTCTTCCACTTATTTTTCAACTTATTGGAACGTAATTTTAAATTATTTACATAGTATCCATCCCCTGAAACAAGTGAAACTTTCGCTTTCGAAGAATTAATCTTTTTATCATCTACTTTTTGATGTCTTGGCAAAATAATTTTAATTTTTGCCTTAGAATCTTCTTTATATTTAATGACACCATTATTTTCAGTCTTCAAAGTACTATAGCCATTTATAAATCCTTTTCCATAAATATTACTTTTCACTTCAACTTTTGCTTTTTTTAGACCAATTGCATGAACTGAATTTATGTTAATCATAAACAAACTACTAAAACATAAAATGCCAAGTAAAAATAATATTCTTTCCCTTCTTATCATATTTTACCCTAATTCTACATTCAAAATTTGTTTGTCATTATTTACTGGACCGAAAATTTTAGGTGTTACGCTCTTTAAATTGTCAGTTTTAGTAATAATCACCATAACAATAGGATCATAACCTGCTGCTTGAACTTGGCTTAAATCAAATTCCACTAACAAGTCACCCTTTTTGACTCTCATCCCTTCTTTGACATGAATCTTAAAGAACTTGCCTTTAAGATTTACTGTGTCTATTCCAATGTGTATAAGTATTTCTTCACCATCATCTGAGTGAAGTCCAATGGCATGACCAGTATCATACGCTACACGAATAATACCATCAATTGGAGAATATATTTTCCCCTCAATGGGCTCAATAGCAATACCGTCTCCCATTGTTAATTTTGAAAATACTTCATCGTTTACACTAGTCAAATCAATGGCAGACCCCTTTACAGGAGAATATACAGCAACATTCTTAACAGTTTTTTTATGTTGTGTTTCATCTGCCTTCTTAGTAATTACATCTAGTGAACCTTTTCTGTCACCAATTATTAAGCTTGAAATTAAAGAAAAAGCAAAGGCAACTACACCACTGACACAAAGCCAAATAAATCCCGCATCGATTCCCTTTGGATTAATAAAACATGGTAAGCCAAGTGGACCATTAGCACCAAAAGAATAAAGCTTTGAACCACCAAAGCCGGCAATAGCACCTCCAATACCAGCACCAATAAATGACGTAATCATGATCCATTTTCTTGGAACCAAATCACCATAAAGCGCTGGTTCACTGACCCCGAAGAATGCTGAAATTGCAGCTGCAACTGACATACTGCGAGTATTGGTATCTTTTGTTCTAATGGCAATTCCAAGTGCTGAACCCAAGACAGCTAAGGCTCCAGAGAAAATTAACGGATTGATAACATCATAACCATATTTCGCCACATCTATAGCAAAGAATGGAATAACCGCCCAATGCAAACCAAACATGACCAAAAGGCTCCAGAAAGCACCTAATACGAAACCAGTAAGACCCTTACTTATATTCACAAGCCATAAAACGAAGCCACTTAACAAGTTTTGTAAAATCATTGCTACAGGTCCAATTACTAAAAGACCTATAATACCAGCAAGCATAATTGTAAAAAATGGTACAAAGACCATTTTGATCATGTCAGGAATGTGCTTCTGGAAAAATTGGTAAACATATCCTGAAACCCACATTAAAATAATTGCGGGAACAACAGAACTTGAATAGTTTTGAAGAGCAATTGGAATGCCTAAGAACTTATCAGCATATTTTAATGCAAATATAGTGCCTCCAAATATTGTATGGAGATTCTTTGCTCCAGCTGCTGTTATAATTGCAGGATAAATCAAAATTGATCCAAGTATAATTCCATATGATTCTGGCATTTTAAATCGTTTTGCAGCACTCCAACCAATGATTACAGGGAAAAAGTAAAATACCGAATCTCCAAGTGCGTTTAAAATCATATAAGTTCCGCTAGTCTTGGAAATTAAATGAGTAACTGATAAAACTGATAAAAAAGCCTTAATCATACCAGCTCCGCAAAGTAGGCCTAGAATTGGCGTAAAAATTGAAGCAACTAGTCCCAGAGCCTTGGAAAACCATCCTTCTTTTTTGCTATCTTGCTTTTGGGCTAATTTTGAGGTTTCCTTTCCATCTGTATCTTCAAGTAATTTGACTTTTTTAACAATTGTATCGTACACCCTTGCAACACTAGGTCCAATCACCACTTGATACTGGCCACCATGTTTGACTAGTTGCAAAACTCCTGTCATATTTTTAATTTCGTCGTCTTTTGCCTTAGACTCATCTACTAAAACAAAACGAATTCTAGTAGCACAATGGGTCATGCTTACTATGTTATCTGGTCCACCGACATTTTTAAGGATTTGTGTTCCTAATTTGTAATAGTCCATTTTGTAACTCCCATAAAATCATATTTTTCTTTCAACATGATCGGTAAACTTCAATCACAGCGTTATTCTAAATTCATTAGCTTCAGTCCTTTCATATGAATCTAATACATGACTTGCATGAACAAATTTTGAAATTATTTTTTCAAATGTTCCTGCTGGTACAGGGTTGCCAATACTTTCAAACGAAAGTCCATAATCCTGTGCCTGCATGAAGTAATAATGAAAGCC
Organism: uncultured Lactobacillus sp.; assembly: GCF_945290125.1. Classification (GTDB taxonomy): domain Bacteria; phylum Bacillota; class Bacilli; order Lactobacillales; family Lactobacillaceae; genus Lactobacillus; species Lactobacillus rizhaonensis. The sequence continues at coordinate 3,447 of NZ_CALYQV010000072.1, read as the reverse complement.
ATTTGAGTATCCAGCTATTAATACTGTCTTATTGGTTGAAGCTCTCAAAAATTTAGCACCCGCTGAAGCAAGTTCTCCTGGAAAAATAAAAATTCTCAGTTCGCCAATATCCAAAATTTCCATTTGCAACATATCATAGAATTGTGGTTTCTTTAACTGGTTTTCACATTTTTCGACTACTGCATTCACATTATTCAAACCGACAAAATGTTCGGAATGCTCCTTCATCTCTTTAATTTTATTATGAAGACTTTGATCATATTTTGACTTATCGTTAACGATTTCTTGAGCCAAAGTTAAAAACTGAATATTACCCTTATCTACATTGACAACTTTATTTGATTTAATCTGGCTGATTTTCTCAGCTAATCCTTTTGACACACGGTTTAATTCTTTAAAATCTCTTCCCTGCCTTTGAAACCTGTTACTTGAATCTCCAGCACATCCAATTAACATCAAAGGGTAAATACCCCATCTTTCTTTTAGCTGAGCGCATATGTTACCCGCAAGGTCAGCAGTCAGATACATGTTGTTACTGCCCAAAACAGTAGAGTGCACGGCCATGTTGACAATACCTGCAACCACCTTATTGTCACTAATAAATTTAATAACAGATACAACATTATCCGATAATTTACCTTTATGATCACGGTTGCCATAATATCCAAGAATTAGGTCCTGTCCGTATTTGACAGTTACCTCAGCTAAATTTTCCAAGCATTGCTCATAAACTTTCAAAAAACTATCAATAAAAAATTCATAGTATTCTTGTGAATATTGGCCAAATTCCCATGTTCGATGATAATCACGAACAGAGTGGTGATCATGGGTAACGCCAATAATAATCTTTTCCACTGGAATATCATATTTTTTACTAATTTGCATTTTGATATCTGCTGCAACAATGTCTTCAATTTCGAGTAAGTCACCAGTTGCAATAAAGCACTTCTCGCCTTTTTCATTCAAAAACAGTATTCCATTAATAAAAACATGATCATGAATCCCTTTTGCTGGTTTATTTCGTAGTGGGGTTTTATAACCTAATAAATAAAATTTACCCTTTGGCGTAATATCTATTCTTCCATGTCCAACTAACATTTTTAACCTCTTCTTACATAATCATTTACTTTTTTAAAAGCTGACAGCATTTTTTTATCAGCTCCCTGACCAATTGACGAATTCATCGCCTGATATGAAATATGCATAAAATCATCCTCTTCAGGTAGATATTTTAGACCACCATTAACCATAGTTGATATCAGCACAGCTTCGCTTGATATTTGGTTTCTACATTTATCTGCATACTTACTGTTAAGTTCCGCTTCAGTACCCAGCAACGTTATTTTTCCAATATTTAAACCGTAAATATGCGAATGAATTAAGTCATTACTTTTTTTAAAGTCGTAATGTAACGTTGGTTTAATCGAAAAAGTGTCTTTTTGTCGAATTTGTGCTGGCAAATCAACCGAAATAACAAAATCACTGATCTTTGGCTTTTCATCTACAAACTGAACTATTGCTTGATCGATTGCATCAGACAAAACTTTCGCTTCAGCAAACAAAAGTGTAATATTTTGTTCGTATGTATAATCAGACTGTCCTTTAAAAATTGGACTTTGATCACCAGCACAGCCGATTAGAGGAACAACAACGATACTACTTTTTTGCTCAATACTTGTAGCTGCAATACCAAAAATGTCGCCGGTAATTATCTTCTTATTCTCATTATTAACAATATGATCCATCACGCTTGGCTGAATGTCATAATTGAAAATCAAATTACTAGTGCCATCAGACTTTTCAAAACCAACAATTCTAATCTGGTGATCACTGTATCCGTTAAAATTGCGGCCTAACCAATAGCCATTTTGAGTCTTGACATTTCGATTAACATTTAAAAAGCAATTTGATGTTTTATAACTAACTTTAACCCTTTGAAAGTCACTTTCGGCCCTTTTAGTTGCAACTTCTATACTTGCATAAATCAGACTTAAAAATAGTTGATACTTTTTTTGATCTTGTTTGGTTTTTAATGATTGCTTGAGATGCGGCGCGGAAAAAGTATGGGTTGCACAAATCCATATATGCTCAAACGACAGATTAGTCTCATCCGCGACTTTTTTCTTAAATAGATTACAATCTCTAGTTGTAATTGAAGTTAAACTGATAGAAACAAGTGCAAATTTAATTTTCTTTTCATTTCCAAACAATACAACTCTAGTAGTTAAATCTGTTAAAAGCACCTCGAAATCTCGAATCGGCAGATCATTTTCCCTTATTTTTACATTTTCCTTACCAAAGCCGACTTGAAAATTATTCATTATGATAGCATCTCCTTAAATCGCTTTTATCACAAAGTTTATTGTATTAAAGGACGGGTTGACGAGCAAATCAGTTTGGGAATAGACTATTTCTAAAAAAGAATACATGAATTAAAAGGAGCTAGAAAATATGGATTTGCGCTATATTGATTCATTTTTGGCAGCTGCTAAGACCAATAATTTTTCTGATGCCGCCGATTCTCTTTACATTTCCCAGTCATCACTATCTAAAAATATCAAAAAAATAGAACAAGATATGGATGTAAAATTATTTGAAAGGACCAGATCAGGTATTGTTTTAACTACGTATGGCAAAATTTACCTCAAATTTGCTCGACGTATTAAAGATTTGGAAAGTAGATGCGAAAACATAATTCGTGATGAAAAAGAAAAACAGGGTAATTTAAAAATTGGCACTATTCCCTCTGCATCTGAATATGGCACACTTAACTTAATTTTCGACTTTATTCAAGATAGTGGTATCCAGTGTCAAATAAGCAACGCTACTAGCAGCCAACTAGAAAAAGAATTGCTCAGTGGTCAACTAGATATGGCTTTTATTAAAAATCCAGAAAATGAAAAAATTTCAAAAGTTAACTTTCAGAATGATTATCTAGTTGCAGTTCTGTCTGAAAATGATTCTTTAGCCAAAAAGCAAAAATTAAAAGTAAGGGAGTTAAAAGACCGGGATTTCATCTTTGAACCTGTAAATTCCAGACCTTACCAATTATGTGTGGCACTCTGCAAATCTGCGGGATTTATTCCTAATGTTATTTACGCCGATCATTATATTGAAAATATTATTGATTTTGTTCGTAAAGAAATTGGCATTTCTTTGTTAATGAGCAAATTGGTACCAAAAAATGCGGAAAAAATTAAGATAATTCCTATTGAGCCTCTAGTTTCCGCAAAAATAAACTTATGTTACCTAAAAAACAATCAAAGTAAAGAATTAAAAGAAAAATTTGTAAATTTTTTAAAGATGAATTCGTTATCTTGATTAAAATTTGAACGTAAAAAGGCTGAGAATTTATTATTCTCAGCCTTTTTACTTTTTTTTCATTTTATTCATAAATTGCATTGGTAAAACCACTAAATCTTGTATGTCGGTGACGGGCTTCTTGAT
>NZ_CALYQV010000071.1 GCF_945290125.1 uncultured Lactobacillus sp. | reverse complement strand
AGAAAAGGAGGTAGATGTTTTGAGTGAAGGTGAAGTTGTTCAAGTAATCGGCCCAGTTGTCGATGTCAAATTCCCGCTTGACAAAAATCTGCCTGATATTGACAATGCTTTGCGCGTCGTTAAGTCGGACGATGAATCTGTTGTTCTCGAGGTAACACTAGAGCTTGGCGATGGTGTTTTAAGAACAATTGCGATGGAATCTACCAATGGTCTTAGACGCGGAATGAAGGTTGAAGACACTGGTGGCCCTATTTCAGTACCGGTTGGTAATGATACTTTAGGACGTGTCTTTAATGTTTTAGGTGAGCCTATTGACAATGGCCCTAAATTTGCAAAAGATCACCCTCGTGACAGTATTCATAAGAATGCTCCTAAATATGATGAACTAACAACGAGTCAGGAAATCCTTGAAACTGGTATTAAGGTGATTGATTTACTTGAACCTTATGTCCGTGGTGGAAAAGTTGGATTGTTTGGTGGTGCCGGTGTTGGTAAGACGACGATTATCCAAGAATTAATTCACAATATTGCCCAGGAACATGGTGGTATTTCAGTTTTTACTGGTGTTGGTGAAAGAACACGTGAAGGTAATGACCTTTACTTTGAAATGAAAGCATCTGGAGTTTTAAGCAAAACTGCCATGGTCTTTGGTCAAATGAATGAGCCTCCTGGTGCCAGAATGCGTGTGGCACTGACAGGATTAACGCTGGCAGAGTACTTTAGAGATGTTGAAGGTCAAGACGTTCTGCTCTTTATCGACAACATCTTCAGATTTACTCAAGCCGGTTCGGAAGTTTCAGCTTTGCTGGGACGGATGCCAAGTGCCGTTGGTTATCAGCCAACCTTGGCAACAGAAATGGGTCAGTTACAGGAAAGAATTACTTCTACCAAGAAGGGTTCTATTACTTCAATTCAAGCGGTCTATGTTCCTGCCGATGACTATACTGACCCGGCTCCAGCTACTACTTTTGCTCACCTTGACGCTACTACCAATTTGGAACGTAGTTTAGTTGAGCAAGGTATATACCCGGCTGTTGATCCGTTAGAGTCTACTTCCAGTGCTTTGGATCCTGAAATTGTGGGTCAAGAGCACTATGAGGTCGCTACTGGCGTCCAGCATATTTTGCAAAGATACCATGAATTGCAAGACATCATTTCTGTTTTGGGAATGGATGAATTATCTGACGAGGAAAAGGTAATTGTTAGCCGTGCTCGTAAAGTTCAATTCTTCTTATCGCAAAATTTCTTTGTGGCCGAACAGTTTACTGGTGTGCCTGGTTCTTATGTTCCAATTAAAGAAACGATTAAGGGCTTTAAGATGATTTTAGATGGTCATTTAGATGATCTTCCAGAAGACGCATTCCGTAGTGTAGGCCCAATTGAGGATGTTTTGAAAAAAGCAAAGCAGATGGGTGTAACTCCGAGTGATCCTGAAGCTAAAGCATTATTAGAAAAGTAAGGTGATGTCAAATGGCAGATCCAGAAAAACTTTTTATGGTAAATGTTGTAACTCCAGATGGTCTAATTTTTTCTCATCATTCTAGTATTGTTGAAATGCGTGCGATTGATGGTCAACGTTCAGTGATGTATAATCACTTACCGATTTTGACTCCGCTAGCAATAGGTGAGATTAAGGTTAAAAGAAGTCGAGAAATGAACAATATTGTTAACCATATTGCTGTTAGTGGTGGCTATTTTGAATTTTCAAATAATGTGGCTACCATTATTGCTGACAGTGCTGAACGGGCGAATAATATTGATGTTTCTCGGGCAAAAGCAGCTAGAGAACGTGCTCAAAATGCACTGAAAAAAGCCCAGGCTGCTCATGATCAACGATCACTTGAGAGGGCACAGGTTGCACTTAGAAGAGCCGTCAACCGAATTAGTGTTTACAATTCAGTTAAATAGATTTAAAGTTTTAAGCGGATGCACTGCTTTTGTGTGTCCGCTTTTATTGTAACTTAGGAAAAGTGGAAAAGAATATGTTTCAACTTGGCGTTCATGCTTTAATTAGTATAGTAATTTATTTAATTACGATTGGTTTGTCTTTTCAGATTATGAAAAGTGTTCGCATTGAAAAGATAATTCGTAAGAACAGGATATTTGAAGCACAGCTGCTACTAATCTTTGCTGCAATTGCTTTAGGCTTTCTAGTGGGTAATTTCTTTATTACATTAATTGATACTTCATTGCAGTTAAGTAATTTCTTTTAAGACTTGGTAAAGCGGATAAAGTCGCCGACAAACTTAAAATCTTTATGGTAAAATATACATTGAAATATGATGGAGGATTATCGTGGCACGAGATATAGGAATAGATTTAGGAACAGCAAATGTGCTCATTAATGTTTCTGGTAAAGGAATTGTCTTAAATGAGCCTTCTGTTGTTGCTGTTAATACAAGTACAAATAAAGTAGTAGCAGTTGGTACAGAAGCCTACAAGATGGTAGGAAGGACTCCGGGCAACATCCGTGTGATCCGACCTTTAAAAAATGGTGTTATCGCTGATTTTGATATCACAGAAGCAATGCTGTCTTACTTTATTGAAAAATTAAACGTTAAAGGCTTTATGTCCAAGCCAAATATTTTAATTTGTGCTCCTACTGGAGTAACATCAATTGAACAGAAGGCAATTATTCAGGCTGCAGAAAAATCGGGTGGAGGCAAAGTTTACCTAGATTTTGAGCCTAAAGTTGCTGCGGTAGGTGCAGGACTTGATATTTTCAAACCTCAAGGCAACATCGTAATCGATATTGGTGGTGGTACTACTGATATTGCTGTTTTATCAATGGGTGAAATTGTTACCAGTCAATCTTTACGTTATGCTGGAGACCATATGAACCAGGCAGTTGTTTCTTATATTAAGAATAAACATAACTTGTTAATTGGCTCACGCACTGCGGAACAGATTAAAATTGAGATTGGAAGTGCTTTTGAACCTGATAAGAACGAAACTATCACTGTTCGTGGTCGTGATGTGGTTGATGGTCTGCCAAAACAGGCTACTGTTACTGCGCCTGAAATTCAAGAAGCTCTTCATGATGGCTTGATGACCATTATTGCCGCTACTAAAGAGGTTTTGGAAAAGACCCCACCGGAGCTTTCTGCGGATATTATTGACCGTGGAATTATGCTGACAGGTGGTGGAGCATTGCTTAAGAATATTGATAAGCTAATTTCTTATTATCTTAAGGTACCAGTATTAACGGCCGATCATCCACTTGAAGCTGTGGCACTTGGGACTGGAATTTTGCTTAAGAATATTGAAAAACATCAGCGTCACTGATCATGGGAGGCTAGATTTGCGTAAAATTTTGATTTGTTTGGTTAAAATCTACCAGAAGTTTATTTCTCCTGTTTTACCAAAATCGTGCCGATATTATCCGACGTGTTCGACTTATATGATTGACGCTTTAACTAAATTTGGTCCTCTTTTAGGACTTATTATGGGAATCTCACGTATATTACGCTGTAATCCTTTTATGCGCGGTGGTGTTGATCCGGTACCAAATAAATTTACAATTTTTCGCAATCCGCATCCAGAACAATATGAAGATGAGATTATTGCAAAAAAGTTCCATCCTAATACAAAATAGGAGTATTTATGTCAAAAAAACCAGAAAATATTAATGTGGAAATTAATGAAATTAAGGGTAAACAAAACCCAACCTGGGAAGTAGTAATTCCTCAGAAAAAATCTATTGGCGTGATTGAAAAAATTGCTGGTCGTTATCGGGCTACAACTGGCAAAACAAATAGCGTCTTGTATGCAAAAAGTTTGGAAAGCAGTATTAATGATTTGCTTTCATACTTCGCTTTGCATGAAAAATAATAGGTTGTGATTGATTAATGGTCAAAGTACAAAATAAAACCAATCTGTTTGATCGAATTGCCTGGAATATTGTTGTCCCTGTGCTCATATTGGCAGCTGTGGGCCTTTATTCCATTTATTTTGCGGCAATTGATGATCCCAGTCATATGGGAAGCCCAGTTAGGGCGGTGGCAATGCAAGGATTATGGTATATTATTTCGATTGCCGCAGTTGCTTTTGTAATTCAATTTGACGCTGAACAGTTATATCGTATTGCGCCATATGTCTATGGACTCGGTATCTTACTTTTAATTGCGGTTTTGTTCTTTTACAACCGCAGTATAGCAGCAGATGCTGGCGCCAAAAGCTGGTTTAAGCTAGGGCCAATTTCTTTTCAGCCATCAGAAGTCATGAAGCCAGCTTTTATATTGATGCTGGCCCGGGTTGTGCGTGAACATAATGACAAGTTTACACATACGATTAAAAATGATTGGATTTTAATTGGTAAAATGTTGGCTTGGCTGCTACCGATTGCTGTGCTTTTAAAATTACAAAATGATTTTGGTACGATGCTGGTCTTCATTGCAATTGTTGGTGGCGTTGTGCTGGTGTCTGGTATTTCGTGGAAAATAATTGCTCCAATGTTTGCGGCTGTCTTTGTACTAGGGCTCGTAGTTATTTATATGGTTACTACACCAAATGGTCAATCTTATCTAAGTCATTTCTTTCAGCCTTACCAATTTAGACGCATTATGTCATGGTTGAATCCATCTAATGACACGTCAAAAGCTGCGTATCAATTGTGGCAAAGTATGCAAGCGATTGGTTCTGGGCAAATATTCGGCAACGGTTTTGGTAAACTAAGTGTTTATGTGCCGGTACGAGGCTCAGATATGGCTTATTCGGTGATAGGGGAATCATTTGGCTTCATCGGGAGTGTAGCAATCATTTTGCTTTACTTATACTTGATAGTGCAAATGGTACGGATCACTTTTGATACAAAAAACGCATTTTATTCTTACATTTCTACTGGTGTCATCATGATGATACTCTTCCATGTATTTGAAAATATTGGTATGAGTATTGATCTGCTACCATTAACTGGTATTCCATTGCCTTTTATTTCTCAAGGTGGATCAGCCTTAATTGGTAATATGATCGGTATTGGTATGATTTTGTCCATGAAATTTCATAATAAAGACTATATGTTCAGTCAAGCAGGCGACTTCTAATTTATTAATACACAAAAAGAGCATTTCAACTGAAATGCTCTTTTTTAATTACTCAAATTTTCGTTAGAGCGACAAACTAGCACATCACAATCTGCAGTTCTAGTAACATATTCGGTAACACTGCCGATTAATATACGCTCAACAGCGTTCAGACCTGTAGCTCCTAATACGATTAAATCAATCTGGTGCTTTTTAGGGAATTGGTGGGCGATAATTGCTTTAGGAGCCCCAAATTCAATTGAATAGTGAACCTCACTTACTCCAGCTTCTGTAGCCTGCTGGTAGTAATTTTGCAATTTTTCTTTAGCATCGTTTGATACTTGTTCAACCATTTCTGAATCAAAGCTAGAAACATTTTGGAAGGATCTGGTGTCAATGACATGTAAAATTTCCAAAGCAGCTTCATTTCGCTTAGCTGCAGCGACAGCTTTTTTAAAAGCTAAATCAGCTTCTTTTGAGCCATCAACTGCGACTTGAATACGGTGATATTGTTTCATCATTTAAAACACCTCTCTTACCACTATTTTACCAAACTTTAGTCCGGTTAATCATCCTTTTGATTAAGTAAAAGACTAAAAATTAGGATAGTAATGCTGCTAAGAATTAAAGTAATAAGATTTAAGTATTTATTTTTCTGGAAGACTAAAAATAAACCCAAAATAGTCTCTAAAATTAAAATAATAGCTGTCCAAGACATTAGAGAACTAAAATTAGAAATATTTTTACTATTGTATATTAGAAAATGGCTGTGCCGATTATGCCATAAGTAAAATGCAGTCAATAGCAATACTGCCAGGTAAATTAGAATAACAATTTTAATAGCCATAAAATCTCCAAACAAAAAACGGTCCGCAGACCGCTTTCTAAATTTCTCAAGAAATCCGAGTCGTCGAAACATAGCAAAACAATGCTTGTTGAACCCGCAGTGTTCAAAAAATGAGATGTATCGCAACGAATATGGATCCTATCTTTGAAGATAGTTTTCCGATTCGAAAGTTATTTACTATCTCACATGTCTTATGTTTGACCGGTCAACCTTATACAATTGAGCTAGTCGATCAACTCAGATCAACTATTATACTACTAAGCATCACAAGTTTTGTCAAGGCAGAAATATGAAAGGGTGCTTTTTCTTAGGCTAGCTTTTAAGCTCCTGAATGAATTAATTTTATCAATGTACTGATTATTTTGTGCAACATTAAAATAAAAGGGCTGATTTCAAAAAAATCTTCAGCCAGTATATACTAAAATATTTCCTATGGATAACTAATTATTTTAGTCCCTTTTTTTGCAGTTCATGCAAAGTTTCGTATTGTTTTTTAAATCCTTTTTCTATTTTAGAATTTCCTTTAGGCTGAAAATATCGTGTGCCAATGAGTTTATCAGGTAAATACTGCTGTGGAACCCAGTCATTCACATAAGAATGAGGATAAATGTAACCATTACCATGACCTAATTTTGCAGCACCACTATAATGTGTATCTTTTAAAGTAGGAGGTATATTGCCATAGTCCTTGTTTTTTACATCAGCCAAAGCCTGATCAATAGCACTGATTGCACTATTGCTTTTAGGCGATAGTGCCAGTTCAATTACAGCGTTAGCTAAAGGTATCCGCGCTTCAGGGAAACCGAGTCTCTTTGCAGACTGAATAGCTATTTGAGCATGCTGAACGGCTGCAGGATTTGCAAGGCCAATGTCTTCATATGCAATTACACTCAAGCGCCTGCAAATAGCTATTAAATCACCAGACTCAATTAGTCGAGCTAAATAATGCAAGGCTGCATCTGTATCAGAGCCACGAATTGATTTTTGAAAAGCAGAAACCAGATCATAATGTCCATCGCCCTTAGCATCGAAGTTTTGATTACGCAGCTGGATAGAATTGGCCATTTCATCTTGATCAATGATTAATTCTGTTTCATCTTTTTTACCGGCAGCTATCATTTCCTGTTTCGTTGAGCGGACTGCAAGTTCGAGACCATTCAATGTTGACCGTAAGTCGCCGTTGCCATTTTGCACTAATAATTCCCTTGCGTTTGAAGTCAATTTAACATTGTACTTACCCAAACCATGTTCACAATCTTTAAGCGCCCGATCAATTGCTTTATTGACATCATCTTTTGCCAGAGGCTTTAATTCAAAAATCTGGCAGCGGGAACGAATAGCGGGGGAGATTGCTATATACGGATTCTCAGTTGTCGCACCGATTAAAATAATTTGACCGGATTCTAAAAGAGGTAATAAAAAGTCCTGCTTGGTTTTATCCAAGCGATGAATTTCGTCTAGGAGCAATATTACCGTGCCACTCAATTTTCCTTCCGCGGCTACTTGCTCCAGCTGTTTTTTGCTGTCTGTTGCAGCGTTAAGCTGGCGAAAAGCATATTTGGTGGAACCAGCTATGGCACTGGCAATACTTGTTTTACCTATTCCCGGGGGACCGTAAAGAATCATCGAGGATAACATTTTGGCTTCGACCATCCGGCGAATAATTTTTCCAGGGCCAATTAAATGATCCTGACCGACTACCTCATCTAATGTTTTTGGTCTCATTCTGTAAGCTAATGGTTTCATTTAATTGTCTCCATGAAAAAGCCGATGCCAAAAACCAGCTTTTTTAGTTTTGTCACTAGTAAGTAATTCTTGGGGGATCTCGGGTGGATACACTTGACTTATTTCAATGCGCATTTTGTTAATTGCATTTGCAGCTACGACTAAGATTGCAGAGTCATTCGGACCCGTTTTTGCTGTTTCATTGTTAACGATAGTAAAAGAAATCTCGTATTTGCCACAACTTGTTTCCACTTGATCAACAATCTTATCGTGTAAATTGCCATTAATCAGGATATTGTAACCAATATAATCTTTAAAGTGGCGTAAAAATAGGTTGGCTAATTTAGGATCTTGCACTTCGGCATTGGTCATTCTGACTAAAACTCGTTCGCGAAGAGACCCTAAAAATCTTCTGCGCTCATCCGGTTTTGTTTGGGGTGTGATTCCTTGAGCAGCATTTGAAACTCTGGTATTTAAATCCTCTGTCATTGATTGGTACTCCCTTCGGGTAACAAAAACCCCTCTCCAAGAAGGAAAGGGGTTTTGTAAAAACATGGAAATTAAAGTAACTTGTTGTAGTATTCAACAACTAGAGCTTCATTAATTTCTGGTTCCATTTCATCACGTTCTGGAAGGCGAACAAGTGAACCTTCTACCTTGTTGTCATCAAATGAAACAAAGGATGGGCGGGATACAACTGCTTCAAGTGCATCCTTAACTTGTTGCAAGTTCTTTGACTTCTCCTTAAGACCAATGGTTTGACCAACCTTGACTTCATAGGAAGGAATATCAACACGTTTGCCGTCAACAGTGATGTGACCGTGGTTAACTAATTGTCTAGCTTGCTCTCTAGTAGTAGCCAATCCTAAACGGTAAACAATACTGTCTAAACGGCATTCAAGCAAAACCATAAAGTTAGTACCGTGTTCACCTTCACGGATCTTACCAGCACGTTTGAACAAAGTTCTAAATTGACGTTCATTTAAACCGTACATCCAACGTAGCTTTTGCTTTTCATGTAATTGTTCACCATATTCTGATAAACGACCACGTGAATTAGGACCGTGTTGACCAGGGGCATAGTTTCTGCGACTAAGCTCCTTGCCAGTACCTGAAAGTGAAATTCCTAATCTTCTGGAACGTTTCCAACTTGGACCTGTATATCTTGACATAAAATCCTCCAATAAAATC
>NZ_CALYQV010000070.1 GCF_945290125.1 uncultured Lactobacillus sp. | reverse complement strand
GGATTTCATGCAAGGTGGTAAGTCATTACCATACTTTGTAGTGGCGGTGATGATTTTCTCTAATTACAATGGGATCATGGCTGTGGTGGGAACAGCTCAAAGAGCATTTACCAGTGGCTTTGCTGCTGCGTGGTCCGTTTTTGCAGCAGCTATAGGCTTTATAATGTATGGCTGCTTTTTTGTAAAGAAATTATATAAAACAGGTAGTTTTACAATTTCAGGCGCTATTAAACAAAAATATGGACGCTCAACACAAATGATCGTTTCCATCATAATGATTTATGCTATGCTGATGCTTAATTTAAACACGTACTTTAGTGGTGCAAGTGTGTTACATGAAATTTTAGGAACCAATTTAGTACCGTCAATGATCATAATTGCTGTAGTAAGTAAAGTGTATTTTAGTATTGGTGGTATGAAAAGTGTAGCCAAGACGACTATGATTCACACTTTTGCAAAATATTGCTGCGTTTTAATTATATTAGCTACAGCTTTGGTTTTATCCCATAAAACTGGTAATCCAGTAAAAAATTTGCCCAAATTTTATTTTAGTCCTGCAGGAAAAATCGGCTGGTCCACTATTATAGGTTGGATACTTACTTCTACAGGTGCAGTATTTTCAACGCAATTTATTGCTCAAGCGGTATCATCGACTTCTTCGGCAAAAAATGCTCAGAAAGCATCTTTTTTAGCCGCCATTTTAGTAGTGCCATTTGGTATAGCATTAGGACTAATTGGAGTTTATGCTAAAGCACTTTTTCCTCATTTAAATCCTTTATATGCTTTGCCAGTATTTTTAGGTAAAATGAATATAATTTTTGCATGTATCAGTGCTATAGGCTTATTAGCTAGTGTATTTATCGGAGTCAGTGCCTGTTCATTAGCTATAGTTGCCTTAATTGTTAATGACTTCTACGTGCCCCATTGGCGGCCTGACGAAACCAAGCAGTTACATGTAACTAAAGTAATTTCAATAATAGTTGGATTGTTTCCTTTAGTTTTTATGTTTATTTCTCCTAATATTTTAGCTTTGTCATTTTTTGCAAAAGCACTACGTGTATCTATTGCTATTGTGGCCGTACTTGCATTTTACCTGCCAGCTTTTAACAATACAAAGGTAGCAAATACTGCTTTAATAGGTACAACAATATTCACGACGGTATGGTACTCATTGGGAGATCCATTTGGTATAAATGATACATATATAGCTATTTTTGTGCCATTAATTATTATGTATGCAGGCAATTTCTTTACTAAAAGAATTAAAAAATAAATCAATTCATCTGCCATTAAATAAATTTGAAAGGGCATTGTTTTTTGATGTGATCCCCGAGTTTACGACAAATTTGGGTGTCATATCATTTAATAGTGATCAATCAAAATATCGCAGAGCTTTTTAGCAATGCTTTTAACTTGTGCCGATGAATCTTCATTAATGCTAATTCCCACATCTAAGTTAATAATAGTTGTAGGGATTTGCATTATATTGTATTTTCTGTCGTCTTTATGGAGATAATCAAGAACATCATTTAAGGTAACCGTTATTCCAAAACCATCAAGTGCAAGTTGACCAGCTCCGATAAAGTCGTTGACTTTAATCTTTTTATTGAATTTAATGCCGTCATCTTCGAAAAGGTGATCAACATTTTTTGAAAAGCTGAGTTGTCCGTTAGGGCTACCATTTCACTGCCATTAAGCTGGTTAAACTTTGAAGATGAAAACTGAATTTCTGTTTGGTCTTTTTCATATAAGGGATGAGAGGGAGGAATGATTATGCATGCTGCTGAACGATATAAGTATGTTGATATGAGACCTTGATCATGAAGCAGTGCGCCCCAAAAAATATCTACGCTCCTGTTTTCAAGCATTTTAACAGAATCAGCCGAGGTAAAAACACGATAAATTTCAAATTGAATGTTAGGAAAACTTTGTTGTAGTTCAGCAATCAGTTTAGAAGTTTTACTCGAAATCCAAATTGGCGTCAAGGCAATTTTAATAAGAGACTGTCGCTTTAAAGAATACTGTTCGAGGTTTTGTTCAATCTGTTTACGGTCGTTAATAATTCTTTCCATTCCTTTAACCAGCTCTTTACCAGCTAGAGTCAATGAAATTGGAATCTTCTTACGGTTTACCAGTTGAACGTGATAATGCTGTTCGGCTTTCGAGATCAACTGACTAACATACGGTTGACTTAAATAAAGTCGATTTGCTAATTCGCTTACTGTTTTTACTTCTTCAACTGTCAATAAAATTTGGTGTAGCAGTTTTTCGTCCATTTTACTAATTATTGCTTCTTCACAATGATTAAAAATCTAAATACTAATTGTACAATGTTTACTGTTATCTATATATTAACATTGTTAGCGTTTTTCAAGAAAATAAATAATAGATATTTAACAATAATAAGTGAGGCAATACAATGTTAGCAAAAGAAAAACAATATGACTTAGTAATTATCGGCTCTGGCTTATCAGGTCAGGCAGCAGCTGCTGAGGCAGCAAGTAAAGGTTTAAAAACTTTAGTAATTGAAAAGGGAAGAACAACTGGTGGTTCAGGAAACTACGTTGAAGGTGTTTTTGCTATTGGCAGTAAAATGCAAAAAAATCAAGGTATTGAAATATCTGGGGTTGATCTCTTGCACGATGAACAACAATTTTCTCATTTTGAAGCGGATACGCAAATCTGGAAGGATTATATTAACGAATCAGCTAACAATGTTGAATGGTTAGAAAAATTAGGAGTCAAATTTAAAGGTGTTGCTACTTTGGGAGCAGGACTGAACACCTGGCATCTTTTTGAAGGTCTGGGGAATCATGCTATTCATGATGCCATGCAGCCATATTCCAAAAAGCGGGGCGTTGAATTTATTACTTCGTCTGCTGTTACTGAGTTGCTGCAGGATCAGAAGCGAAAAATTACTGGCGTGTTTGTCGAAGATTTTGCCAGTAAAAAGATCCAGAAGATTGAAGCCAAGGCCGTAATTCTAGCAACAGGCGGGTATTTAAATAATCGAGAAATGCTAACTAAATATTTTAATTCGAACTCGAATCGAATTGTACCGATGAATTCCGGTAAAAGCGATGGAACAGGACTTCGACTCGCTTGGGAAGCTGGCGCCAAGAAATTTGGCTTGGGCATGGCAATGATGTTCGGCGGACAAATCAAGGAGGATTCTGTTCCTGCCTTTAAATTCTGGAAAACCGATATTGGAATTGCCAGTTGTGAAATGGCTCCACTATGGGTAAATGAAGTAGGAAATCGATTCGTTGATGAAAGTGTATTTAGAATTTGGGCTCATGCTGGTAACGCAATTATCAGACAAGAAAAAGTCTATGCAATTTTAGATCAGGCAACAATTAACGAATTTGCGGAAAACAAATTGCCAAGAAGTTTAAAGCCTTTGTCTGAACGGACTCGACTTGACCAATTAAAAGGCATGATTAAAGAAGCAGAAGCAAACAATCTTTCATTTTTAACTAAAGCAGATACGGTTGGCGATTTAGCTAAAAAGCTGGACCTGCCTGAACTGGAAGCGACAATTAAGCTTTACAATGAGCTGGTCGCTTCTGGCGAGGATAAAGATTTTGAAAAACCAGCCAACTACCTATATTCTGTTAAAAAAGGACCATTTTATGCTTTTGAATTAGGCGTCGGAGCTTATTGCACGATGGGCGGTTTAAGAGTAAACCGCAAAAATGAAGTTCTAAATGATCAGGGTCGCAAAATTGATAATTTGTATGCTATTGGATCTGATGCTTCTGCAGTATTGGTTGGCGATACTTATGGGGTAAATGTTCCTGGGTCTGAAGCGGGCTACTGTATCTATTCCGGCCGTGTCGCGGTTAAGGAAATAGTTAGTCAAAAATAAAAAAAGCAATTGCGTGAAGTAAAACGACCCGATATTTTAAAATTTTGAGCAGATGAAAAGCTGTTCTGGTTGTAGATAAAAAAGTGAAAAGTTTGCGGTAATGTTCTAAAATAACGTTTTAAGATTAGCGTTATTATCTCGATATCATCTATCTGAAGGGGAAATATGAAAAGTTATTTGAGCATTGACATTGGCGGAACTGAAATTAAGTTTGCGCATATTAAAGAATCTGGTCAGATTATTGAAAAGGGAAAAATAAGTACTCCGGATAATAAACAGAAGTTTCTCAGCGAAATTGACCAAATTGTCGCGAAACACTCTCAAAATATCAGTGGATTAGCAATGTGCGCGCCAGGTAAGATTGAAAAAACTAAGATTCGTTTTGGTGGTGCGATTCTATATCTTGATGGAATAGATTTTGGAAAAATTTATCAAGGCAAAAAATTCCCAGTTACCATAATTAATGACGGCAAGGCAGCTGTTCTCGCCGAAAACTGGTTGGGCAACCTTAAAGGCGAAAAAAATTGCGCAACCATTACTTTAGGTACTGGCGTTGGTGGCGGCATAATTGTTGACGGTCACCTATTGCATGGGGCACATTTTCAGGCTGGAGAAATTAGTTTGATGATCAATGATATATCTCATCCTAAAAACATGCAGGGGAGTATTGGCACGCTTCGATCAGCTGTTCGTTTTGTTCGCGAGGTTAACCAAAAACTTGATTATGCTAACAAAAATGATGGTCTGCACGCTTTTGAAGCAATTAAAAAACAAGTCCCTGAAGCGGTGGCAATTTTTGATCAGTATTGTTTAAATCTGGCGTCTTTGATTTTAAACCTGCAAACAGTTGTGGACTTAAACAAAATTGCGATTGGTGGTGGAATCAGTTCTCAACCAATTTTGATTGAAAGAATAAATCTGGTTTATGATCAACTGGTTAACAACCTAAACCCGGTTATCGGTTCAACTTTAACCAAGCCAGAAATTGTACCGGCTAAATTTAAAAATGATGCAAATCTTTATGGAGCTTTGTACAATTTGCTTTTTAAGGTTGATTAGTAATGAAGGTGAACTTCGAGAACCAATCCGCTTGTGAAGTTTGTTCTTAAATCAGGAGGCTAATTTCGGCTCATCTATTTTGTGGGGCTTTATTCCGTTTTTATTTCGGGATGAAGCCTTTTAGTTTGCCCTGAATTCTAGGTTTAATTAAAAAAATCCCCTGAATTGGATTTAGTCCAACTGAGGGGATTTACTTTATAAAGCACGCTTTTTCTTATTCATCTAATGCTTTGCCATTAGTTTCGATGACGTGTTTCATCCATTGATACGATTTCTTAGGAATTCGCTTTAAGCTTCCGTTTCCGAGATCGTCCATGTCAACATAAACAAAGCCATACCGTTTCTTCATTTCGCCCGTTGAAAGCGATACTAGGTCTATTGGACCCCACATTGTGTAGCCGAGACAAGGAACTTTATCAATATTGATTGCATCAGCCATAGCGGATAAATGCTCTTGCAAATAATCAATACGATAATCATCATTCACATTGCCATTTTCGTCTGGGTGATCAATTGAACCGAGGCCATTTTCAACGATAAATATCGGTTTTTGAATGCGATCGTAAATTAAATTCATTGTGTATCTTAAGCCTAGTGGATCTAATCCCCAGCCCCAAGGTGATTCTTTTAAGTAAGGATTAGATGATCCGCCTACGTTAAACCATTTATCTCCATCCTTTGAGAGATTGGAACGATAGTAACTAAAAGAAATGTAGTCGAGCTGTCCGTCCCTGAGAATCTGCTTATCTTCTGGTTCCATGGCAATCTGGGCCAGATTTTTGATTCCATGATGCTGCAAAATTAAATCTGCATAACGGGGATAATAACCCCTACCCATTGTGTCGACAAAGTACCAATTTTCTCTTTGCTGCTCTAAATTATGAAAAACATCTTCCGGCTTGCAGGTGGCAGGGTAACAAGCGCTTAGCGCGTACATGGCACCAAACTGACTTCCTGACATCATTTTATGACCTAAGAGAACTGTTTTTGCGGAGGCAACAAACATGTTGTGAGCTGCTTGGTATCTGTTTTTACCAGTGGATTCGTGAACTCCCGTTGGACCAAAGCCTCTTACAGCATTAATTTCGTTGAAGGTCAGCCAATATTTGCATCTTTTGCCAAAATAAGTAAACAAAGTTTTGGCATAATTGACATAAAAATCTATTACTTTTCGGGAATTCCAGCCATCATATTTTTCAGCCAAGTGAACTGGCATTTCATCATGACAAATTGTAATTAGTGGTTGAATATGATACTTTTCAAGCTCTTTTAGGACGTTGTCATAAAACTGAAGTCCTTTTTCATTTGGCTCTGTTTCATCACCATTAGGAAAAATTCTGCTCCAGGAAATAGAGAAGCGATAAACGTTAAAGCCCATTCCAGCCATCAGTTTAATGTCTTCTTTGTAATGGTGATAAAAGTCAACGGCTTGATGACTCGGGTAATATTGGTCCTTTAGCAAAACCGGTTTGGCATTTTTAGGAACACTTTCGGCATCCATGAAAGAACTTTTAGGATTTATGAGTTTTCCATCAGGCAGCATCATAGTGTGATGACGAGGATGCTCGGGAGAACCATTGCTCTCAAAGTCATGAGTTGAAAGCCCGCGACCGTCTTCATTATATCCACCTTCATACTGAAAATCTGAAGTGGCACCACCCCATAAAAAATCATTTGGTAGTTCTTTAGTCATTTTAGTTTTCTCCTTTATTTAATATATCTCCGACTGATACATCACCAGAACTTATCAGGTCGATGTGTTCATTATGGTTATTAGTAATTACTAGCATTGTCGTGATATCAAATCCTTCATCAGTAATTAGCTTGCGATTTATTCTGATTACTGGTTCACCAGCACGAACTTCGTCGTCTTGGTGAACCAAAACATCGAACCCTTTTCCGTTTAATTCCACAGTATTAATGCCGATGTGTACTAAAATTTCTACGCCCGATTTTGTGGTCACGCCAAAAGCATGTCCGGTTGGAAACAGGGCGGTTACTTTACCATTTGCGGGTGCACATATAAAGTCTCCTTTAGGTATAAAAGCTATGCCTTTGCCTAATGCGCCAGAGGAAAATGCCTTATCAGCCACGTCTTCTAAGGGCTCAATACGTCCATCGGCGACTGCAACAATTTCGTCATCTGCAAAAGTTTGATGAACTGGTTCAGTGACTTTTGGCGTGGTTTTCTTTTCATCGATGCCTAATACATAGGTTACGACCGCTGCCACAACAATTGAAGTAATGATTCCGGCAACGATGGCAATAATGGTGTTGCCAAAAATCGGCAAGGCTAAAATGTTCGAATAACCCATGATGTAGGCTTTTGCGCCAAGTAAGCCGGCAACTACGCCGCCAGCAAATCCACCAGCCATAACGCCATACATTGGTTTGCGGTATTTTAAATTAATACCGTATAGTGAAGGCTCTGTGACTCCGGCGACAATTGCTCCGACAGCTAGTGACCAAGCCTGGCTTCTTAACTTCTCGTCCTTTGTTTTTAAAGCAACACCGATGTTTGCTCCGCCTTCAGACATATTATGCAAGAGGTAAGCTGGCCGCAGAATTGGATCATAGCCAGGATTGCTGATAAGTTGGGGCATGAAAGGTGATAAAACCGTGTGCATTCCCGTCATTACCAACCAAGGCAAAACAGCTGCCAATAAACCTACTGCAAGTGGTCCAACTGTTCTGCTTAAAAATAGTACAACTGAAGCGATAATTTGACCTAGATAGTTTCCTAAAGGTCCAAGTATTAAATAACCTAAAGAACCTGATACAAAAATAGTTCCCATTCCGACAAAGATTGACTTAAATATGCCGGGAACAATTTTGTTTAAGTATTTTTCCGTAAAGTAAGCTACGATGGAAATCAGGAGGGCAGGTAGCAGCGAAGTTCCATAGTTGAGTATTTTTACGGGCAAACCAAATAATGTCGGCGAAGCGAGATGAGGGTTCGTTGCTAACTGGTTCACTAAGTCATGGAAAGTGGGATATAGAAGCGATGCTGTTGCCATCATTGAATATGCCGGTGTTCCTCCTAGTTTAGTTGCAGCACCATATGCAACAACTACGGGCATAAAATAAAACGGTGCGTCACCGATTGCTGATAGCAGCATATAGCTGGATGTTTTTGCAAAGTCTGGATTAATAAACGTGGTAATGAGTATTAACACAACTTTAAACATGCCGCCAGCAATTAAACCAGGAATCATTGGCGTTACCGAAGCCTGAATAAAATCGATTATCTTGCTCCCCGCGTTTTTCCAGGTCCATTTGGTGTTTTGGGGAGCATCAAGATTTTCATCAATTGGTTTTTCAGTTGTCAAGTCGTAATCTTTAACGACGGCATTATATGTTGGAATTAAGTTTGATCCTAAAATAACCATATACTGCTCGCCAGCATATACAACGCCCAGTACAGCATCAAGATCGTCTAAAGCGTCTTTATTTGCTTTTGAGACATCTTTTAGAGAAAATCTTAAACGCGTCATACAGTGAGTGACACTTTTAATATTTTTTGCTCCACCAACATTTTCTACTATCTCTTTAGCTAGATTATGGTAGTCCATGTGAATTCTCCTTTATAGAATATTTCAATTAATGATAATTTTAACATGAAAAATGATATTTTTTACATCGTTATATTAGCACGGAGTGTTATCGCTTACAATACCCAATTATAAAAAATCCAAAAAAAGTGATAAAATTATCATATAAAGGAGAAAAGCATGAAATTAAAAGACTTTTTAAAACCCAAAAATGATATTTTGTCTAAATCTGATCAGAAAATATATGAAGTTGTTTTGCAGCAACCAACGCATATTCAACTGCTAACTATCCAAAAAATAGCTACCGATTCTAAAACTTCAATTGCTTCAGTTCAAAGATATTGTAAAAAATTAGGATATGATGGTTTTAAGGAATTTAAATTTCAGTTAAAGAACTTTTTATTGCAGCAGGATTATTCTGGGAACAATAAATCGACTTTTTTAAAAGAATATATTAAAGCTGTTTCTGATTTTAAGAATATTGATAAAACTGAGTTAGAGAACTTGGCCAATGACTTGTTAAAAGCTCGTCAGAGCTTTCTGATGGGCATTTATTACTCAAGTATTCCGGCCAAGCAATTGGCGATGGGCTTGCATGACTTAAATAAGCCCAGTTTTTATACCGACAATTATGTTACAGCTTCCCACTGGAGTGGGCTAATGGAAAATAGCGATGCATTTGTTTTATTTTCAGTAAGCGGAGATGAAACTTCTATAAAGAAATACCTTTCGGAAACATTGCATCGGCTTAAAAAAACCTATCTTATAACTTTTAATCCTGATACTCCGCTAAGAAAGCAGTTTAAACACTGCATTGTATTGCCGGGTAAAGCATTTGTTTATAATTCTTCAATTGATACGCAATCACTAGTTTCACTCTTTGTGGAAATGATTATTGAAAAGATTGTTCAGATTCGAAAATAGGAAAACTTGAATGGCGAAGAGCATTATGTGCGCTATTTTTTTGACTAGCGACTTTTTAGTTTCCAAATTCACTTGGTCGTAAGCAGTGTTCTAGCTAACGGATATGCATAAAAGTCGTCTCTAAGATATAAAGTTCTCGGATGCGGCATACCATTTATAAAAATTTAAATAAAATAAAGATATTTGTGAACAGAAAAAGCATTTCTTTAATCACCACCTTTTAACAAAATTCAAACCGCATTTTTCAGGTCCTTTTTTTGATAAAATTATTCTCTTTTGTTTTGTTGCCCCACATTTGCGTATTTAATATGTTA
>NZ_CALYQV010000069.1 GCF_945290125.1 uncultured Lactobacillus sp. | reverse complement strand
CCAAACTTATTTATGATGAAATCAACTAAAGTATAAGCCAGTATAAATGAAACATTATTGCTAGATGAAAATTTTACAGTCGGATAGTAAAAATTATGGTCGGAAAGCGAAGCAAGCTTATTTTGCTTTAGGTCGGTAAAGGAGACATAACGCAATTTGTTGTTAACCATCTCAAACTTACCCAGTTCATCGTTAATTTCTTTATTATTGCCTGTGTAAGAAATAATAAAGAGCATATCGCCTTTTTCTGCAATTTTCCCTACCATTTCCAGTTCACTGACAGCAGCTGGCAAAACTATTGATGAAATGCCAAAAAGTAATAACTCGTGAGAAAGATAATCAGACAACATCTGTTGGATCCAGCCGGTAGAGTAAATATAAATATGCTTAGCATTACTTAGCTCATTGTAAAATTCATCTAATTTAAGAACCTTAAAATTTTTATGTAAATTTTCGATTTCCTTTATTACGTTTGCATCAAAATTGTTAGGTACTACTTTACTTATATTATTTTGCTCTTTTTCCTGAACGACTTCATTTAAGTAAAATTTCAATTCATTATATCCGCTCAAGCCCAAGTGTTTACATAACCGGAAAATCGCCGAACGCGAAACGTATAATTTGCGAGCAAGTTCAGTAAGACTTAATCCTTTACACGCTTTTGCATTATTTATAATAAATTGAATGACCCTTATTTCAGAATCATTCAATTTACCACTATTTTGATAGACTAAATATTCTAATTTTGACATTGATCAACGCTCCATATAAAGTTACATTTATATATAAAATATATACAATTAACTGCTTTATACCTAATAAGCGCTTTAGAAATATCTTAATCCTGCTTGTTATCCTGCTTTCTTAGTTCCTGCATTGCTTCAAGTACTTGAGCAACATCTAAGCCAACAATAACCTGAATTGCTTTGCCGTGATGGACAACATTAACGGCCTTAGCTGCCTTAAACTGAGCATCAGAGCCCATCTTATTAGGATCTGCCACTGTGACACGTAGTCTGGTCGCACAAGAACTTAACTCTTTAATGTTGGAACTTCCACCTAGTAAATCTAAGAAGGCCGTTGCTCTTTCAACGTATGGATCAGTTTCTTTCTCTTTTTTAGATAACTGCGCGGTAGTTGTTGCGCCAGCAGCTGATTCTTTTTTAGCTTGATATTCCTTTTTATTTAGTAGATGTACATCTTCGTCATCTTTTTCCCTTCCTGGAGTTGCATAATCAAACTTAACAATCATAAATTTAAAAATGAAGAAGGTAAGAATTGCAAAAATAATACCAATTGTAAATTGTACTAGAAATGTTTGCCAGTGATTGGCCCAGAGTGGTATCCAGTTTTCTGCCGCCATATCAATGCTGCCAAATATAAAGTTACCAACAACACCAAAACTGAACATAATAGTGTTCATAGTAGCTGAAAGTAAGGAATAAATGATCCATAAAACCGGAGCAGCAAACAAGTAGGTAAAGTCAATTGGCTCAGTAATTCCAGCAAAGAATGAAGTCAAAGCTGCTGGTATTAACAAAGCTGAAGTTTGCTTCTTTTTATTTTTTTTTAGCTGTCGCATAAAACGCTAAACAAATTACCGGAGCAAGGAATACTTTTTCATTACCCCACAGTTGGAAGCCCATTTCAGGAGCCAGTTGCTTTAACGGACGTGTACTTAACGCAAATTTAGTTAAATGTTTTAGCCAATAAGGTTGTAATCCACCTGCAACAACTGCAGGACCGTACTGAAACGGGATATACACCAAATGATGGAGTCCAGTTGGAATTAAAATACGATTAAGAAAATTATAAATCCACACTCCAATAACGCCACTGTTAGTAATAAAGTGTTGCATACCTGTTATACCCAGCTGAACTTTTGGCCAGCCCCAGCAGGTTATAAGAGCTAGAGGAATCATAAGGAAAAAGCCTAAAATATAAACATATGTAGATCCTTGAAAAGTTCCTAACCACTCTGGCAATTTCTTATCAAAATAATGATTATGTAACCAAATTACTATACCAGCAACTACTAGAGCACCAATAATACTAGTGTCCAGAGTTTTAATACCTGCTATTTCTGTTAGTCCGTGATTAGTGGAATTTTCCACAATCTGGATTTTATCAAAGTTAGGAATACCAAAACTCGCACCCCAGTGAGATAAAATCGCACCAACAAAATAGTTGTAAGTCATGTAGGTAATTACTGCTTCCATGGCAGCCCTACCTCTGGATTTATTTGCTAAACCAATTGGCAGACCTACAACGAAAAGCAAAGCTTCTTGCTTAAAAACTGTCCAACCACCTGCACTAATTGTATCCCAAATTGAATACCAAGTTGTCCCTGGATTTGCCAGAGAGCCGAAAACTGCTTGGTTGTTAAATAAGCTGCCTAAAGCAACTACAATACCAGCAAACGAGAACAAAAGTACTGGTACAAACATTGCTGCACCAAACTTTTGAAACTTCTGCATCATAAGACATCATCCCCAATCACTAATTAAGTTCTGGCCAATGTGGCTTGTTTTCTGGGATCATGTCATCAAGAATCTTTTTCGCTACAGAAGCATCAGGAACCGTCTTATTAAGGGCAAAAGCTTGCCACATCTTAGTGTATGAATGTTGTTCATAAGCATCAACTACCAGCTTTTCACATGCTTGTTGTTCTTCTATCAATCCCTTTTGGAATCTGCCGGCCATTCCAGTTGCCATAGGTTGAACTCCATCCGCTCCAAACCAGCAAGGTACTTCAACAATAGAATCAGAGTCAATATTGGCAATAGCGCCGTTATTAGGAATGTTAGCAAAGAATTTTTCATGCGTGTTATAAGCAATAGCATGACAAATATCAACAATATAATTAGAATGTTCGGCATTGGCCTCCCAGATATTTCCTTTAGCTGTACCAGCTTTGACAATTCTGACACATTCACCAAATACTATTTTTTGTCTGTATTCACGAATCTCATCAGTTCTGGTATGGTTAGGGTCTGCATTTTTTACTTCATATTGTGGGAAGTAATAATATTGCATATAAGTATTAGGTAAAGTTTCTGGATCAAGAGCATAGCAATCCTTAGCTTTTTTAAAAGTTTCGGCCCAACTGGTCTCTGTTTCCTTATCAAATTCACCACCGACCCAATAACCATTTTCAGATATGTGCTTCTTAAGAAGTGGCATTAAATCTTTGCCCGTCTTTTTATCACGGACTTCCTTCCACCAGCCAAAGTGGTTTAAGCCATAGTAGTTGACATCAAGATCATGGTAGTCATTTAAGCCGCAAATTTTGGCCATTCTAGTCATAATTTCTACCGGCATATCACAAATATTAATTACTTTAGCATTTGGCCTTAATCTGCGACAAGCTTCCGCAACAATGGCTATCGTGTTGGTATAGTTAATCATCCAGGCATTTGGCGAGTACTTTTCCATCCAGTCGATTATCTCAATAATAGCTGGAATAGAACGCATACCATATGCCATTCCTCCGGGTCCGGTTGTTTCCTGGCCGTTAACGCCATATCTTAACGGAATCTTTTCGTCAAGCTCCCGCATGTGGTATTTACCAACCCGAATTGATCCCATAACGAAGTCAACATCTGTGAATGCTTCTTTAGGATCAGTCGTATACGAAAATTCAATTTGCGGTGCGCGTTCTTTCATAATGATTGCGCATGCATCACCAATTTTCTTTTGCCTTCGGCATCGTTATCATAAAATTTCAGCTTTCTTAGTGGAAATCTGTTCTGGTTTGCAATTAAGCTTAAAACAAATCCTGGTGTATAAGTGCTGCCTCCACCTGCAATGACTACGGAATAGCGTTTATCTTTTTGGGACATATTTTTCTCCTTTTAATTCACTCTGCTCATTTTGAGCTGTTATTTTCTAAGCTAGCTTACTTTTATATTTATAACATCTTTCTTATTTTTTGTATCCGCTTTCCAGGAAAGTGAATACGTATTTCACAACTTGAGATATTTGTTTCATTTTCAAAAATTAATTTCACAAAAAAAACTGGCACCACTAGGGTGCCAGCATTAATGCTATTTAAGTTAAATGTTATGAGAAGACTATTTTAGACGAACCTGTCTTTTTTAATTACCCGATAAATAGAAATAATTAAAACTAACATTGCACAGAAAATTGCAACGTAAGCCATTGGTCCAACGCTAATAGCGGCTTGTGCCTGAGCACTTGCCATCCGATTTTCCACTGCATATTCTACAATCCACTTACTCAATAAGCGCGGAGTTAATACGAAACTGATGGTTGCCACAATTGAAGCTGCTAAAGCCGTATTGCGTGAATATGGTTCACGGAAAAATTGTGCTAAAACGCAAAATGCAGGTGCAATCATTAAAAGCAATATCCACATGATAATTAAGCGTCCAGCACTGCTATTCATCATTTGGGCACTATTAGTAGCATAGCGATATTTTCCCCAAAGTTGTCCACCAGTTAAGGTATTCAGTAAGCTTAAGAAATATGATCCTTGTTGACCATAGATACCGCCACGATTAGATAAAATTCCCTGCACAATCTGTAACCCATCGGTTGAACCAGCAGTGGAAAAGTTTACTGTTACCACTTTTTTCATGTAAGTAGCCAGAAACATGATGATCGAGCCCCCAAATTGCAATGCCCGCAACATGCTTAATTTTCTGGAGGACTTCATTTTAAATTCCAGGCTAAGAACGCGATCGGGATGGTGGCTGCGACCAATGACAAAGATACCGATTGCGACAATAACGACCAGCCCAGCAAGCAGCCACCACAGTTTAGCCATAACTAAGAAAATAGCCAAAACAACAATGGCCACCGCAAAGTACGGTCGATCTGCAAAAATATCCCAGAAGTTTAATTTTAAATGACGATAATCGGCACGAGTCTGAGAAGTGTCATGCCCTCTGAGTGCTGTTTTCGTCATTTCTTTATTTTGAAGCTGGGACCTTTGATTGTATTTTTCGCGATATTCCTGCCTAGTTAAATGCGAATTTTTTCCCATAACAGCACCCCTTCCTTTCAGAAATAATATCCTAACATGATTAATATGAAAATATCAGCTATTTAGCAAATTCTTAGCAAATTTATTGTGCTAAAATATAAAAGATATCATATTTTTTAGAAAAATATTAAAAAAGAAAGCGAGGAAGTTTTGACAGATTCCAACAAATTCCCAGCTGGCTGGCATAAAGCGTTTGTGACTCTATGGCTTGGCTGCTTTATCACGGGCATGGGCTATTCCATGACCATGCCTTTTATCTCTCTATTTATCGCTGATCTGGGGCACTATAGTAAACTGCAGATTAGTATGTATTCCGGCCTTGCTTTTGCTATGACCTTTATTGCCCAAGCAATCGTTTCGCCATATTGGGGTAACTTGGCCGACAGAAAGGGCCGTAAGTTAATGTGCATGCGTGCTTCCGGGGTCATGGCTCTAACAATTACTGCTACCGGTTTTGCTCCTAATGCCATTTACATTATTGTAATGCGTTTTATTCAGGGTGCTTTTTCCGGATATATTAATAACGCTACCGCGTTAATCGCAGGAGAAACACCCCATAGAAAAAGCGGCTGGGTGATGAGTCAAATGATGACCGCCGGAACGGCAGGAAACTTGGTAGGACCACTTTTAGGTGGTGTTTTGTCAAACTTCTTTGGTAACTGGTTAGGTGGCGTTTGGGGCTACCGCATTCCATTCTTCATCACCGGTTTCTTGATGGTGCTCGTCTTCTTAGGGTCGACATTCTTAGTTCATGAAAACTTTACTCCGATTTCTCGTGCAGAAATGAAGCCAATGAAAGAAATTATGCAGTCTTTGCCTAACGTTAAGCTGATTGTGGTCATGTTCGTGACTACCCTCTTAGTGCAAGCTGCTAATATGTCAATTGACCCAATTGTTTCCTTATATGTTAAGTCAATGATGCCCAACAGTAAAAACATTGCCTTTGTAGCCGGCATTGTGGCCGCAACCCCAGGTCTTGGAACACTACTTGCGGCTTCCAAAATCGGGCATAAAATGGATGAAATTGGTCCGCTAAAAATATTGCGTCTTGGTTTATTTGTAGGTGCGATCCTCTTTATACCTATGGCTTTGACACATTCACCTTGGTTGCTGGCGGGACTGCGCTTTCTGCTGGGAATTGCCAGTGCCGCCATGTTACCGGCAGCACAGACAGTTTTGACGCTGAATACTCCAGCCGAAAGTTTTGGTCGGATATTCAGCTATAATCAGTCTTTTCAAGCGGTCGGTTCAGTGTTTGGGTCACTTATGGGCTCTACTATCTCCGGTCTGTTCAACTACGCAACTGTTTTTTGGACTACAGGCTTCACTCTACTAATTAACTTTATTCTGATTATCTTTTTCAGTTTGAGAAAAAGTTCCAATAAATAAGAGCTAACTTACAACCAGCAAAGCCATCAAGTCAATTTATCTTGATGGCTTTTTATATCTGGCTTAGAAAAATGCTGGCAAAAAGCAACTGCGAATTTACCAGCCGAAAAACCATTAGTCCTCTTTTTTGGCTGATTTTTTCATTACTACACCAGTAATAACAAAAAGCAGAACACTGACTATCAATAATCCTAAAAGAGAATATTGTACATTTGTCGCAGCCGATAGGGTAGTAAAAGCAGTTGTCATTAAGGGACTGGCAATTAATAAAATCGTATTGATCAGACCAACAGAAGACGCCAAAATTTTATGATCAACTGCACCTACCATCCACTGGGTTAATTTTGGAGTAGCAGTTCCCGCAAAGAAGCCTAAGATACAATAAGTTATTAAACAGAACCAAATTTGTTTACTTAAAATAGCAATTATGACACTGGCACCAGCAATATTGGCAAATATAATAATGAGATGAAGGCTAACATTTTTAAATAAATTAGTACCAAAAATGCTGCCTAAGGCAGCGCCTATTCCTGCCATAGCGCCAATTAACGCGATTGTAAAACTATAGGTTCCGATGACCATCACCTGACGATTGCCCGCAATGACAATAGAAATCAGGGGCTCGATCGTGCTGAGAACTCCGTTTAAAACGGCGATTACCAGTACGGTAGTAATTAAGCCACTAGCCTTTTTAACTTGCTTTAATGCTAAGGCCAAGGTGGACCAAAAGCCACGATCATCGACTTCTTGTGTTACAGTTGAAATGCCCTTTTTTCGTTTACTCCCAGCAATATTGTAATAGATCAAGCCTGCCAAAATAAAGGTCAGGCCGTTAATTACAGCCAGCGCAGAATATGACATGAATAGCAAAAGTCCTGATCCAACAAACTGACTAATCAAAGTAATTACCTGTGAGACACCGCTAGTAAAGCCTTCAGCTTCAGCAATCTCATCCTTTTTAACCAGACTAATAATTAGTGGCGTGGTCAGTCCGCCAGAATAAGTTCCGGCCGTATCAGAAATAAAGTTGATGATAATCACCATAATTACCAGATTCCAGCCGGCGATGTTCTGGCTAAAAAGAAAACCAACCAGTAGATAAAGCGCACCTCTGATCATAGCCATCCAGACTATTTTTTGAAATTTATTCTGTGTTCTGTCAGCTAGATAGCCACCAACACTGGAAAACAGTCGGGGAACTGATTCCGAAATAGCAATTAATGATAAGGCCAGCGAATAGTTTTTGAGCCGACTAGCGTAAGTCATCAGCGCTAAATAGAATAAAATATCTCCAGCACTGGATAAAATACTGGCAATTGAAAACTTGCGATATTCTTTATTTTTAAAAAAGATAGTCATAATTTTTTCTCCTTTTTAGCTTTCTTTATTTTTAATTGTACTTAAGCTAAAATTGTGAATATAAAAGTGTCATATATGAAACGAAAAAATTTAATGAGGTTAAACTATGACTATCGGTGCATTACTTAGACAATACCGTTTAGAAGCTGGCAAAACTCAACGCGCATGGATTGGCGATGTTATCAGCCCCTCTTTTTATTCTAAAATAGAAAAAGACCTGACGCGCATTTCAGCGGCAGACCTAATTGAATTATTACGGCAAAATCACGTTAAAATTGCAGGTTTTTTTAAACAACTTGATTACCAGGCTGAAAGTAAAGATAATCTCAAAAAGAAGATTGTTGCCCAAATGACAGAGGCTTATTATAATTTTGATATTAAGCGCCTAAAAGAAATTAAGCAGGCCATCGCGGGTAGCGGGCTTACCAGTAAAAATGATTTAATGCTACGTGTGAACTTGATCCTTGCTCTTATAGATGGTAATAGAGAAAAATTG
The DNA here is from genome assembly GCF_945290125.1 of uncultured Lactobacillus sp. Taxonomy (GTDB): domain Bacteria; phylum Bacillota; class Bacilli; order Lactobacillales; family Lactobacillaceae; genus Lactobacillus; species Lactobacillus rizhaonensis. Next base: position 1,687 of record NZ_CALYQV010000069.1, on the reverse strand, counting down.
AGTGCTGCAGAAATCCAGCAACTAAAAAATAAATTCTTTAATGAAGAGAATTTCGACTGGAAAACTATCAAAATTTTCCTGAACTGCATGTTTTTTTATGATTTTGCCAGTGACATGATCATTACTAACAAAATTTTTCAGCAATTTAAAGATAGCGATAATGACGATATACAATTTATAGTGTTGGGAATATTAATCAATATGATTAGTATGTGTCTGGAAAAAAGCAAGTACCAGGAAGCAAAGCAGTTGGTGGAAAAATCCCATGAAATTCACACTCAGCCGCTAACCTGCTTTAATAAGATGACTCTATTATTTTTAGAGAACATTATTAACTATCATTTTGATCCCAAACAGGTTTATCTAGATAATTGCGCAATGCAAATAGAAGAGTTTTCCTTAATCGGCATGACTGAATATAGTAAGCAATTGCAAAAAGTGGTGCAGGAAACGACCGGTGGCAATTTAGTATAAATAGAAACAAATTGCAACATTTACTTGAAACTAGCTTTTTATTATCAATTTGAATAAAGCACTTTTATATTCTAAGTCCAACTAAACAGCAAAAATCCTTCGTTACTGCTAAGAAAAACGCTTTCTAAAAAAACAAGACGTAGTATAATTAAATACAAATAAAATGGTTACTGCTAAATTGTGAAAGTGTGAATATCATGAAGTCAAACGAAGAAATGATTGCAGGACAACAACTTTATCCTTCGAATAATTCAGGATTTAGTAACTCAGATAAAAGTGTAACTGTTGGACATAAAGTAAACATTCTGCATGTAATCTTAGGACTAGTTTTAGTCATTTTAGTGTCATTATTTATGACTGGATTTGGCTATCAACCTTGGTGGGTACTGGGACTCATAATTTTGGTGGGAATTTTTATTACTTTACCAACATGTTTTAGTGGATATTGGCAGATTAATAAAAACGGAATTACTGTGGTAAGTTATAGTTCAAATGATGTAATGAAACTTATGCAGTTATTACATATCAAAAAAATTTATACAAAATCATATTTATTTGAGAATATCACTAAGGCTGAAATTACATATCGTAAAAAAGTTAGAATTAGTCCAATTGATTTTAATCCAGACTTTTTTAAACTAAATTTGACTGTGAATAATAAAGTAATTCAATTAGAGTTAGGAAATATTCAAGCAAAAGATTTAGTAGAAATTGTTGCTATACTTAATAGTCATGGAGTAGCTGTTTATGATAGACAACAGATAATTGGACTGCTGGAAGAAAACAAAAGCTTATTTAATCATTTTCATAATGGTAAATGGGCATCATTATAGTTGTGTTAAGACTAGAAAAGCATAACTTATCCAATTTTCTATTGCAATATGAAAAAGTAGTTTTAGTGAATGATCCTGCTTAAGTAGATAATGCACAATTGCATTGTCCACAAAAGCAGGATTTTTTGTTGAGTCTATGATTAACGCAATGTGTTAAAAGTTAAAATTACCCAAGTGGATTAAGTACCGAGAAGTTAACACAAAAATATGCCTGCTATCAGTTTAATGAAATGGAATATCCAACTAAATTTTAAATAATCGAAAAGGCGACTTTTGTCATCTTTTTATTATACCTAGATATTATTCGTGTTAAAGGAAAGTATATAAAAACCCCGAAATTGAAGTGCAACTAAAAAGTTAGACATTTTATTATTAAGCAA
>NZ_CALYQV010000068.1 GCF_945290125.1 uncultured Lactobacillus sp. | reverse complement strand
CATGCTCTGCTTTTTGATAGCTTCATTGGAAAAAGTGAGTTTGCGGTCAATTACTTTTATTAATTTATCCAGCTTTATCATTTATGCAATGATTCTTTTAAATTATGAACCTTGTCTTTATCATCAAGTCACCCGTAATAATGTTTCACATGAAAAAAGGAAATTTTAATTTAAGCATATAAAGATTGTATAATTTCCAATCTTGCTATAATTAGGAAAAGGAAGTATATCTTATGCATATTAAAAATCAGTTAGTAAATTGGCAAAAAAGTATATTGCCAACAAAAATGACACAGAAATTATTCAGCCAATTTAATCAAAGAATTGCACAGATACCAGAATTATGGGAAAGAATTAATTCAAATAATTATTCATGGAATTTATCTGGACTACAACAAATTCAAAATTTATTGCAGGTTTGCGCTAAGCATAATAAACATATTGCAGAACAACTAAAACAATTATCCACAGAAGCAAATGATCAATTAGTCTCTGTCTTTAAAAATAGCACCTTTTTAAAAATTCTTGCTCAGAAAATGCAACTATCACCACAAACAACAAAAAAGATTCAAACTTTATTAGATAAGTTCACAAGTAGTAATGGCAAAATTTCTCCGGGTAAACTTTTGATCATAGTTCTGTTTATTGCAATGGGCGCTCAACTACCGCTAATTTTTGAGAACTCGGTTAATTTCAAAGGCATCATATTAGCTGTCTCAACTATTCTTGACTACATCACCACTGCCATTCAACTTGCTCAGCACTTTCAAAAAAATAAATCTAAAAATTAATTTTTTACAACTTAAAAACGGCAAATAAAACGGTTGTTTCAATAAACAATATATAAATTAATCAATTAAATATTTGTATATTTAGCAAATTAATTATATAAATTAAGAGTCATGGTAAATTTGTGATGTGAACCCTAAAATTGGGACACTTTATTAATTACTAATTGAGGACTAACTTCTGATATTCAATCGGAGTTAGTCCTTTTAGTTTGATTTCTATTCTTTTCTGATTGTAATACTCAATGTAGTCTCTGATTGCATCTTCTAGTTCAGTGAAATTTTTAAGCTGCTTCTCAAAGCCAAAAAACTTTTCTCGTTTGAATATTCCGAAGAAGCTTTCAACTAACATCATCAAGGGAATCGACCTTACGTGCTATTAACTGTGACTTAATGCAATGACATCAAAGCCGCTTACTTAAATTCTAATTTAATTAATATTGGTTTTGGCAACATTTCCCGGGAAATAACACTGACTCAAATATATAATCTCCATATTTATTACCTTTTTGTTTTTAAGTTTCACATGAAACATTAATTTCGGCTTATAACACTAGTTAGCTTTTTTGATTACTTTCTAATCAAAAAACGACTATACTAATTGCCATAGTCGTCCTTTTAACAAATTTAAGCAGAATATTCTGTCAGTCCTGTCTTTAACCTTTCTAAGCCATCTTTAACCATTGTTAACGGGCAAGCAAGGTTCATGCGTAAAAAGTTGTGACCGTTACCGCGATAAATACTCCCTGGTGATAAAACCAGACCTGTTTTCTTTTCTAAGTAGTCAGCTAATTCTTGCGAGTCGGTACTAATCTGTTCAACATCAAGCCAAATTAAATATGTTGCCTTGCCTGAGACCACTTTTACTTGGGGAAGATTATTGCTGATAAACTCTTGAGCATATCTAAAATTAACGTTTAGCTGCTTAATCAATGCTTGCAGCCAATCATGACCATGTTCATACGCAGCAATTGTTCCCGGAATGGCGAGCAAATTTGGTTCTGCTACTTCGTCACTATTAAGACCGCGATTAACCATAGCACGCAAGTTATTATTCGGTACGATAGCAGTTGCTGCATGTAAAGCTGCAACGTTAAAGGTTTTACTTGGCGAAACTAAGGAAATAACGTTGTCACGTGCGGGACCATTTACTGAAAAAGCAGGAGTATAATCTGACCCTTCGCGTACCAGATCACCATGAATTTCATCAGACAAAAGTACCACATGATGTTTAAAACATAAATCAGCAATTTTTTGAACTTCTTCTTGAGTCCATACCTTTCCTACAGGATTATGCGGATTACAAAAAATCATGAGTGTCGTCAGAGGTAATGCTAATTTTTGTTCCAAGTCTTCCCAATTGATCTTATAATTTGAGCCATCAAACTGCAGGTCATTACTTAAAACGTGTCGACCGTTATTTTCAATTGAATTATAAAAAACATTATAAACAGGTGCTTGCACTAAAACATTGTCACCAATGTGAGAGATTCGCCGCACAACTGAAGAAATTGCTGGTACTACACCCGTAGTAAAAATCAGCCATTCCTGCTCTGGCCGATGACCGTGCTCTTTTTCATACCAATCTGCGACAGCATTAAAATAATCATTTTCAGGCCACTCATAGCCAAAAACACCGAGACTAATTTTTTCTTTCATTGCAGCAATAATTTCCGGTGCGGTTTTAAAGTCCATGTCGGCAATTGACATTGGTAAGTCGCCTTTTTTAACATGCCACTTGACTGAGTCCGTCATACTTCTATCCGGCGCATTAACAAAATCATATTTATTCATTATATTTAATCCCCTGGTTTCTGATTTTCATCTGAATGATCAATTTTCTCATCAATTTTAGCACAGATAATTTCCGTTTTAGCGGGAGTAATTTTTTGTGGATCTAGAATCAATTTACCAATTGCCGGAGCAGAAATTCTACCGGAAATTGGATTCTTGACACTATCAATTTTACTCGAAACCGTAGCATCGATATCAGAAACATATTCAAAAGCTAAGTCAGTGTGAATTAAACTGGTATTTTTTAGTTCCAAATGGTCAATGTAATTAAGTCCTTGATCACTTTCAATCTGACAATTAATGAACTTAATATTGTGGCCATTCCATGCTAAATATTCCCCATCAATTGTTGAATCATAAACACTAACATTTTTGCAATTCCAAAAGGCATCTTTAGAAACAAAAGTAGAATTATGTACTTCAACATTTTGAGCACCATCAAAAACATAGTTACCAACCACACTGACGTGGTCAAGATAAATATTTTGACTATCTTTGCCAAAATAATCACCGTTAATTTGACTATTGGTAATGCGAATGTCCTTGCATGTCCACATTGTTTCTTCAGCATTTGCAAAATGAACATGGTCTAAATTTATTTTTTCTGCTCTTCTAAATAATTTTGGTGCTTGTAAAGCCGAATTTTTAATCGCAATATTTTTGGTATACCAGATACCACTACGAGCCATAGTTTCAAAAACAGTATTATCGACAGTGATGTCATTGTCATACCACAACGGATATTTCCACTTGAAAACAGAGTCTTTAATGCTAATTTTGCTGGCTTCCTTTAGTGGTGACTCTCCCTCTCCAAAAGTTATTCCTTCCAGCTGTGCATCTTTTAATCCAAAAAGAATTCTTTCACCTGCAAAAAAATGATTTTTGATAATGCTCATTCTGATCTCTTTTCTTTGATATAATTGGCGGGCTTTAATTTTTATTTAAATAACCAAATTACCTTATTTTATTATCCACTGAAAAGTATTCAACTTAAAATACCAATTAATTAGGTCTTACTATTACAAAAAGTTATACTAAATTACTTTTCAATTATATAAATATTTTACCATTCTACTAAAAGCTTACTGTATATTTTTTAAAAGCATGAAAGGCTTTTTAAATAAATATTTTACTGTAACTAAAGATAAGCCATCTAATATGAAAATCATTAAATATAGTAAAATTGTGTACTTTTTATAAAACATAGCGTTCTCAAATAGATGCAGAGTACAATAAAAGAACCTGGAATTTCAGCCGTTCCCTGTGCTCAAAAAAACGTGGTTCTGTTATCGTAGCAGAATCACGTTTTTAATTTGTCATTTATAAATACCTAGCGTGGCACCCTTTCCGGTTGGGGAGCAATAGCTGGTAAATCACTTGCTTTTTCTGCTGAGTACCAATAAGCAACGGCAGCAACATCATCTGAACGCTCAAACAATTGAATATCATTATTACCGATTTGCTGGACAGTTACCTTTAAATCGTGTTTAAACCGAATTGGATCTAATAAATGAAAACGATATAATCCATGCATTGGCAAAGCGTCATTGCCAAATGCGTGTAAAGGCATTAACTCACCATTATTAAATTCATCCCGAGTATGATCTACCTTTGACATAAATGGATATCCCATAAAAGGCCTTTGAAAAGTTTGGGCATATGTCTTACCATTTTTGTCTTTTTGATGAAATGCCCAAGCTCCACCAAAATAATCTTCAGTACCTGTAGAAGTAACTGTTGGGTAATTGGTATCGCCATCAATATAAAATTTGAATTCTCCTTCACCCCACCAATAACGTTGTAAAGCACAGACTTCAAAATAGACTCCTACAAAATGTCCAGGACCTTTTATAGAAGGTAAAATTACAAAATCATTTTGTTTTTGAGTATATTCTTGTCTATTCCAAGCAGCGTGAAAGTATGCGGCATCTTCGGGCACATCTTTAATAACATAATCAATACCATAAAAGAAACCGTCAATATCACCAGGATGTTCGTTTGTGATTGTAATTTTAGCGGATTTTCTAAACGGCATTGGAAAGTAACTGTTAAAGCCACCTGTTGGGTTAACAGTAATTAAAGCAGAATTAATTTCACACCGTTCACCAAAACCATTACAGAAAAAATCACCAATAGGAACTTCAACTGCTGGTTTGCCTGCTCCGTCCCAATACATTCTCAAAACTACATCCCGCAGTACAAAACTACCAGCCGGAGTTGCATCAGCAATTGTCATCCAAATATGTCTAATTTCTCCTGCAGAATGAATATCAGCTATGGTTACAGTTTTCCCTTGAGGTAATTTAATGGAACCATTGCCTTTGCGACTGGGACCCAAGTCACTGGCACTCATTGCAGCTTTGCCCTTAGCGCCCGTTAAATTTTCAGGTGATATTGTCCGATTTTCTTCATTTAAGTTAATTCGAGTTAAATCCGAAATGTTCATTTTAATTCTCCTTATTAGTCATTTTTATTTGGTTATAAATTTTATCAAGATTATAAAAGTACATTACTACAATTGATAATACAATCATAGCTATCGGTAACAAAATAAAGTTAGCCTTAATGGCAAAGATTGCTTTACCGGATTGAACATGATGTGGTACATATTGGCTCCAACTTAGTAAAAATATTAACTAAAGGCAGTGTTACAACTAAAAACATACAGCAGAATAAATTAATTTAAAAGGCATTAGTATTAGTGCTGTAAACCCTAAAATTTAATATACAAAAAGTACGCGATTCTGCTATCGTAACAAGAATCGCGTATTTTCTATTTAATATATCTGACTTTCTTAATAATTCTTATATCATTGATCAACTTTCAGCAATAAAGTGATACATATCTCCTGATTGGACAAAATTAACTGGTATCTCTGTATTTTTAATAACTTTCGGCAGCCACTTTTGCATATAGTACATCCCTACTTCTTCTGTATTGAAATGTCCAATTTGGACAATTGCTTTATTTAACCCCAGCATATTACTGTCTCTGATGTATTCAGCTAATGTAAAGTCAATCATTTCCATTGTCAACACGCAATCAATCTTTTCGTGATCGATTAAGTTAATTAACTCGTTGGCGTCCCCCAGATTATGAAGTGGGATAATAGCTTTTCTTACTGGCGTATCAAGATCTCCTTCAATTCTACAACCATTTAAATGTAGTTTTGCAATTAAATGCTGTGCAATGTTTCTAGCAGTAGTACCTGCTGGAAAGTCAAAGTATAAGGGCATGCCACTAAAGGTTTTCATGTACTTCGTCCAGCCGAGCTCTTGAGCGTAGCCATAAAAGATACCATCTGCCCAGCCGTCAGGACTTTCACTGGCAGGAATACCAGAATGAAGATGATCATGATCTCTTCTTACTACAATTTTATATTGATCTAACAGCCTTTTCTTTTCTGCAAAAGTTTCGTTATTATTTTCTTTAAGCCAAGTAGTGTGATCTCCATGATTCCAAAACATTGCCTCATGACAGATTATTAAATTTGCACCATACTGGTGTGTTTTCTTTATTACCTCCACACTAGGCCAGCAAGTCGTCACTATTCCTTTACATTGGTCATCCAGGTGGCTTTGACCATAAAGAATTTTATCTCTATCAGTATTATGGCCTAATTTAATTAGTTTTCCCGCCTCTTTTTGGCCACTAAAGGTTTTGACATCAATTTCTCCGCGCTCATATTGAATTAGATGGTCTATTACTTGTGCTATTTTCATCAAAATTATTCTGCCTCACTTATTCATCTTGTGAACTATTTTCAACTTGTTTTAAATGAATGACTAAATAAAGACGCTCGCTACTATTTAATTTATAATCCATTTCTTGAAAAAAGTAATCCTGCAATTTTTTAAGAGTACTTTTTAATTCAGGAAATTGTTTTAAAAAAGAATCTAATATCTGCTTATTATCCTGAGACTTATCATTTAAATAAGTGTTATTGCTCTGAATCTGGGAAATTAAAAACCTTAAATGAACTGTAAGCCTCTCCAACGCCGTTGGTTTAGCTGGATAGCCTAAATCCGTAATAATAATTTGTAATACTTTACTTAGATGTAGGGTAACATAATTTTCATTTGATTGCTTGTTTTCATCAATAGGACTAATTTCATTTTCAACGAAATGAATTGCAATTAAACTAATTTCGCCAGCTGGCAATTTAACATTAAAAGTGGCATTAATTCTTTTGACTCCCTCTTTAGCTTCTTCATATTCAATGGGATAAACATTTTTAACACTAGTTAACGATGAAATATTATCATTACTAGTTCTCTTAACGGCAAAATAAATATGGTCAGCTAAACTGATAATCAAAAATTGATTAAACTTAGTTCCAAGCTTTTTCTCTGCGTGATCAACAATATTCTTTGCTACCGCTAAATATTCAAGCGGTACATTTTCAAGTAAATTTGATAATGAATTAAGCCATTCCGGATCCTTGATATTTTTGATAAAAGTCTGTACGCCATTGCCCTTGGTAATTTGATCACCAGGTTGTTTTTTAAAACCAATACCATTACCAAAAAGAATAGCTTGTTGATGATTTTTGATATTAACCAAAACGACATTATTATTAAAGACTTTTACTACTTTCATAACTTTATTTCCTATTCATCATCTGATTCGTTTCCACTATCATAATCATTCATATATACAATCTGATTTTTTGCTTGAGCTATCAGCTCCTGTATCTTTTGCTTTTTTAACTGATTACTTGGATCAAGCGTAATTGATAATACTAAAGCCAAATTAACACCTGTTATTACGTTTATATTTTCTCTTTTAATCAATTGTGAACAGTTCTGATTAACACTTCCCCCTAACAAATCTGTTAACAAAAATACTTGATCTTGTTCATTAAAACTATTTATTAATTTTGTAAGTTCTCGAACTGGAAATTCATTTTTACCATCTTCATAAGCACAAAGATAATGTATATTTTCGATATTACCTGCAAAAAATTTAACTGTTTCAGCCATACCTCTTGCAAGTGTTTTATGTGAGATGATTACTATCTGTTTCATATTATGCCTTTAAAATACCTAGCGCTGCTCCAACCATGGCGATAACAATTACCATCAAAATCAAGGTAGTCATTTTACGCCCTTTCTTTAACATCCAATAAAGTAAAGCCGTCAATAATACAGATAAAAGTCCAGGCATTAATTGGTCTAAAATTTGTTGACCCGTGAGCGTTACTCCCGCTTGGCTAAATTTTAAAGCCAGCTGAAAGTTGATCGTCAACGGAACAATTGCCCCGATTACAGCAATTCCCAGGACTGACACAGCATCTGTCAACGCAGAAAGTTTGTCACTCATATTGGTCATTAATACAGTACCAGAATCGTAGCCTACATTATATAGAAATGACCGTAAGAAAAAGAACAAGACATACACCGCTAAATAGATCCACATGCCAATACTATTGCCGTGCTTACCCATTGAAGCGGCAATAGCACCTAGTACAGTTGGGAATAGTATCCAAATTAAAGTATCTCCGATTCCTGAAAATGGTCCCATTAAGGCGGTCTTTAAGTCCTGTATGGCTTGCAAAGACTTAGTTTTACCTTTTTCTTCAATTGTCAAAGTAGCTCCGGTAATGATCGATGACATCCAGGGATTGCAATTATAGAATTTGAATTGGTTATCAATAAAAGCCTGTAAGCCGTCCGGATCATCGTGATAGATTTTACTAAGTGCGGGAATAGTTCCCATACCAAGGTAGCCGCAAAGCCACTGTCATAGTTATAAGTGCTGATAGCCAGATAGTGCCGTCTCATGGCACGCCAAATATCTTTTTTAGTTAAAACCCTGCCATCATTTTTCACTTCAACTTCTTTATTCATCTTCCATATCCTCCTGTGTCAACCCATTTGCGTTAGTACCTGCACTTGTGCTACTTGTTTTTGAATAATTCATAAAAGTTGGAATTGCTCCAGCTATACCAATTAATGCCACCCCCAAAATTGGCATCTTCAAGTATGCGGTTAGCGCAAAGCCAACTAACAACCAGTAGCCATATTTTTTAAGCGGCATATAAGTTAAAAGCATAGCCATACCGACTGCAGGCAACATTCCTCCAGCAACATTAAGACCGACTGTAAACCAAGCTGGCATAAAGTTTAAAATACTGGTAACCACAGTTTTGCCAAACAGAATTGCTATAAATACGGGAACAGCTGATTCCAAAGGCATTAATGCTGTCATTACAGGAATAAGCAGGCGCATTTTACGGTACTGTCTTTTATCGGCCAATTCGTGTGCTTTATTAGTAATAAACGAATTCAAAATCTTAAGCAGAACATCCAATTGGATGCAAATCATACCTACGGGAACTCCCAATGCCAGCCCAGCAGCCATACCTTTTCCTGAACTAATAGCTACTGCAGTAGAAATTATTGCAGCCACAGAATAATCAGGAGTAGAGCTGCCACCTAATGCAGCTACGCCTAATGACATTAACTGAATGGTTGCACCAATGACTAAACCTATTTGAAAATCTCCTAGTATTGCACCAACAATGCAAGACCAAAACATGTAGTTCATAGGAATAATTTGAGTAGTCATACCATCTAATCTTTGAACATAAGCTATTACAGTAATCAAAATTATCTGCCAAACAGTAAATCCCATAATTATGCCCCTGCTTTCTTACTATTTAAAATTTTTGCCACATCAACACTATCGTCTTGGGGAACATATTGAGAGACTACCTTGCAGCCCTTGTTAAGAATTGCCAGATAAATATCAACCTGCTCAGGTTTGATGTATGCTCTCTTGGTCACTTTAATTGCATTATCAAAAGTTAATGTTCCACCTAAAACTAGCTTGTCAATTTTTTCTCCCTGCTCTAACAGATTGAGAAAAACTTCAGGCGTTTGTGAAATGATGAAGACCTTTTGACGATCATATTTATGATTACTAAAATTTGTTAAAGCTGTTTCTTTAGTAATAATTGATACTGCCATGCCCGACGGTCTTCCTAGTTTCATCGCCTGCTTTTTTTGCGGATCGTTAGCCACATCATCATCTATTACCATCACTCTTGTTGCGCCAGAATCAGGCGCCCAACTGGTTGCCACAATACCATGAAGTAATCTGTTATCAATTCTTGCTCCTATAATTGCCATAATTCCCCTCCGAAAAACAAAAAACCAAAATAAAGATTCGTGACGTACTGTAAAGGCACATCATCATCAATATTTTGGTTTCGCCAGTTTCTAAACTGTTACGATCCTTTATTCACTTTATACTTATTATACTATCAGTTTATATTTAACTATGCAAGCGCTTTTTTAACTGCTTTAGCTATTTCCAGACACATGTCCTCGGCTTGTGGTTCCGTGCCAAAAAAGTTCAAACTGCCATGGTCGCATCCCAGATATTTGATAACATTTAATGTTATATCATGTTGTAAAGCTTTTTTAATAAACTCTTCGGCTACTAACGTAATCAAAT
>NZ_CALYQV010000067.1 GCF_945290125.1 uncultured Lactobacillus sp. | reverse complement strand
AGTCTGACAGCCGGAGCGAAGAGAGAAGAGGACCAAGAGGTCCTCTTTTTTGTGTTTGATTATTTAAATGTCCTGGATTAATTATTGTGTCCTATTTGATATTAGGTTCAATTTTAAGTTTTTGGAAAGCTGAAATTAATTTCTTTAATCCTGGTTTTAGTTTTTGTCCATGCTTGACTGCAATAAAATATTTAATTTGGATCAAGTTATGATCAACGGGAAGTAAGTTAATGGGTGTCTGTGCCATTCTTTTGATTATGCTGGCAGCGGAAATAGTTAACCCTACACCTTTTATTGCCAAATTAGTGGCAGTGATAATACTGCTACTTTCTAATATAATATTAGGCTTGATATGAAATTTTTGAAATGCACCGTTGACTTGGTGACGTATAGCAGAATTAGTTGAACTGACAACAAAAGGTTCTTGTAAGATATCTTTAATGTCATATTCCTGCGGCTCGAGTATAAACCGTCCTTTTTTAAAGTACTTTGATCTTGGTGAAATAATAACAAAATAGTTTTCACCACCATTGACATAGAAATCTAGTCCTTGATTAAGTGATTCAGGAGTTTGACCGAGATAGCAATCTATTTGTTCATGCAATAGATGTGTTTCACTCACTCTGGGGAAGCTTTCCGCTAATTGTATTTTGATATGAGGATTATCAAACATAAAATTAGGCAGTAATTCGGGTAATAAAAATGTACCCAGGCTTTCTAAAACACCAATTCTAATTACTTCTTTATTAGGTGATACGTATGGTATTAGCTGCTCAGTAAGTTTTTGTTTATTGGAAATTTTAGTTTCTAAATAATTGTAATAAATTATTCCGGCTTCTGTTAACTTGAATGGAATTGACTCACGGTCAATTATCTTAGTTCCTAGTTTTTGCTCTATTCTTTTAATTAGTTGCGTTAAATAGGGCTGTGAAATATATAATTCGCCGGCTGCTCTTGTAAAATTACTTTCTTTTAGTAGTACATCGATAAAATGTAAAACTGTTTCAGGGTCATTCATGTTTTACCTCCAATAACAATTTTATTATAATCTTTTTACTTTAAAACTATTTCATTTTGCTAAAAAAAGTTAGTAAAATTTAACTAATGAGTATTAAAAGAAAGGAAGTATATTAATGATGAAACCTGGTACTTACAAAGTTAAGGCTAAAGGTCACGGTTCTAGTTTTATGCCTATGGAAGTGACTCTTTCTGAGGATAAAATCAAAGAAATAGATATAGATTCAAGTGGTGAAACTGCGGGAGTAGCCGATGAAGTTTTTAAACGTTTACCAAAACAAATTATTGCTAATCAAACTTTAAATGTTGATGCTGTTAGTGGAGCTACCATTTCCAGCCATGGAGTCGTTGACGGTGTGGCACAGGCAATTAATGAGGCCGGCGGGGATGCGCAAGAATGGTTAAGCAGGCCAAAACCTCAGATCGCTAATAGTTCAGATGCTGAATACCAAACTGATGTTGTGGTGATTGGTGCCGGCGGTGCTGGTCTTGCTGCAGCCGCAAGAACAATTCAAAACGGTAAACAAGTAATAGTATTAGAAAAATTCCCTCAAATTGGTGGTAATACTACAAGGGCTGGTGGTCCTTTAAACGCTGCTGAACCAGAATGGCAAGATAAATTCCAAGCCTTACCTGGTGAAAAAGAAAGCCTGGAAAAATTGTCTGCTACACCAATTGCTGAAATTGATCCGGAATACCGTGATGATTTTAAAGAATTGCAAAAGCAAATTAAGGCTTATGTGGATTCAGGAGAAAATTATCTTTTTGATTCGGTTTTACTACATGAAATACAGACTTATTTAGGTGGTAAAAGAACTGACTTAAATGGTAATGAAATTCACGGTAATTATGCTTTAGTTACTGAACTTGTCAAAAACGTACTTGATTCAGTTAAATGGTTAACTGAATTAGGAGTAAAATTTGACCGCTCTGATGTCACTATGCCGGTTGGAGCTCTATGGCGTCGCGGTCATAAGCCAGTTGAACCTATGGGTTATGCATTTATTCATGTTTTAGGTGATTGGATAAAAGATCATGGTGCTACGGTTTTAACTGAAACTAGGGCTCAACATTTAATTATTGAAGACGGTAAAGTTACAGGTGTTGTAGCACAAGGAAGCGATGGCAGTAAAGTTACTGTTCATGCTCAAAAAGTAATTTTGACTCCTGGCGGTTTTGGTGCAAATACTAAAATGGTACAAAAGTACAATACTTACTGGAAGCACATTGATGACGACATTGCTACTACCAATTCACCGGCGATAACTGGTGATGGTATTGCTTTAGGCCAAGAAGCTGGCGCTGATTTAGTTGGTATGGGATTCATTCAATTAATGCCAGTTTCTGATCCTAAGACTGGTGAATTGTTTACCGGTATCCAAACTCCGCCTGAAAACTTTATTATGGTTAATCAAAAAGGTGAACGCTTTGTTAACGAATTTGCAGAGCGTGATACTTTAGCCAAGGCAGCAATTGCTAATGGTACTTTGTTCTACTTAATAGCAGATGAAAGAATAAAGGCTACTGCCTATAACACAACTGAGGAATCACTTGAGGCTCAGGTAAAGGCCGGTACATTATTAAAAGCTGATACTCTAGAAGAATTAGCCGAAAAAGCCGGTATGGATCCTGCTACTTTGGTCAATACCATTAAAAAGTATAATTCATACGTTGATGCTGGTAGCGATCCAGAATTTGGTAAAAGTGCATTTAACCTTAAATGTGAAGTTGCACCGTTTTACGCAACGCCTCGTAAGCCAGCTATTCACCATACAATGGGTGGCTTGAAGATTAATCCAAAAGCGCAAGTATTAAATAAAGATGGCCAGGTTATTACAGGCCTCTACGCTGCTGGTGAAGTTGCTGGCGGCTTGCATGCTGGTAATCGTCTAGGTGGCAATTCACTAGCTGATATCTTTACCTTTGGTAGAATAGCTGCTGATACTGCATGCGGTGAGATTGCACATAATGATGCCGTGACTGGTGCATCAGAAAAATAATATTTTGATTCTAGTAAAAAAGGAAGGCGATTTGCCTTCCTTTTTTATATATATCCTCTTTCAAAAGCAACAAAAATAGTGACTATTAGTAAATCTGCACAACCGCCTAAGCTGTAATTATGTGCTAAACATTCTTTATTTAATTTTTGCAATTGCTTTTGCCCAGCTGGAGTAACATAGCCGCCAAGATTTAAATATTTTATTGCTTCTTGGTGGAGCCATTTAACCACATCGTAATTTCCGGCCCGTTTAATTAAGTTACTGTCAACCACTACTGTAGCTATTTTCATTAATGTGTCCAGAAGCCTGGTTTGAACAGTCCCAGTACTGCTTTTTAAAAAAGGCAGGGCCACTTCTCTGACTATGGGATAGCCCTGTTCTGCCTGTGCTCTTGCTCCGCCTATTTTATATTTAACAAATTCTTTTTCACCAGCTGTTTGTAATTCATTATTTTGAACTAAATCATGCTGTACGAGCCCTTTACACATCTTTGTAATAGTAAGAAATAGTTCAGTTTTGTTCGCCATACTGTAACTTTCAGCACAAACAAAAATTCCTAATGCAAAAATTGCTCCCTTGTGAGTATTGGCACCATGGGTGGCAATAAACATTTCTTTTTCAGCAGTGATGCCTCTTTGCCTTAATTGCTGAAACATTTGGGTTAAATCAGTTGAGTGAAAAGTCTGGCCAATTTTAACAGCATCGACAAAATACGATTCCAAACTGATAGAGCTGTCAATAAAAGTATAAATATCCATGTCGGAATGGGGACCTTGGCTTCCAGGATCTACCAGACCAGGTTTGGGTTCAGTAACAACTTCATATAGAAGCGAGCGTAAAGCGTTTTGGGTAATTGAATTAGTCATATTATAGGTTTTATTTATTAGTTAATTTTTTGATAAATTGTTGAACGATTTTAATAGTTTTTATGTTATAACTATTTACCATAATATCAGTATATCCCATTTCAGGACTTCTCTTCCATCCCATTTATTAATTCCTGAAAATGTCCGCTTTACTTTTTAGGCTTTAGTTGACAGGAATATTATTAACAATTTTTTGAATATCTGGTTTATGACTTTTAAGAAAGTCAATAAAATCAACAGTTCCTGGTGAGAAATTTTGACTGGAATCATAAACTAAATAAACCTGACGAGTATTTTTGGGTAAATCCAGTTTTATAATGTGAATATCAAAACCGCTGAGATAAATGGTTTTGGCAACTATGCCGACAATGTCATTAGTCAATACTTGTCCCGCAATTGCTAATTCATCGTGTAGTCTATTCGTGATATTCAAATCAGATGCAGTTGCTAATAAAGCATTAGTTATGTCTTTACCAATCTGAATTTTTTTAGAATAGGTAATAATTGACTCGCCCTGTAATTCTTCAGGAGTAATTTCTTTTATTTTAGCCAGGTTGTTTTCCTTTGAAACGATAGCAATAATTTCTTCAGTGTAAAGGGGAATATAAGTAAAATAACTAAATTCAGGTACAAATGAGGAGATTCCAATATCATACCAACCATTGTTAATGCCTTCGCAAATTTGATATGAGGGATTATCGTGGTAAATGAAATGAGGGGAAATGTTACTTTCTTGTTGATACTGTTTAGTTAAATGGGGCAATATAGTTCCAATTGCTGTAGGTATACCGGCAATATGAATGTTGCCTTGATCCTGACTGATACGCTGCTCGATCTGCTTTTTACCACGATCTAAAGTATTTAATGATTTAGTTACAGTATCATAAAAAATTCGTCCATATTCAGTTAATTGCACATAACGTCCATTATGTTTAAACAACTTGCATTGCAGCTCATTTTCCAGTTGCTTAATCGATATCGAGAGGGTAGGCTGACTGATAAACAAATTGTCTGCTGCTTTTGTGTATTGTTTTTGGTCTGCCAATTCACGAAAATAATAAAGTTGATTTAAATTCATGATGTCACCTCAAAAATTATTTTTATATTCAATATTAATATTAATAATTACTATACTTAGCTTTATAAAGCTCTTACTAAATTCTTTTATATTGCTATTGCTGAAATTAATATTCATGCATTATTGTTAATTTTACTATGTTTTGGCACTTTTAACTAATGAGTCTTTTTAATTATTGGTAACTAATTACGGATAAATTCTACATTTTTTATTTTCTTTGTCTAACTGCTACAAAAGAATTATTTGACATGATTTAAAAAAGAAAAATATTGATGTAGTAGCGCTTGTAACTATAGTTATTTTTTATAATTCAGTAATCAGAAATAATTATTCATATCCGTTTTAATAGGATATATTTATTTCTGAATTATCAGCAGTCTTAATTTTGAAAGGTAAAGCTATGAAAAAAGGGAAAAGTTATAGAGGCGTTGCTGCTTCTGTTTATACCCATTTTGCAGTTGTGGGAGCAGCTACCTTATTTATTAGTCAATATAGAGAAATTTTGGCGCATTCTTGGAATACTACTGAAACCGAAGTTTCTCTTGTAATTGCAATGGTTGGGTTAGGAAGAATTTTTACAATTTTATTTGCTGGTGCTATATCAGATAAGATTGGTCGTAAAAGGAGTTTATTAATTGCATTGCTAAGTGACGCTATTTTTCTTCTTGGTGCTGCTTTTGCGAACAATATTTGGATAGCTGGTTTAGCAGCAATGTTTTTCGGTGCAACCAATTCATTTGGCGATACAGCCGGTTATCCTGCACTTGCAGATGCTTTTCCAGATAAAACAGCCACAATGAATTCGTTTGTTAAAGCTGCAATGCAAGTCATGCAAATGTTGTTTCCATTTTGTGTAAAAATAATTAAAAACCCCAAGATTACAGCGTTAATACTAGTCATTATCATTTTACTGGATGTTGTGTTTACAATAAAGACGGCTTTTGCCCCGCAAGCTGAAGCAAAAGTTGTTCCTGCAGAAGAGAAAAGCCAAGAAACTGGTGTTAGTGATCAGAATCAGCCTAAGTTAGCGATTGATGGCTTAATGATTATTGGTTTGGGTTTTACAATTTGTTTTACTTTCTATATTTTTTCTCTTTATGCTCCTTACTATGGGCAGTATGTTTTAAATGAGTCCGCTGCTAACGCCAATCAGCTTGTATCATGGTATTCGATTGCTTCATTAATATCTGTGTTTGTGACATCAGCTTTAGTAACTAAGGTAAAAAGATTGAATTTGATTATGGTATATTCAGCTATTACTGCTCTTGGACTGCTCTTTATGGTCTTAAAGCCATCTCTACTAGCTGGTGAAATAGGTTCTTTAGCTGTTGGTTTCTTTACTGCAGGGGGAGTGTGGCAGGTTGCACTTTCAGTCTTAACTTCTTATTTTCCCCAAAGTCACGGAAAAATTACTTCATACTATAGTTTTGCGCCAGCCCTGGTTTACTTTGTAGCACCACTTATAGCAGCGTTTGTATTAAAGGCCAATGCTGCAAGTACACTGATGGTATTTTGGATAACTACAGTGATAACGATCATTTCGGTGGTTCTATGTGTTGTCTTAATTAGACGTAGTAAAAATTTCAATATCAAAAATTAATATAAAGCCGAAGGTGAATTTATGTCAGAAAAAACAATTAAAGCAACAGCAGAAGGAAGAAATGGTCAAATCGACTTTGATATCAAAGTCGAAGATAATCAAATTACAGATATCAATGTGACCAAAACTGCCGAAACCCCGGGTATCTTTAACCAAGTTGTAGGTAAATTAAAAAAGAATATTCTTAATAATCAAAGTTTCGCTGTTGATGCTATTTCTGGTGCTTCGATTATGACACAAGCTATGCTTGATTCTGGAAAGAAGGCCTTAAAAGAAAATGGTATAAATATTGTTTCTCAGCCTAGCGATCAGTCACATCAAGATGTAACCTATAATATAGATGTGGCTGTAATTGGCTCGGGTATGGCAGGTTTAATGGCTGCCTCTCGGGCGTTATCAATGGGTAAGAAAGTTCTTTTAATTGAAAAAAATGGCTATCTTGGTGGGGCTACAATTTTAAATGGTTCAAATGTTGTTGGGACTGGTTCAAAATTAGCAGCTACTTTATTTGGTGAAGAAGCAAATAAAGATTCTCCGCAGCTCTTGGTTCAAGATATTGCCCGCGAATGCCGGGGGACTAATTATCCATTACTTTCAAATTTATTGGCTCAAAATATTGGTAAAGCAGTTGATTTTATTACAGAATTTGCAGACCTAACTTATCAAAAAGCCGAGACACAAACTATTGAGCATTCTGTTAACCGCCAAATTGAAATGCCAACGGAAAGTTCTTATGAATTAATATCTAAAGTGGCAAATGCTTTTACCAAAAAGGGTGGTAAGATTTTACTGGAAACTCGTGTGGAACAACTTAACAAAAATGAACAGGGCCAGCTTGTCTCATTAATTGCTGAAGGCAAGCACGAAACTGTTACTGTAAACTTTAAGTCCCTGGTTATGGCAGCTGGTGGCTGGGGTGCTCGTGATTACCTTAAGCATAAGACCAATATTCCTTATTATGGTCCAATGACTTCAACCGGTGATTATTTTGATTTTGCTAAAAATATGAATTTAGCTTCCCGCAATCTTGACTGGTATAAGGTTTATCCACATGGTTTGGAAGTTGAACCTGGTATTGCCAAATTAACAACCTATTCAACAAAAGAAGCTACAGACATGGGCGCTATTTTTGTTAATACCAGTGGTAAACGAATTGTAAATGAATCGGCACCATACACTCACTTTAGGGATGCTATTGCTGAACAAAAGGATAAAATTGCTTTTGTAGTAATGGATGAAAGAACATGGAACAGATTTTATGAATTGCTTCTTAAATATGGTTTTACCAAAGATGAAGTGCAAGGCTTCTTCGATCTTGACGGTAAGAAGAGTCCGATTTTAGTTAGCGGAGACTTGCAGACGGTGGCTCAAAAGGCTGGCATTGATTATGAAAACCTCAAGAAGACTTTAACTGACTACGATAAATATGTTGCTTCAGGTAATGATCCTGAGTTTGGTCGCCCTTCCCAATTTATGCATAAATATGAAGGCGAGAACTACTTTGTGATTGAGCAGAAATTACGCTTTTGTACTACCCTTGGTGGTTATGAAACTAATCAGCATATGCAGCTTTTGGACCAAGACTTTAAAGTGCTAGACAATTTTTATGCGGCAGGTGAGATTGTTGGCGGCGCTAACGGTCATAATTCAATGCCAAGTATGATGAATTCTTGGTCTTATGCTTCAGGCTTTGTGGCCGGAACAGAGGCTGCTGATAATGCTAATTATCAAAAATTGGAAAAGACCGCACCTGTTCCAACTGATGTAGTGTCTGGTGTTTCTAAAAATTAGTGTAGATTAATTATTTTTAAATTTAATAAAGGAGAAAAATGATGACTAATAAAATTACTGGTGTTAATGGTCCTATTACTGGCTGGCTTGATGGTCATACCTACTTAATTGGTTTGATGGCTTATCCTATTCGGCATTCAATGTCACCAACAATGCATAATAATGCCTTTGCTAAGCTGGGCTTGAATTATACCTATCTTTGCTTTGAAGTTGGCAACGATAAATTAAAAGGTGCAGTTGACTCTATTCGCACGTTAGATATGCGTGGCTCCAACGTTTCAATGCCTAATAAAAAAGAGGTCATTCAATACCTTGATAAATTATCACCTGCTGCTAAAATGTGTGATGCAGTTAATACTATTGTGAACGATCATGGTGTTTTGACAGGTTATACCACTGATGGTATCGGCTTTGTGCAATCACTTAAGGATGAAGGCTTTGATATTAATGGTAAAATTATGACCTTAACTGGTGCCGGCGGTGCTGCAACTCCGATTGCGATTCAATCAGCTTTAGATGGTGCTAAAGAAATTAGAATGTTTAACATTAGGGATAAAAATTGGCCTCAAGCTGAAAAGACTGTTAAGACTATTCGTGAAAACACTGACTGTAAGGTTTCTCTTACTGAATTATCTGATCAGGAAGCATTTAAACAATCAATTGGAGAAAGTGATATTTACTGTGATGCAACCAGCATCGGAATGAAGCCGTTTGAAGATAAGACGTTAGTTTCAGATCCATCATGGTTCCATCAGGATATGGTGGTGTTTGACACGGTTTACTCACCGAGAACCACTAAATTAATGAGAGTGGCACAAGAGGCTGGAGTTAAGCGTGTCTATGACGGTATCGGCATGATGATCGATCAAGGAGCAGCATCATTTAAGCTGTGGACAGGTAAAGAGATGCCAACTGATTACATTCGTGAGATTATCTTTTCAGACGATAACGATTAGTTGAGGAATTGACTAATGGCTACTGTAAGGATTAGAAATACTGTTTTAGGTGCGGGGCTGCCCAAAATTGCCGTCCCTAATGTTGGAACGACCGCAGAAGAAATTTTGACTGCAGCTAAAGAGATTAAGTCTGCCAAACCTGATTTGATGGAGTGGCGAATTGATTATTATGCTGCAGGAGTTAATGACTTTGCCAAGCTAAATACTACTGCAAAGAAATTGCGGCAGGAAGTGGGCGAGCTGCCTATTTTGGTCACCTTTCGCACCAAAAATGAAGGTGGGGTCTGCAATCTGGCTGAAGACCAATATTTAAATTTAGTAGAATATGTCGTTACTAATAGGCTGGGTGATGCTGTTGATATTGAACTTTTCCACACTGAAAAAAGAGTAAAATCTTTAGTGAACTTAGCTCATGACTACAATGTCGTAGTAATTATGAGTAATCACGATTTTGAAAAGGTGCCAGCTAAAGACATAATTGAATTTCGTTTACGAAAAATGGCTCAACTTGGTGCAGATGTCCCTAAGTTAGCCTGCATGCCTCATAGTGCTGCAGATGTTTTAACTCTTTTAGCAGCAACGACAGAAATGAATGCAGAAATTTCTAACCCCTTGATTACTATGGCTATGGGCGATATTGGTAAAGTAACGAGAGTAGCGGGTCAGGTTTTCGGCTCAAGCTTATCATTTGGTGCTGCTGGCAAAACCTCTGCACCAGGTCAACTGTCAATTGCAGATTTGCGGAATGCGGAAAAGTATTTAGCAGTGGATCAAAATTAATATAATAATAGTATAAAAAGCTAACTTTAT
>NZ_CALYQV010000066.1 GCF_945290125.1 uncultured Lactobacillus sp. | reverse complement strand
AGACCGGTTTAAAAAGCGTCTGCAGCAGATTAAAAAGTGGCACCAAGAACACGATAATTAAAATGTATTAAGGTTTGATAATAATAATTGTTTTGTAGTACATGATTTAGATGTTTTATCTAGATCATGTATTTTTTGTTAAAAATAATTTACAGCTATGAAAATGAGTAAATGTTATTGTATGAGGTGATTGAACAACAAAGCTGCATCGGATAGCTTATGATATTTTGTTTTTTAGTATTCACACTATTTAGCAAATTAATTTTTTGTCTATCTTACCTAAAGTATCTTAATGTCAAGCTTGACTAGCATATTTAAGCACTAAATCCAATTTGCAAGACTTTTTAAGACTTTTTGTACTTGTGGGTTATTAATTTCTTTTAGAAAATCGTGATCTAAATAATAAAGTGGATAAAAAACGTTATATTGGGAAAGTTGTTTTAATGACTTACTGTAGCTAAAGGGTACCTCTTTATCTGTTGTACTTGCAGCGGAAAAAATAGGAGGGAAATTTTTTAATTCGTCTATGGTAATTGAATATTTGCTTACTTCATTTTCGTTAACGCCATAAGCTTTTAACAAATCACCTTGTTCAGCAAGATATAAATATAAAAGATAGCGAGATAAAGCAGAATCATCATGAATAAAATTTTTTGTATCTATTGATTGTATAAGCTCTTTTGAAATAGTCGTAGTCGATAATTTTTTTGCTCGACTAGCGTCTTTCAAGTCATAGTAACCATAGAAATTGATAATTTTGGTAGGCTTTTTTATTTGGCTTAATTTGAGAATCTGATTGGCCAACCAAAACATAATAAAACCTCCAGCAGAGCGGCCACATAATATGTAATTAAAATTATGTGGTTCGATTACTTTTTTATATAGCTCTTTAAATGACTGGAAAGTTGTTTCTAAAATTTTACTTAAAGAAGAGTTGGGAGCTAGTGGATAATCTAGTGCAATAACTTCTATCTGTTTTTTTAGGAAAATATTAGTTAAAGCAGAGGGTAAGTCATTACGCGTGCCATATATTAATCCGCCACCATGAAAGTAAATTAAGATAGTTGATGTTGGGGTGCTAGGGTACCATAAAGTACATTGCATTGAATTGGATAATTTTTGCATATTATGTTTCATTATTTTTCTCCATACTAAGTAAATAAGTTGAGATTTGATAATTGATTAGTTCAGTTTGGTTTTCAAGATCAAGATCTAATAAACCTTGAATCTTTTTAATCCTGTAGCGGACGGTTTTTTCGTGTACAAATAATAGTTCAGCAGCTTTTTTGTAATTTTTATTTGTGTCAAAAAATATTTTTAGCGTTTTAAATAAATCATAATTATCTTTTTTCAAATCTATTAAATTTTGAGGGATGAATTTATTTAAAGTGCTAGGGTCTTTGATTGATAAGAAATATCTAAATATACCTAGTCTTTCAATTGAGAAAACATAATTAATAAAAATTTTTGCGTTAAAACTCAAGGCCTGCAAGCATTCATCTAAAATGGTTTGCAAGTTATTTTTTGTCTTAATAAAGCTAATTACAATTGAAAGACTTGAACGCTTTTGAAAATACTTAGACAACTTCTTTTTTATTAGTGCAGAATCTAACTGATCAGAGTGACTTTCAATATTAAAAAGAATGATCATATAGTCGTGGTGTTCTGAGTAAATGCTGTAGCGCTTAAGTCCTTGAAGTATTGCTCGAATATTATAAAGATCCATTTTACTCAAATTAGTAGTAAAAAAAGCACAAGCTTGATAATACTTGTAATGATTTAAATTTACTTCATCTAGCAGTGTATCAAGCTCTCTTTCATCCAAAAGTGGGTATTGCAAAATCGCATCTGCAATATTATTTAAGTGGGCGTACTCTTTTTGCTTTAAAGCATATTCTGTTTGTAATTTATTCTGAATAATATCAATGAAATTTTCGAAAATCATTGTCTCTGATTCACTTAATTTTTGAGTTTTATGAATTACTAAGAGTGAATTACGTTGATTAACATTATTCGTTGAAAACTCAATTCTTGTGGCGTTATATATTTGATTTGTAGTCAAAGATTCAAGAGTGTACAAAAAATATTTGTTTTTCACAAATTCAGAATCTTCTTCTGTATAGGGACTCCTTTCCTTAATTACCATTTTTTCAGGCATATCTTTGCTTTTATAAGAGGTTGAGTTTGAAGCTAAATATAACGAGCAAGGATAGTGAGTTATATTATTAAATTCGGCTACTAAAACTTGGTAAGAAGCTAGACTATCAGCTAAAGGTATTAATCTTTGTCTTGTTTTATAGTAGTTCTCCAAGACTAACGATTGATTATTTAAAATTGGCTGATAGATGGCTAATATTATTTGTTCATAATTTAACTCCGTACCCACTTTGATTAACGGAATTTTATTTTGATAGCAAAGGTCTATAAACCAATTTGGTACTTGTTTAATCAGTCGATCAACTTTCACGATAATTCCACTAATCCCGATCCGTACCATCTTTTCAAAAAAAGTATTCATCTCATCGGGCGATAATTGCTTTAATGCATAAAAAGAGGTCAAAATGATTTGATTTTTGCGTGACCATTTCTCAATATCTAAAGCCTCTAAAACCATTACAGACTTAATTTCAGTATTTCTTTCCAATTTTGGCGTTAAAATTTTGCTTTCTTTGAAAATTGGTAATTCTAGCAGATCGTATAGTTTCATATTAAATCTCCTTAAATTATTTTCCTTTGTCCATTTGGCTAAAAATCTTCCAAATAGATTTACTTTTTATCCATTGTAAGCGCTTCTATACAATCATACAATTTAAATTGTAAAAAAATTAACAAATTGGAGGTATGAAAAATGCTTAAGACAGTAATCTTAAAGGATAACTATCAGGATTCAATTAATCTTATGCTATTGACGAATAAGATTAACGAGCTGGCCGATGTAGAAATGAGCCAGATCATGATGGGTACTGAAGCGAATAAGGATATTTTGGCTAATACTGGCTTGTTAACTGAGAAGGCTAAAACTGCATCACCCAATGATTTAATGGTAGTTGTTAGAAGTGATGACAATGAGGTTATGGATAAAGTTTTACCAACTGTTCAGTCATTCCTGGAAGATCTTTCTACTAAAAAGACTGAATCTGATGAAGACACAGTGGCGGTTGATAATTGGGATGATGCATTAAAGGCATTGCCAGATGCGAATTTGGCTTTATTTAGCATACCTGGAGAATACGGAGCTCCAGAAATGGAAAAGGCTTTGAAACATAATTTAAATGTGTTCTCATTTACGGATAATGTTTCAATCGAAGATGAAGTTAAATTAAAGAAATTAGCCCATAAAAAAGGCTTACTAATGATGGGACCTGATTGTGGCACGGGTGTTATTTCAAGTATTCCATTGGCGTTTACTAATGTTGTCTCACCCGGAAATATTGGCATTGTTGGTGCTTCAGGAACTGGAATTCAAGAAGTAACGACCATTATTGACAGATTGGGCAATGGTGTTATTCATGCCATAGGTACCGGTGGACGTGATTTAAGTAATGAGGTAGATGCAATTACAGTTAAAGATGCAATTGCGGCTTTAGAAGATCATGAGCCAACGGATGTGATTTGTGTCATTTCTAAACCACCTGCAAAAAAGGTTAGAGATGAAGTTATGCAGATTCTTGAAAGCTGTGATAAGCCCGTTGTTGCTGACTTTTTAGGTGAGCGACCTACTCATTATGAAGGTAATGTTTATTTAGCTCATACATTAGAAGAAACGGCTAAGATTGCTGTTGATTTGGCAGCTGGTAAAGAAGTTAAAAAAAATTATTTTGAAAAAGTTGAACTACCAGCTAATGTTAAAACACTAGCAGAAGATAAAACTATTAAGGGACTCTATTCAGGTGGAACTTTGGCTAATGAAGCCGGCATGCTGATTTCTGAAGCACTCGACTTAGGGCATTTAACAAAGGAAAAAGGCTATATTCTAAAAACTGAGGGATATGATGTCATTGATTTAGGAGATGATGTTTATACCCAAGGAAAGCCACACCCGATGATTGATCCAGAGGTTCGGATTAATAAAATGCGCGAATATTGTCAGGATCCACATACTGGGGTCATTTTACTTGATGTAGTGTTGGGATATGGCGCAAGCGATGATATGGCTGGTGCTTTAATTCCAGTAATTGATGAAGAAATTGATAAGGCTGAAAAAGCTGGCAGACCATTATACTTCGTTGCCACTGTTGTAGGAACGAATAAAGATCCGCAAAATTATGATGAAACAGTTGAGCGCTTAAAAGAACATGGCGTTTTAGTTGAGAAGAGCAATGCAAAGGCTGTTCAACTAGCATTAAAGTTAAAAGGAATTCAAATTTCTGAGCCAGATAAAACAAATATTCCATATACAGGGAAGAAAATTGCATTACCAACTGTTAGCAACGAAGTAAAGGAATTATTAGCTACAAAACCACGAGTAATTAATATTGGTATTAATAGTTTTACCGATTCGATTATTAAATATGGTGGAAAAACTGTTCAATTCAATTGGAAGCCACGCGCTAATGGTAATAAGCGGATGATTAAGTTATTAGATGCACTAGAAAAGTATGATGACAAGATTGACGCAGACAATGAAAAGGTAATTCAAAGATTTAAGGATGCGAAACCGTTTCTGACTGATGTAGTTCCTGCTAAGACTGTTATTCCTGAACTGAATACTGAGCACAAGACATTGTTGCATGCAGGACCGCCAATTACATATACAGAAATGACAGGACCTATGCAGGGCTCATGTGTTGGTGCAGCAATATTTGAGGGCTGGGCAAAAGATGAGATTGAGGCACGAAAGTTATTGGAAAATGGAGAAATAAGTTTAATGCCTTGTCATTCTGTTCATGCCGTCGGACCAATGGGTGGAATTACATCAGGAAATATGCCTGTTGTCATTGTTGAAAACAGATTGGACAATACGAGAGCTTATTGCACCTTGAATGAAGGTATAGGTAAGGTTTTGAGATTTGGAGCATACTCTCAAGAAGTTATTGATCGGCTAGTTTGGATGAGGGATGTACTCGGTCCAGTCTTATCAAAAGCTTTAAAGAAAACTGAGGATGGCCTTAACTTAAATGTCTTAATAGCACGTTCTATTACAATGGGAGATGAGTTCCATCAAAGAAATATTGCCGCTTCAGCAAACTTCTTATGTTCAATAGCGCCACTAATTAGTGAACTAGATATTAGTGAGAAAGACAGATACGATGTAATTAAATTTTTAGCAGATACTGATCAATTCTTCCTCAACATTATGATGGCTACTGGCAAGTCAATTGCTGATGCTGCAAGAAAGTATCAAAAAGGTACTATCGTAACTGCAATGGCTAGAAATGGACGTGATTTTGGTATCCGTATTGCTGGTATGGGAGACCAATGGTTTAAAGCACCTGTAAATACTCCTAAGGGCCTTTATTTTGCAGGCTTTTCAGAGGATGACGCTAACCCCGACATTGGCGATTCTTCAATTACAGAAACTGTCGGTGTAGGCGGTATGGCCATGGTAGCAGCTCCTGGTGTAACAAGATTTGTTGGTGCAGGCGGTTTTGAAGATGCATTAAGAATTTCCAATTCCATGGAGAAGATTAATACTACTCACAATCCAAATTGGTCGATTCCAACTTGGGACTTTAAAGGCACGAACTTGGGCATTGATATTAGAAAAGTAGTAGAAACTGGCATTGAGCCAATTATTAACACAGGTATTGCACATAAAAAACCAGGTGTTGGTCAGATTGGTGCTGGTACTGTTAAAGCGCCAATAGCCTGCTTTGAAAAGGCTTTGGAAGCCTATGCTAAGACCTTAGGTATCGAAGTTGATTAATTCTCATGTTGTTCAAATTAGTAGTTACATTAATCCCATTACTAAATTTGGCAAAATAGGCAAAATACATTCAATATTCACCCACTCTATTAATATTCAAATTGGTTATCACTTAGTAAATATTGGCTGTTTTGAGAATTACTTGTCCTGCTTTGGGATGAACATTCCTGAAAACATTTTGCAATCAATTATTCATAGTGTGGGAAAAAACGAAATAGTTAAATTTTCAAATGATTATCTCTACTTCTATACCAAAGATGGGATTAAAAAGATTAGTTTAGTAGATTCAAATATAGTTGACTTAAAAATTAATGCGTTTAGTCAGTTTCCAAAAGCTGAATTAAAAAAAGTCCTGAAAATCCTGGAAAGAAAAAAATTAGATCAAAGAATAGGGCTACCCAACAATAGTTTGTTCAAAACTTTTACTGAGGAAATGACTACATTTAAGAATCTTAATATTGAGCAAGTTGTTACTTGGTTACTTGGCAGAGGAAAGGGATTAACGCCAAGCGGTGATGATATCCTTTGTGGTTACATTTTCATACTATTATTAGTTGGCAAAGCAACTAATTATTTATCAAACTTTATTGAACAAATAATTAGTAATCTGAGTCTTACTACTGATGTGAGTAAAGCTTATCTAATTTGTGCAACACAAGGATACGTTAATTCCAAAGTTTATCAATTATATGAATCCTTGAAAAATCATGATTTAAAAAATATAGACCGTGAGCTAAATTCCATTCTTAATATTGGCCATACTTCGGGTAATGATTTGAGTTATGGGATTGAACTGGGTATTTTAGCTAGTTTAAATACTCCTGAGTCTATGAAAGGAGCGAATAATGAAAAACGACGAAGAAGCCGTAAAGGTTTCTAAAAACTATTGGATAAGAGTCGTCATTATATTTTTCTTAGGTTGGATATTAATGTATGGAACGCGTACCATTTTTAATCCAATTATGGGAATCGTTGGCAAACAGTTTGGTTTAAATAATACTCAGCTGGGATTAGCCAATAGCATATTCTTTTTGACCTATGCTGTCTTCCAAGTACCATTTGGGGCGTTAGGTGACAAGTATGGAAGAAAATTGGTGATTACTATTGGGTTTCTTGTTTTAGCTGTGATGAGTTGGTTATCAGGAATTGCAGCTAGCTTTACTTTATTTCTGATAATTAGAGCTCTTGCTGGTGTTGGTCAAGCTTCCTATTATGGTCCACAATATGCACTGTCTTCAGAAGCTATTCCAGAAGATAAGTTAACTCTTGGTACTGCAATCATCAACTCAGGTATGGCTTTTGGTACTTCTGGTGGATACCTGCTTTCAAGCTATTTAGTATTACAAAATCATCAAAGTTGGAAAGTTCCTTTCTTTGTAGTAGCTGTCCCAACAGCTATCTTGGCAGTTTTATTTTATACATGTTTAAAGGAGAAAGTTTATAGACCTAAAAAGGCTGAAAAAGTATCAGAGAATCAGCCAAAAGAAAAGGTTTCTCTTAAAAAGATTTTCACCAATAAAAATTTGGTTGCGGCATTTGTTCTTTGCTTTTGTAGTATTTATGCCAATTTTGTAATTATTACTTGGCTACCATCGTTTTTAATTTCCAATAGGGGATTCGAAGGTGGCAGTGTAGGATTTATTTCTTCGTTAGTGCCCTGGGCTTCCATACCGGGTGCTCTAGTATTTGCTAAATTAGCCGATAAAACTGGTAGTACAAAAAAATGGATCTACCTTCTAGTACCGTTATCAATTATTTCAGTATTTGCGATTGCTTTTGTTTCCAATAAAGTTTTGCTAATAGCAGTACTTATTTTATATGGGCTAACCGGTAAGCTGGCAATTGATCCTATTATTGTAGCCTATGTTACAAAGAAAGCTCCATCAGGTTCTTTATCAACAACATTAAGTGCTTATAATTTTATTGGTATGTCAGGTTCCATTTTGGCACCTTATATCACTGGCTGGCTAGCAGATGTGACTGGACAAATGGAAATCGGTTTTTATTTAGGCTGTGGTCTATTAATAATTGGCTTGATTGTATTTGCTGTACTGGCAACTGACTCAAAGAAGGGAGAAACAGCTGTATAATGGCTACTAGTGTAATCGCCCTAGGTGGGAATGCAATTCTAGAGAAAGATCCAACCGATATTGGGCAAAAAGAAACGGTTAATAGGGCAGCAAGATATATTGTTGAATATATAAAGGCTGGAAATAAAGTGGCAATTTGTCACGGTAATGGTCCGCAAGTGGGTAATTTGTTGTTGCAACAGAATGCCGCTAATTCTAAGAAAAATCCTGCTTTTAAACTTGATACCTGTGGGGCAATGACAGAGGGTAGCATTGGTTATTGGATTCAACAAGGGCTAGATAATGCTTCTAAAGATCTTGGTCAAAATATCAAATCTCTTACGGTTATTACCCAATCTGAAGTTGATAAAAATGATCCATCTTTCAGGTCTCCAAGTAAGCCGATAGGCCCCTTTTATACCAAAAAAGAAGTAATTGAATTACAAAAAAATAGTAATGATATGTTTATAGAAGATGCTGGTCGTGGATATAGAAAAGTAGTACCTTCTCCTAAACCAATAAAAATAGTCGAAAGAGATATTATTAAAGATACTGTAAATGCTGGTATTGTGCCGGTTGTAGCAGGTGGTGGAGGTATACCTGTTATTGTAGAAGGCAATCAAATAAAAGGTGTAGAAGCTGTTATTGATAAAGATTTTGGTTCTGAGAAAGTTGCAGAGGGGATTTCAGCTGATAATTTAATAATTTTAACAGCTGTAGATAGTGTTTATATCAATTTTGGTCAAGAAAATCAAAAAGCTTTGAATCATATAACGGTTGCTGAAGCCGAAGAATATATAAAACAAGGACAATTTGCGAAGGGAAGTATGTTACCCAAGATTCAAGCCGCAATTTTATTTGTTATGGATCATCCAGATAGAAAGGCAATAATTACATCAATTTCTAATTTACCAAATATTTCTCAAAACGCTGGTACCTTAATAACTGATAAGTAAAGAAAAGCAGGTGCTATCATGATGAAAAAAGTCAAGATATCAATGGTTAATCAGATTTTGATAGCAGTTATTCTAGGCATAATTTTTGCTTTTGTGTTGCCGAATGTTTCGGTACATTTAAAAATAATCGGTGATATTTTTTTGAAACTAATGCAAATGTCAATTCCGCTTTTAGTGCTGGGACAAATTATTCAAGCAGTTGGAAGTATTAAACCTGATGAATTAAGTAGCTTGGGAATAAAAACCATTATTACTTTTTTAAGCTCCTCATTGTTAGCAGCTGCTTTTGGAGTAATAATTGGGGTGCTTTTTAAACCCGGAATTGGAATCCAGTTAACTAAAGCTACTGGTAAAGTAATTAAATTTAAATCTATTTCATTAAATGATACTGTTTTGAATTTCTTCACTAGCAACATTTTTGCATCTTTAACTAAAGGAACGATTATTCAGATTATTGTTTTTGCAATATTTTTTGGAATTGGATTGAGCAGATTTATGGTAAAAAGGCCACAATCAAAATTGCTTAGTTTAATAATTGATTTCAATGATGTCGTTATTCAGTTGGTAACTTGTGTGATGTTCTTTGCTCCAATCGGTATTTTTGCTTTAATTGCTTCCACAATTAGTAATTTGGGTATAAAAATTATTATTCCATTGATAAAGTATTTGCTTTCATATGGATTTGCAACGTTTGCTTATCTATTGATTTGGATAGCTGTTATCTCCTTATTCCTTAAAGTAAATCCAATTAAGCTAATTACTAATATGTCTGAAATGTCCATTATGGCATTAGCCACTACTTCTTCGGCAATTACCTTACCAATTGAGATGAAGGAAGCCAAAAATAGTTTAGGGCTAAAGGATCGAATTACTAACTTAGTGTTGCCATTGGGGATGTCACTCAATTCAAATGGGTCTGCAATGCATATGGCTATAACTGTGATTACAATTGCTCAATTGTATAATATTAACTTTTCTTTTGATAAAATTCTTTATCTCATCATAATGTCGACATTTGTGTCTTTGGCTAATGCTGTTGTACCTGGAGCTGGATTAGTTTCTTTAGCGATAATAGTTCCTCAGATGGGTTTGCCGATTGAGAGCATTGCCATTTTTGCAGGTGTTGAATGGTTTGTTGGAATGCTCAGAACAATTCTTAATGTTAATTCTGATGTCTATTCTGCGCTAATTGTTGGAAAATCAGTTAATGCGATTGACTATGAAGTATTCAATAAGTAAATTTACGAGAAAGTAAGTTCTTAGTAAGTATATAAAAATTGTTGTTTATTTTATTCTTACTACCATTCAAATTAGTGTTAATTTTAAAAGAATAATAAAACCGCCTTGAGACAGTGTTCAAGGCGGTTTTTTACTTGTCGATTTTCAGTGGCTCGATTGGTGTTTCACCAGGGAGTTTATTGATGACTAACAGCTTTTTCTTAATGGCAGGATAGTATAAATATGATTTTTGATTGCTTAAGACTATCACGCCGTCAGTTTTATTATTTGATTTCAAAACGCAGGCGTTATCATTTGGATTTTCATAAGTACCACTATCAAATTCTCTGCCATTTTTGAAAAGCCGATATTTGCCGTTGGTTCCTAAAGATATCGTAATATGAGGATTGACCGAACTTGTATGAATGCCATGATTGGCAAAGCCACCATAA
>NZ_CALYQV010000065.1 GCF_945290125.1 uncultured Lactobacillus sp. | reverse complement strand
ATATACTGCTTCAATACATTGAAGAGCATCCCGAATCAGTACTTACTTCTGAAAGCTCTGAAGAAGACCGGGACCGGTTTTTAAAAAAGATTCGTGAAAGCCAAAAGAAAAATTGAATTTTTGTCCACCAAGCCAGTGACTATAAACCTGTGGCAATTGTTGAAGGAGGAAGAAAGTGTCAATTTTATGGTTTGTTCTTCTTATTGCTTTTATCATCTACATGATATTTTTCGATAGGAAGCTTAAAAAAACTGAGTCATATCAAGCAGCTAAGTCTAAAGGAGAAAAGCCAACCAGAAAGCTGCTGAGTAAGCGTTGGTGGTCGTGGGGCTTAATTGCTTTTCTTGTCGTAGCGTGGTTCACAGCAATATCTATTGAAGCCGATCAACATGATAAAGATTACAAGGCCAGAAGTCATCAGACTACTAAAAAGTCAAAGTCCCCTACCAAAAAGCCGACTGCTAAAAAGCCTAAAAAACAAATGGCAAAGGTAAAAGCAACCCCAAAGGCTGCACCTAAAAAAAGTAAGCCGATTTCAAAAAGCAAAACAGCTAGTGTTCCAAGAGAATACAAAAATGCTTTGCTAACTTTAATGGACTATCAAAATACAGATGGTGACATGAGCTATAAGGGCCTTTATGATCAACTAACTAGCGATGCTGGAGAAGGCTTTACACCAGCAGCTGCAAATTACGCTTTAAGTCATGCGAAAATTGACTATAACAAAAATGCTTTAAAATGTGCGAAAAATTATGAAGAAACAGAGCATATGAGTACATCAGAATTGCAAGAACAGCTGACTAGTGACGCTGGAGAGAAATTCACCCCAGAGCAAGCACAGTATGCAATTCAACATTTAGATAAATAAATTTTACCTGGACGTGTAAATCATTCAACATAAAAAGGCCCCTAAGAAGTCGAGTTCTTAAAGGCCTATTATTTTAGAAAGAAAGGTGGTTTAATTGCCAAAGCGAGACAAACATATCAAAGAATTGACGCTCAAGAATGGTGAGAAACGATACAAGTTCAACACTTACATCGGACTTGATCCAGTGACCGGTAAACGTGTATTTTCAAACGGAACCTTTGACAACTATAACGACGCCAAGGACGCTTATGACAAGGTACGGCTTGAAGGTACCCGTCACTATGCAAAACCCAAGCAGAAGACTGTGGATGAGGTATATAAGATATGGTTCCCTATCTACAAAAATGAGGTCAAAGAATCAACTGCAAACAAAACTCAAATCAACTATCGCGTTCATATTAAGCCTTGGTTTGGGGACGACTACATTGACCAAATTAGCAGCGAAAAGTTTCAAAGTTTTGCCAATAAGAAAGCCCAAGAACTCGTTAAGTTTCGTGAAATAATAAATCGGTTTGATCAGATTTATAAGTATGCAGCTGCAATGCGTTATTGCAGGCGCGAAGACAACCCAGTTAACATGATCATTATTCCGAAAAAAACCACAAGAAAAAGACGTGATATTAAAACCAACTTTTATACTTTAGAGGAATTAAAAGCATTTTTAGCTGCTGCTCAAAAATATGACTTTAAGTATTACACTTATTTTCTGCTACTAGCTACTACTGGTCTTAGAAAATCCGAAGCATTAGCACTTCTTTGGTCTGATATTGACTTTAACCAAAAAACGGTTAGCGTAACCAAAACCCTATCTACCGGTATGAATAATAGACAAATAGTGCAAACTCCAAAAAGCGCTGACTCCAATCGAACTGCTGTCTTAACAAGCCACATGATTGATGTTTTAAATGAATATCATAAAAAAGACAAGCTAATCTGCCCTATTGTTTTTCACGGGTCTGGCAACAAGTATGTTTCAATTTCAAAACCTGACCGGTGGCTTAAAAACATCTATAAACAGAATCCTAATTTAAGAGAGATAACTGTACATGGATTTCGCCACACATACGCGACTCTCAATAAGAGTCAAAGCATTAAAGATGTCCAGGCAGTCATGGGTCACTCAGATGAGTTTATGACCAAACACTACACTCACTCAACTGAATCTGGCCGTGAAAGAGTCCGGCAATATATGGACACTTTGAATCTTTAATTATTTTTTTCGAACTTTTTTCGAACTTTTTCATCAAAAAAGCCTGATAAATGTTGATTTACCAAGCTTTTTATTTTTATATATGGAGGTGAGGGGAATTGAACCCCTGTCCAAACGCATTCCGTCACTGACATCTACGATCATAGTTATATTATTTGAACTTCACTAGCCCAAAGCGCCATATAACAGGGCTAGTATGGACTAGCTAACCTGGAAATGTCTCTTTTTAACTATTCAGATGAGGTAGTTAAACGTAACTCACTAAGTTGATACTTGAAACCAAACGTGAGTAATTCGGTAACAAGCAACACATGCGCTTAAATTAAGCAGCTAATGCGTAAGAATTTTCTTTATTTGCAGTTATAAAACTGTGACGTTTTTACGTAGACGTGACCTACGAACCGCAATCAAAGCGAATCTACGCCTGTCGAATCCCAAAACACCCCCGCTTTGGGTAATACAATTATAGCATAACAAAGCTAAATTGCCTAATGTCAGAGCGGAACCTTGCACTCTATCTAAAATACAAATTGCTCAAAAGCCAAGGCAATTCCATTTTGATTATTTGATGCAGTTTCAAAGTCAGCTTGTTTTTTTGCCTCAGAAGAACCATTTGCCATAACTACTGAAGTTCCAGCTACTTTAAACATTGGTATATCGTTTCGTTCATCCCCAATTACCATTACTTCATTAATTTTAAATCCTAGTTCTTTTCTCAAAAATTCTAGTGCTACCCCTTTGTTAACATCTGGATGCATTATTTCTAAAAAATTATCAGCTGCTCGCACTACATAATTTTCTTTACCAAAGGTTTTTACAACATCAGCTTCAATTTCATCAAGCTTGTCTTTTTCGTCAGCAAAAACAGCCTTAATTATTTGATCATCTTTAGGTAATTCATCAGGCTTTCTAATAAATACACCCGCACTGTTTACCCAAGCCTGGACAACAGTAATTCTATTAACATTTAAATTACTTGTAATAATTGCACTGTTCTCATCGACAACATTGTAATCCACATCAAGCTTTTTAGAATATTGGTCAATCTTTTCGTAAGTTGCTTGATCAATTCCAGATTTTTGAAGAGTCTTACCTGTCACTGTCTCAATGACAGCACCATTAAAAGTAACAACGTATTGATTGTCCTGAACTATGCCTAGTTCATTCAAAAAATGCTTCACACCAGCTAATGGTCGTCCAGAGCAGAGCACTACCTTAATATCTCGCGCTATTGCCTTCTTAATTACTTCAGTAGTAAATTGAAGTAACTTTCCCTGACTATTTAGTAGTGTATCGTCAACATCAATTACAACTAATTTAATCATTTATTTTTCCTTTTTTTCGAGTTTCAGTTGTTTTCCAGCGAGGCCAACCAATCATTTTGTTAGTCAGAAACAGACCAATAATGCAAATCCTATAATCAAAATAATTTGCTAATCTTTTCGACTTTTCTGTTTAATATCTTGGAAAAAAACTGCATGGAGCAAGTCATCGGTATTGCACAAAATATTATAATTACAGCCATAATATCGTCGTATCTTTAAAAAAGTTGATATTTCTCTATTTCAATGATGACACATTTCTTATAGGCAACAATACACAGTATCCCGGAAAAAACTGAGTATCACCAGAAGCTGCATATTACCATCCACTCAGCCCTCACCATTAGGTTTGTCTCGAAATTTTTTAGTCAATCCTGTCTTTTTGTCAATCAGATATAATTTTTCATAATGATTATGCATTATTTTTTTAAATACTATAATATCAAAGATAAACAAAAAAAGTCGCTAAAATTTTTTAGCGACTCCTCTATTTAATTAAATGTTCTATCATTAACTTAAATGAGCTAAACGAACAACATCACGTTCAATCATTAATTCCTCATCAGTTGGAATAACTAAAGCTTTTATCTTTGAATCTGGCTTCGTAATAAATTTCTCACCATTTGATTTATTGGCTTCTAAATCAGGTTTTAAACCTATAAATTCAAATGATTTCATGACATTTTCACGAATACCAGAATCATGCTCACCTACTCCAGCAGTGAAAATAATCGCATCTGCACCTTTCATTTCAACCATGTAAGAACCAATATATTGAATGACACGGTTTACAAAAATAGCTCTAGCAAGATCAGCTTTTTTATCAGAATTATTCTCTAAGTCACGCATATCTGAGGAAATTTCGGAAATACCTAATAATCCAGATTTATCATTCAAAATATCGATCATTTCGTTAATGTCAATATGGTCTTTATTCATGATATATTGCAAAACAGATGGATCAACATCACCTGAGCGAGTACCCATAGTGATACCTGCTAATGGAGTAAAACCCATAGATGTATCAAAAGACTTACCACCTTTAACCGCAGTAATCGATGCTCCTGAACCAAGGTGACAAACAATCAGTCTCAAATCCTTGGCATCTTTACCAAGCATTTGAGCGGCACGACCAACTATATAACGAACTGAAGTACCATGAGCTCCATACTTACGAACACCATATTTTTCATAATAATGGTAAGGAATCGAATACATATAGTGAACAGGATCCAAAGTTTGGTGAAATGATGTATCAAACACACCTACTTCAGGAACACCTGGTAGTAATTTCATGAAAGCTTCAATTCCCTTTCCCTCTGCAGGATTATGAAGAGGAGCATATTCCTTCAAATCATAAATTTTTTGCAATTTTTCTTGATCAATTAGTGCCGAATCGGTAAATTCCTCGCCACCCGCAACTATTCTATGGCCTACACCAACAATTTCACTTAAATCACCAATAACATGGTATTGTTTCAAAGCCTTGAGCAGTAAATTAACGGCAGTTTCTTGATCTGGGATTGCAACTTTTTCACTGTGCTTTTCACCATTTGCCAGTTCAATTTCAAAAGAAGAGCCATCAATTCCAACTCTGTCAGCAATTCCTTCTGCTAAGACTTTTTCTTCCGGCAAAGCAAACAACTTATATTTAAATGAAGAGCTGCCTGAGTTGATTGCTAAAACTTTTTTCATAAATCTAATTCCTCCATAAACAGACTTTAAACTTTTCACAAATCAATTAATATTTTTAGTATACCACTCATTTAGTTTGACATTAAGTTTTATCAGGTCTTCTTCCTTTTTAAACGAACCTAACTTTGTGAGAAATACTTCACTATTTCTGGCATTTTTTCCATGATTTTGAAAAATTAAAATTGATCTTTGGTTAAATTTGTTTTGAAAAGCATTGTCAGGCAATTCAATTATTGACCGTAAAAAAACTTTTTCCGACAGCCAAGGCATGAAGTCACTGCCGCCTTTACCAGAAAGAATTGTCTGTGGTACGAGTAGAAAAGCATATCCAGCTGGACTGAGGTTCTTAATAATTTGTTCAATAAATAAAAGGTGAGCAAGCGAATGACCTTTCACAGATTTAGTAGCAAAATTAGCAGCATTTTCATCAACTGGATAATAACCTACAGGCAAATCACTTACAACAACATCTGGACTTGTAAACATCCAAGGAGTTAAACCATCCTGACAAAACATTTCAATATCAATTTTATTCAAATGGGCTGCAATATCTGCAAAGCTTAGCATTTCTTCATCATTATCAATACCATAAAGTTCAAAATCCGCTTTAGAATGGTTGGAATTTTTTAGTTGTCTGACTACAGAAAATAGCAAATTGCCAGTGCCAATTGCTGGATCAGCAATTATTAGCTTGTCTTTTGGCAAAAGTTTGAGCATAAACATAGCAATAACAGTAGCAATAGCAGGTGGAGTCGGCATTTGATTAGCATCTAGCCCATCTTCATTAACAGCTTTTAAAACTAACAAAGTGAAGATTTGTATCTTAATTTTTGGTGAAAGCTGATCGTAGTGCAAATTAGCATACTTTTGACTCAATTGTTGAACGGTTTCTTTGTCTGGAGCTCCCAACTCAACTTTTATCCGATTATTTTCTAAATTGTCAAAAGTTTCAACTAGAGCATCACCCAAAGACACATTCAATGCTTCTTGTAAACACTTAACGCAATCCAAAAAATTATTAAAAAGTTTTTCTATAATATCCATAATTATTCCCCTTATCTCTTAAACATTTTAATAGAAATAAGGTTATTAGAGCAAGCAAATCAATTATTAATCAGATAGTCAACCAATAAAAAATTGTTTTCCATACTTTCCTGATAAATTTCTAAATAAAATTGAATAAAAATCAAACAAGTAGTTAAAACTAAAACACTGCTTAAAAGTGCGTTACCTCTTATTTTCCAACTTTTGCTTTTTATCATTTACTACCTTCTTCTTCAAATTACGACGAGAATCAAATTTAAAGTATAATTCTGACTTTCTACCATCTTTTTCCGTCACATTTATTTTAATCAACCTATCTCTTGTAAGAAAATCAGCTTTTTCAACATTTAGCAATAAAGGCATGTGACCGCCTTTAGGAGTTGTTACACGTAACATATCTTTATATATCGTCAAATAATAAGTAGTTGTCTCATCCTTCATATTTGTTTTTACAAACACTGCTTTTGAGAAATTAGAATCTTCAGGTAAGGTATAAGCCTTTATACCCTTTTCTTCATTTATAAACCGATTTAATTGCACATATGAAAAAACTATATCATCTGTTTTATGGTGCGCTTTATTAGCCAATGTCAATGTTTTTAACAAATTTTGTAACATCAATACTACAATCAAGGTAATAAGAACTGAGAGCATTGCTTCAGCTAAAATAAAGCCTTTACTTTTTAATTTCATATTTTTTATATCGAGTATTTTTTTATTATCGACAATGCGATAAAGGTGGTCATGCACCATTACCTGTTTAACGTTGTTTTTTTTCATTACGTTCCAAGCGTATGTACGGTCAGTTTTTTGCTCAATTTTCCTTTCAATAAGTCTACTTTCACCAATTATTAATTCTACAGTGTTAATTCCAATACATGCGATTATTAACCCAATCATACTTTCTATTACTAGAAAACCACTCATTTTTTTATGAGTCATTTATTGCCCGTCCCCAAGTCATTTGTAATTTTATCTTTCGTGTATTCCTACCATCACTGATGGTAATAGTATGAGGAGCCATTGAACCGGTAGTTGATATTCTTAAAATAGACAAATTATAAACATGTATTGGATAGGCTATTTTTAATGATTTAAAATAGTTTTCTCCAACAAATTCTATTTCTTTTGCATTAGGAAAATACCTAATAACACATGTTTGTTTGCTTGTTGCTGAAACACGGGCAGCTTGTTCTACTGCACTCCTAATTTCTCCAACTGTATTCTCTAAAATTAATTTTTCTTTATAAACATTTAACTCTATTGCACCTATTCCAGTAATAATTATTGCTATAGTCAAAGTAATGACCATTTCAACCATAGTAAATCCTTTTAAATTAGCTTTATTTAGCATTCTTTTCAACGATACCATCTTTTACAGCATAGTCTTTCGACTTTGTCAGTTGCTTCTTAGTTAAATAACCATCTTCAAACATATTCTGAAAATTGATCGTTTTACCATTGCGATCTTTATCATCTTCGTATAAAGTCACTTGAGTTTGTAAAGTTGATTTAAAGGCATCATCTGTTTTTTTATTTGCATTATTTTTCTGTTTAGCTAAGTTCGGAGCAATAATTACTAAAAGCATCATGATTATTGCAACTACAACTACCATTTCAATTAAAGTAAAGCCTTTAACTTTACTCTGCTTTGTTATCAAATTTAGTATTCTTTTTTTCATAGTTATTCCTCAAATATTTTGCATCATTGCATACATTGGTAATAATAGCTTTAAATATAAGCCAATAATACATAACCCAATTAAAATAAAACAAAACGGTTGTATGTTCACAATCAATTTTTCTATTTTTTGTGCTAATTCATTAAAAAGCACATTTCCTAGAAGCATGAATTTCTTACTTAAATCTACTTTCTTTGAACCAGTTTGTAATAACAAAAGCAATTCATTGGGTAAAAAGTCTTCTTTTTTAATGATTAAGTCAGGACTTATTCCTTGAGCCAACTGCTTACCAACATGCAAGCCAATTTGTTGTTGTAATGAGCCTTCCACCTGCATAGCAGCGTAATCACAAATTCTTTGTAATGAGAACCCACTCGCAAGCAAAAGTCCTACATCGTAAATTAAAATATATTCCACATATATTTGAACTAACGGCCCAATAATGGGGAAATGCCTCAGTTTACGTAAAGAAACATAATCTTGTTTTTTTAGTAAAAGTAAGACTTCACTCATAAAATAAATTATTACTAAGCAGGAAAATAATAAAATTAACAACATGAAATCACCGGTATGTTCACCAGATTCAGCAAATTGTTTCGCTACAAAGGTTTGCATAAATAGTAAAAGGAAAATCATCATTAAAACTAAAACAAATGGATAGGTCAGCTCAGACTTTAGTTTTTTAAGCTGGTCATTTTTCAAACGATTCAATGTGGCAATTTGAGTCAAGCAATCAATTAACTTTCCTTGTGCCATTGATAATTCGATTTGAGTTGCTATCGTTTTAGAAAAACCTAACTTTAACATTTCTGAACTCAATTTCTTTCCGGCCTGAATTTCTGTACACAATTTAATAAAAATATTTTTGTGATTTTGCCATATTACAGGCATCATTTCTAAACTCGCATTAAGGGAAAAGCCATTAGATAAACTATTTTGTAAATATTCCAAAAACTCTAATCGTTGTTTACTCGTTAATTTATCCTTGTTGATATTGCTCAAATATTTGCGCACTTATTTTTCCTCTTTCTTTGAGCTCACTTAAATTTTCTGACCAGTAGACAAAATCTGACCTTTTTTCTTGGCTAATATCTTCTTGCAGCTGTGAGCCGCTATCTATATCCATCAAGCAGGCAAAACCGTCTGTTGTAGGTAAAAGACGTTGATAACTCACAGCCGTTAAACAATTATATAAATCTGCTGTACTGACGTGTAAACTTTCTAATCTAGAGATAGTTTGTAAAGTGCTTTTAGCATGAACTGTAGCAAAAACAAGATGGCCACTTAAAGCTGCATCTACGGCTAACCTTGCAGTGACTTTATTTCTAATTTCTCCAATAATCAGAATATCTGGTCGATGGCGCAAAGCTGCTTCAAGTAATCCCTCATAGCTAATATCAGCTGCTAAATTAACCTGTGTTTGCAAAAAATCTGCCTCTTGAATTTCAACAGGATCTTCAATAGTCATTACCATTTGGTTTTTACCTACTATTTTCGCCAAATTATACATAGTTGTTGTTTTACCAGACCCTGTTGGTCCACTGGTAATTATCAAACCTCTTTTTTTAGTTAGGTCTGTTAACTTTTCAATTTGCCTATTGAAAAAGTATTTGCCAGACCTAATTTGATAAATAATCCTCACAACCAAAGATTCATTATCATTAAAATCTCCAATGCTGGAAAGTCTTAAGTAATACACATCATTTTTATACTCATATTCAAAAGCCCCCACTTGTGGTCTGCGATGTTCAGCTATATCCATTTGAGCACCAAATTTCAAAAAATTAATTATTT
Organism: uncultured Lactobacillus sp.; assembly: GCF_945290125.1. Classification (GTDB taxonomy): domain Bacteria; phylum Bacillota; class Bacilli; order Lactobacillales; family Lactobacillaceae; genus Lactobacillus; species Lactobacillus rizhaonensis. The sequence continues at coordinate 1,384 of NZ_CALYQV010000065.1, read as the reverse complement.
CTTTTCCTTCATTCGCTGAATATTGAGCTTGATTTTTGATTCCTGCAACTGTTCTAAAATTAACCGCTAACTTATTTCTCTGCAATAAGAAAAAAATATCACTTGTACGTTTATTTATTGCTTCTTCAATCAAATTATTGACTGTATCCTTAATTCCCATCAATTACCTCCTTTTCTTTGTACTAATATTAAATACGCGAAATTGAGATAAAATTTTTAAAAAAATTACGAAAAAAAACATGATCCTTAAATTTAAGAATCATGTTAGATATGTTTTTACTATTTAAATATTACTAATTGATATAATTTGAAATTTCAATCAAATTCTGGTCTGGATCTCTTACATATATTGAACGAATCTTACCTTCTGCTCCAGTTCTAATTACAGGTCCCAAAACAATAGGTAAATTATTTTTTTCGAATTCATCCAGTAAATTATCAATCGGTTTATCACTAATTAGGCAGATATCGCCAGATCCAGGTGTTGGATAGGCGGCTTTAGGGTCTGTTTCATGATCTACTTCGTGCAAATTAATTTTTTGATGTCCGATCTTCAAAGCAGCTCTGCCATCTTGAAAATTAATTGTTTCAATACCAAAATAATGACGGTAAAAATCAGTTGTTACGTTTATATTGTTAACTGTTAATACTAAATGATCTATTCGTACTATAGCCATTGGATAAGCTTCCTTTCGCTTTTTACTCTGCAAATAACATAATTCACTAAACTTATTTTAAAAGTTGTTTAAACAATAGAGCGATGTGTACAGCATGTCTGTCTTAAATTAACTTTAAAATAATATATATTATTAGTATATACTAGTAATAACTAAATTTTATATTTAACATATTACGCTGGATTACCTTATAATTTTAGAGTTAATGTTCTCCTCATTAAAAACCTAAATATTCAACCAATGGGATATGTTATTATAGCTAACAGAAAAATTAGCCATTATTCTAGTATTTTTAGATGAAATATTGTATTAATTTTGATCAACGAAAATATTGACAAAAGGTAAATAATTAAAGACTCAATATTAAAATGTATTAATCTTCTTTTTAGCTTAATTATGAAAAGCCTTAATTTAGTAATAAAACTGTTATCTTAATTAAAAGGGAGTTTTTTTAATAAGCTCCCTTTTTAATTTTCGATTTTAAATTATTAAAACTTATTTCTCATTTTTTCGTTTTAAAAATCTTAGAAGTTCATCTCCTAGCGTACCAATTAACATCAAACCACCTAAAGTTATTAAAGACATGTCAGAATTCTTTTCTTTGCCTGTCCGTGGTAATGTACTTTCTTCGTTATCGGCATTATTTGATGCATTTATACCGTTACTGCCGTTCAAACCATTACTGCCGTTCAAACCGTTACTGCCGT
>NZ_CALYQV010000064.1 GCF_945290125.1 uncultured Lactobacillus sp. | reverse complement strand
CGAACTTCCACGATCTAAAAGCGATCACAAGATCCTTAGTCTTGCGCGTCTGCCATTCCGCCATGCCCGCAACACATTCAATACTATAACCCAAAATTGAATTTAGCACAAGAGTTTTCTTAATCATTTTTATGTAAAAGCGGTTAATCTACCATCTGCTCGGTGACATATTTAGCGTATAAACTATGCTTTTGCATCAATTCGCGGTGAGTGCCATGGCCCGTAACTTTTCCATGTTCTATAAAATATATTTGATCGGCATTAACAATCGTAGCCAGTCGGTGCGCAATTACCAAAGTAGTTCTATTGACCATCAGTTTATCGAGTGCCTGTTGCACTTTTCCTTCTGATTCTGAATCAAGACTTGCCGTAGCTTCATCCAACATTAAAATCTTAGGGTCACGTAAAAATGCTCGTGCTATAGCTAAGCGCTGCTTTTGACCACCAGAGAGTTTAATTCCCCGCTCACCTATTTCGGTCTCCATCTGATCAGGAAATTCACGGACAAATTGATCCGCATAAGCCAAAGAAAGACCACGCCAAAGGTCTTCATCGGTCATCTTTTTAGTTAAACCATAAACCAAATTTTCCCGAATAGTTCCAGAAAAAATGGCGCTGTTTTGAGAAACATAGCCTATTTGAGAACGCCAATTTGCCAGGTCAATATCTTGAATGTCCTGGTTTCCAATAGTAATTTGACCACTATCTGGTTGGTAAAACCGCTCCAGCAGTGCAAAAATAGTTGACTTGCCTCCACCACTGGGACCAGCAAAAGCAATTACAGAATTAGGCCGCGAAACAAATGAAATTGATTGTAAAACAGGTTCGTTTTTGACATAACTGAAACTTAGATCTTGCGCAGTTAATGTTTTATTAGTTAAATCGCAGGTCTGTTGACCTAAATTCTTTTCAGACTCTATTCGTAAAATTTCCTGGATGCGTTCAGTTGAACCCAAGGCTTTTTGAATCTGAGAGAAAAAGGTGGCAAAATTCGCCACGGGCCCAATAACATTAAATAAGTACAGTAAAAAAGCCACTAATGAACCACTTGTTAAAGAACCTTGACCAACGCGAATAATACCAAAAGCCAAAATACCGGCAAAAGCCGCCATCATCAAAGTCATAATGATTGGCTGTAAAACAGCTTCGACGCGTGCGTCTAAAACCCCAATGGTGAAAATTTTCTTGATTCTGTGATTACCAGCCTCCTGCTCTTGTTTTTCGCCGTTACTGGATTTAATTAAGCGCACCTCAGATAACTTTTCACTGACCTCACCATTAAATTTGGCCGTTTCCGCTTGTAGTTTACGTCCTAGTCTTACCATTATGCGACCAACTGGTAATAAAATTACTACCACAATAGGAACAACGACAAACATCAAGGCGGCCATTTCCCAATCCATCACAAATAAAATGATTAATGAGAAAAATAATTGGATTGCTCCGGTAATAAAATTAGGAAACTGCGAAGCCAGTAAATCTTTTATTATTCCCGTATCATTGACTAGTCGCGAGCTGCTTTCACCCACTTTATTAGCATCAAAATAAGTAACAGGTAATTTTAACAGGTGAGCCCATAAGCGTTCACGCAGTGTCTTGACTACGCTTTCACCAAAATAGCGCAGTACGTATCCGCCCAAAGTTCCTAAAATTAGCTGTAACACAAAAACCACGATGATAATAACTAAACTTGAATAATTAAAGTTATCCCATTTACTAGTGTCCACCAGCTCTCTGGTTAACAAAGGTAACGCTAAGTTGGCCGCACTTGTGATAAGACTAAGTAATAAGCCAATTATGAACAAAGACTTTTTCACATTTAAACTTTTTAGCAGGTCTAAAAAGTCACTAATTTTAACATTTTGCTTTCCATCTTTACGTGACTTAAATGCCATAAAAGATACCGGCTTTCCTTATTTAGACTAAATAAAAAAGTTTTTCAATGATTGAAAAACTTTAATCATGTTGCTAATTATAAATCTTCATCTTCATTATGCCAAAATTTTCGCCAAAAGTCGCGGTCATAACCGTGCATCTTATCATAATTGCAATAATTTCTGTTAAAATCAGCGCGAGGGCAGTCATGATGAAAGTGATGCCGTTCATGCATATGATGACACATAGCGCGCATATCTGATCTTGAAAAATGATGCTCAGCGGCATATTCACGCCATTTTTTAATTCTTTCCATCCGATAAGTAGGGTCAACAAAAGAACTGGCTTTATCCTTGAAATCATCATCCCAGCCCGCAGCAATTTTTTGCAGATACTGACCGAATTGGTCTTGCTCTTCTGCAGTTAAACCGGCAAAAAATGGCGCAGTATCTTGCTTGTCTTTTTGTTCAGCCAACTTTGTGGCCTTTTCTTTGCCATTTTCTGTAAGGTAAACTCGTTTAACCCGTTTATCCTGCTCATCAACTTCACGTCGAATATCGCCTTTTAACTCCATCTTTTTCAACAGTTCTGCTAAAGAGCCCGGCTTCAGAGCTAAAATCTCAGCCAGATAATTTTGAGTTAAGCCGTCTTCCAACTTTAAGACTGCTAAAACTCGTTTTTGACCAGATATTGGTTCTTTGTTCTGAAGCATGTAGTAGCGACTGGCACGCATAATAAAATGAAGTTGTTTCATTAATTGATCACTTGTTTGACTCATAATTAAGCTGATATATAAAACATAGAAGAAAGCAGAATTTCTTGTTTTTTCTACTTTCCGAAAGAAAATATTTTTCCTTTCTTTATTTTACTTACTGTCGTCTTCATTAGTTTTCTGATATCTCTCTCGAGGTGATCACATTGACTAACTCTTACAGCTTGAGGACATATCCTGCCCCATTATTACTTTTTACTTGGCTAGTGCTAATAAATTACGCACCGCATTTTCATCACGATCAGCTTTATAGCCACACTGATAACAAATATACTCATTGTGCTTAGTATGGTGCTTAACATTGCCTGCTAGCGTGATCTTTTCTGGACCAGTTTTAATGTAACCACAGTTAGCACAACGTTGTGTGGATGGGTATAAGCGGCTTGCTAAAACCAATTCTTTACCATACCACTTGCACTTATAAACTAATTCCTGCCGAAACTTTCCAAACATTGAACGATGTAAACCTTTATATGCTATTCCCATTTTCATTGCTTTAACATCTAAATCTTCAATGACAATTTGATCGTAATCAGTTACTAACTTAGTCGTGAACTTTTGCAGTGAATCAGTTTGAATATTATTAACTTTACGATAATCACGTTGCAGTTTGTTTTTCACTGCTTGGTAATTACAACTTTTAAGAGCTGTTTTTAAACCATTTACTGTTCGCTTACGTGCCAGTTGACGTTGATAATGTTTGATACGCTCATATAGTTTAACTAGTTTCCTAGGTAAAACTTGTAAGTTACCGCCTGTCCAATTAAAATGACCAACATTTACATCAACTGCAGTTTTTTGACCAGTTTTTGCCTTTACCTTAGGCTCAAATTGATAAGTTAAAGCTGCTGTATAATGTCCGCTCTCTTTTAAGATACTAACGGTTAACAATTTCGTCATTTGTAGCTTTTCTGCTAATTTAATATCAAACCAGTCTTCTTTAACCACTCCTCGAGGACGGTCTAAACGTAATTTGCCATTAATAATCTTAGCTCGATCTGTTTTAAAGCCTTGACGGGCCGCCTTTTTGCTTTTGAATTGTGGCTTGCCCCAATCAGGTTGAGCTTTGTCAAAAAAATTCTGCCATGCCTGTGCCAAGTCTTTAATTGCTAATTGCAAGCAACGAGCTGATAATTTATCTTGCCAATCTTCTTTGTTAGCGACTAATTCATTACGTACTCGATATTGGTTGGGCTTAGGGTTATCTATTGGATTAATGGTATTAGCTTCATACATATCATTCCAAGTAGCTAAGCCCTGATTCCAACAATAACGACGATAGTCGCACAAGGCTACAAGCTGCTTAGTCATTATCTGATTAGGACATAATCTGACTAATTGAGTTTTAGTTACTATCATCAGTATCTTCCTCAACTAAGCTTTTATCAGCTTCCAAATGCTTCTTATACTTACGTAATCCGTATAAGCGACAAGAAAAAACTTGAATGATACTTACTAAGTCATCAACCAATTCTTGATCAGGAGAGGTCTTTTTACGATTTAAAACAATTATTTTAGTACCATGCCGTTCACAAAAACCAGCAAACCAATCATAACCAAAACGAATAAAACGATCTTGATAGGTAATATAAATTTCACTTACTTTACCTGCTTCGACTTCTTCAAGTAGCTTATTCCAAGCTTTACGCTTGTAATTTAATCCGCTGCCAATATCAGTTATTGCTTCATCCATAATAATGCCCTTGGCATTTAAAAAAGTTTGAATAAAATCAATTTGATTTTGCAAATCTTTCTTTTGCCCATAAGTTGAAACTCGAGCATAAGCGATAATTTTACCTTTCTGCTTACTACCGGATTTATGCAAAATTTGTTCGACTTGTTCTTCAGTGTAATAGCGACGATTAGTTGGTGTGCGGTGTGCAACTAATGTTTTATTACTATCCCACTTTTGTAAAGTACGGACAGTAACACTAAGCAATTTAGCAATTTAGCAATTTCACCAATCTTATAGCTAGCCATATAACAATCCTTTCTATGTTTTGTTCTTTCTTAAGATTATTATATAGCAATTGCCTATTTTTAACTATAATATTCTATAAAATTATAAACAGTTATTTCCCTCCTTTAAACTAAAATAGCAAATTGTTAGGTACCTAATATGTTTTACAAGTTAATTATAGTTTGGTACCTAACATTTTGTCAAACCAAAAATTTTAAAATTGTTTTTAAGTCACCTGTGGTCAACCAGTTTTAATTTACCTTTACAATGACCACACGCATATTGTCGTATATTTAGCCGGCGAACTCGCAAATACTCTTGTCCGCAAACTGTGCAAACGTATAAGTATTTTGCTTTGCCTTTGCGTCTAAGACCAATATCTGGTGTATATCTTGATCCGCCAACTTTATTAAGCAAAGCTTTAAAGTCATGGTCTTGATGACGATATCCTCTGTGATTTAAATGTAAGTGATAATGTGTCAATTCGTGCTTAATTATACCGATCAACTCTTGGTAATATTGCGGCACTAAAAAATGCGCATTAATTTCAATGTGGTGATCACCTAAGTGATACCGACCACCAGTTGTTGTCATGCGCTTATTAATTTTTACTTGGTGCTTAAATCGTTTGCCAAAATATTTGAGAGAAACTTCTTCCACTAAGTTCTGCAATTCTTCTTCAGTCAGATTATCTGAAAACTTTGGCATATAGTGCTGCCTCTTTTTTCGTTTTGATCCTGACTTTCAGAGCCGTCACTAATTTTCTCTTTAACGGTTTAGTTCCTTCCATCCATGTGCCGGTAAAAACATGGATGGTCTTTGACTGCGCAGAAGGATTACAAAGTACGCCATCCGGATAAACGTGAATACCCGTCTTTAGCTTCTGTTCTTGATTATTGGGCTGTGCGCCATATTTATTTTTTAAAATGTCAGATACGGAAACAGTATTAACTCCTGCCAGTTGGTCTTGTTTATTAAAAGTAAAATTACGGTCATCGTAATAAGAAAGCATGTCTTTAATCAGTGGATGACCTTTTTCAGCTCCAAAGACTGCTGTAAAAGGATTATCCTTATTTTCAAAACCGACAAAAGCCCTATTATTTAACAAATCTTGTAAATTATCCAAAACCAAAACATCCGTATCCAGATAGATACCGCCCATTTCATAGACTGCTTTAGCTCGAATGTAATCTGAAACAAAGGCCCATTTTTTAGCCTGATATGCTTGTTCTACATATTTATTTTCGTGAATATCAAAATTGTGTTCGTTCCATTCGATAATTTGATAATCCTGCAAGTGTTTTGACCAGGTCTTCATGCAACGTTGAATATTCTGTGGTTTAGGGTTACCCCCTACCCACACATAATGAATTATTTTGGGAATCATTTATTAACCTCTGGTAAAAAAATTTTTCAATAATAAAATTATGTCTTGGTTAAAATCGAGTTTTAATAAAAACATTAACGCGATATATAAAACAAACATAATGATCGATTTGCAAAGCATATTAAGAAATGCCGAAGCAAACATTTGGGGTAAAAGAAGACCCACTGCCAAAACAATAACGGCAATTATAAAATACTTAGGAATTTCACGAAAAGAGTATTTAAAATCATAGCCATCCCGCACAATCCACAAACGCAAAAGCAAAACTATAAACTCAGTTATTAGAATTGCCACCATAGCACCTGTTGCACCGTATAGTTGATCCAGAAAGTAGCTTAATATTACTTCCAAGAAAGCACCAACTATGACTGGAATGGCATAATCGCGATCTCGATGATTGGCAAGCGCAAATTGATTGGCAAACACACCGCCAGTTGGAATCATAATGATAGTTAAGGTAAAGAAAAACATCAACTGTGTCATGGGAATGAATTTATGACCGAAAAAGAAAGGCACAAATTCCTTGGTATTAGCCATAATAATAACCGCAAACAAAGTGCCCAGCATAACCGTCGCTTCAAGGGACTTTTTTAAAACTATTCGTTGTTCTTTTTTCCCTTCACCCGCCATTTTAGGCATGATTACCAAGGATATACTAGTGACAATACCCAAAACCATGTTAGAAATTCTTTGGGAATTGTCATAAAAAGCAACCTGCGTCGAATTTTGAAAAAGACCCAAAATAGGTTTATCAAGAGAGGTATAAATTTGGGTAGCAATTTGGGGAATTAACAGGGTAATGATTGCTTTAACAGTCGCGCGGTATTGATAAAAATGCTTGACCGGCCCACCAACATAACGGTGAATGTCAAACCAAAAAACAAATGAACCCAGCATTGTTGAAACTGACATGATCAACATGTACTTCCAGAGATCACCCGGACTTTTTACCCATAATAAAATCAGGATAACAGATACCAGCTTAACCGCAGTATTTTTTAAAACCACACGGCCAAAATCAGCTAATCCCTGAAAAAGCCACGAAATATCAACCTGGGCAGAAATAAGATAGGGCACCATTAATAGTAAATATTGCCCATACTTAATCTTAAAAAAGCTGGTAACAGAAATGACAATCCCAATGGTGACAAATCCCGCTATGGCCTGAAAGTACCATAAGCCCCAGAAGGCCTTGGTTAAATCCTGCTCGCTGCCGAAGGCTCTAATCTGAGAAATTGTCCTCATCCCAATATAGGAGACTGAAAGAGTACAGAAAATCATTAAAAACTGAACAATATTATTAACGTTGCTGTAAATACCATACGTTTTGGGACCCAAAATTCTTGAAAGATAAGGAACTGTTATTAACGGTACTAATACAAGAAAAATTTGGTAAACCGCATTATATAGAATATTTAAAAAAGTTCTTTTCACAACTTACCCTCTAATACTCTTTAACAACTCAACTACATTTACGCAACTTGATTGGTTCTGAACCTGGTTCGTTAATTTCAGCCAGTAATGCCGTTTCGCACTGTATTGATCTGGCATTGTCAGTGCTTGCATAAGCTCATACTGCGTCTTTACACAGAGTCCAGGTACAATTTCTTCGTAAGGACCCATTAAGAGGCCACGCTTTTCTTCATATTGCCGCAAATAATTGGTCACAAATATTATCGGCTTATCAATATTTAAATAATCAAAGTAAATTGAGGAAAAATCAGTAATCAGAAAATCAGTATTACCCAAAAGCTCATAAAGGTCAATATCTTGCTGATATAAATAGGCATTATTAAGAAAGGCAATATTAGAATAATTACTCTGCAAATGCTTAAAAAGTTTCATTTCATAAGGATGCAGTTTCACTACTAAATACTGGTGATTCTTTTTTAACAAATCATTTAACTGCTCACTGTTAAAGTCAGACAGCGTTAAAAAATTACCCTGTTGAACCTGATTCATAATTTGACTGTCTTCCATTTCATAACGAAATGTTGGCATATAAATACCAATTTGCGCCTTATCATCCTGAGTTTTAAATAAATCACTGAGAAGCTGTTTTTTACTAATAACTGGGTTTTTCAAAGCATCAATACGAGGAAAACCCGTTTTGTGATACTTATTAGATTCAATTCCGCAGCAGGCACTCATCAAGCTTTCATACAAATCGCTGCTTGAACAAACTATATCAGCATTCTTTTGCCATAACTTAGCATTGCGCAGGTCAACTTTGGAATTAGTGTTATTGGCCATGAAGCCCATGCGTTTAAGGGGTATACCGTGCCAAAACTGAATATTAACCTGCTTTGCATGAACTTTAAATGGCTGATGTGTGGTCAACACAAATTTAGCAGCACCAATGTCTCGCCAAGTTTTAAGTGGTAAATGTGAAGATGGCCAAGGTTCCACAATAGTAACTTCATATTCTGGATGGCTTTTTTGCAAATATTTACCAAACAAATAGCCATTTGAACCAGAACGACCTGCACCATTAAGAACAACCACTTTATTACTTTGTATTGGTGTAAAACGAGCAATTATTTTCATTGCCGTCAAATATAAACGAAACAAAAAATTTTTCATTATTTAACTTCCCAAATTCTTACCTAGTATAAGGGTACAGAAAAAGCCTGAGATAACTCAAGCTTTTTTACTTTATTTTTTAGTTTTTTAATGATTAATGTTTAAAGGGACTATCAAAACCCGTTTTAATTTGATTTACATTGTCTCAGAAATTAATTACTATAAAATAGAATTTATTATAGTTTTAAACTTGAAAGGCAAAAATGCATACCCAAAACACTGTACCTAATAAAGTATTAGTAACATATTTAGTAATTTTTTATGCTTGGTGGACGGTCGAAGAACTGGCTTACTGGGGTTATACCAGCAATACATTAGCACAAGTTATAGGAAGCTCTTTAGTTAAATTTGTTACTTGGAGCATTCCAGCATTTATTTTAATTAAAAAGTACTCTCATCAGCTTAAAATTGAATATCCTCAATTATTCAAAAATCGCTTTCGTTTGTGGCCCTACTTACTGGGAATCTTAGTAATGATTATTTATCTAATGATATTACTCTATTTTGAAAATGGTGGGATCAAAATAAATCCGCAATTTAGACCTAGCGATTTTATTGATAAATTTTTGATAGTTGGTATTACTGAGGAATTAGTATTTCGCGGCTGGCTTTTAAACGCCCTTCTTAAAAAAATGCCAACTTGGGTTGCCTTAATCATCAACAATCTATTATTTTTATGTATTCATTTCCCTATCTGGTATCAAACGCATACTTTAGTGGCCAACTTTACCTCAGGCGGCTTTATTACTGTTTTTGTTTTAGGAATCATTTTCGGCTTATTATTTATTAAAAGTAAAAATATTTGGGTACCAATTGTATACCACATGTTATGGGACATAATTGTGACAATATTTTAAAAACAAAAAGTCAGTAATAAAAACTGCCTTTTTAATAAATTGCCAGGGGCTCTTTGTGTTCAGGCTTAGGATACGCTTGTTCTAAAATCTGCAAATCTTCCGGGGTTAGCTCAATATCTAACGCTTTCAGGTTAGATAATAAATGCTTTGAACTGCTGCTCTTTGGTATTGCCAAAACATCTGGTTGGTGCATGACCCAAGCAAGTAAAATTTGATAAGCACTTGTCTCGTATTTCTCAGCAACTTTTAAAACGGCCTCATTTTTCATCATTGTACTGCCCATTTTTGGTCCACGTCCTAAAGGACTATAAGCAATCAGTGGAACGTGATACTCTCTTTGCCAAGGTAAAAGACTATATTCAATTCCCCTGGTCTCTAAATTATATAAGTCCTCATTAGCAACGCAGTTTTGTCCTTCTGGCAGTTGCCATAATTCTTCCATATCGTCTATATCAAAGTTTGAAACTCCCCAAGAGCGAATTAGTCCCTCATTTTGTAAAGCTTGCAACTCTGAAACGGTCTCAGACAACGGTACCATTCCCCGCCAGTGATAAAGATATAGATCCAGATAATCGGTTTGGAGTCTTTGCAAACTGTTTTGCAAACTTTGCCGCATCTTTTTGGCAGACGCATTTTGCGGTAAAACCTTGGAAATCAAAAAGATTTTTGCCCGTGGATACGGTTTAATGGCCTCACCTACCAACTCTTCAGAGCGACCATTTCCGTACATTTCAGCAGTGTCAATCACACTTAAGCCTGCATCAAGACCTGCTCTGATTGCTGCTATTTCTTCATCTCGAATCTTGGGATCATCTCCCATTTCCCAAGTGCCTATTCCTAACGCTGGTAATAATTGATTATTGATTCTTACTTTTCTCATAAAATGGACCTTCTTAATTAGTTAAATAATTATATTTTGAAACAAAAAGTTGTTGAATTATACTTTTATATTCAATGTATTAATATAAAATAAATTATAAATACTAATACCCTTTAAGCTAATTGTAGCACTTGACAAGAAAGATTATTAACCTGCAAGTTATTTTTGAATTTAGTGCAAGGCAGCTTAGCTAAAAATCAAATTCCTTTTGTGATAACTTCACAAGCCAGCAAATTGTTTTTTACAAAATAACAATATAAAATCAAAAATAAAAGGAAGAATAAACATGACTAACAATTTAAATAGTTCATACAAAATATCTGGTAAAAAATGGCTGATAATATTACTCTCAAATTTGATAGCATACTGCTGTTTGATTATGCCAGGTGTGCAAATCCCAGACTCTCTAATTTTTGACGAAAATCATCCCACTTTAATAGCAGCAGGCTTTCAAATTTTAGTAGTAACTGTTTTTTTGGTAATTCAAATAATCGGAGTTCAAATTGCTACTGGACGTAAATGGCAGCAATTATTTCATACTCCTCATGCTAAAGAATGGTTGTGGGTGCTAGTCTTTTTCATTTTAGCTTATTTCGTATCCGTTGTTTCAGGAGCGATTTCTCAGAAGTTATTTGGCTCTGTTTCTGGCAATGCAGCTGCTGGACTAACCATGAGTACACCCCACGTTTGGCTCATTTTCATTTATCAGCGCTTCAGCAGTGCTATTCAAATATTGGGTGAGGAGTTTTTAGCAATTATGCCTCTATTAGCTGTGACACAGTTAGCTGATTCTATTCACATGCCACACCCGCTTTTCTGGGGCAATATTGCTTCAGCTCTGATTTTTGCTTTACTTCACTTGTCAACTTATGATTACAATCTGGGTTATGTCATTTTAGGATTAGCATTTACACGTCTGGTTTTAAACTGGGCTTTTATCAAAACGCATAATATCTGGGTAAGCTTCTTAGTCCACTTCTTATTCGACACCCTAGCTTTCCTAGTTTTATTATTAGTTACAAAGTAAAAATAATTATTGACTAACAAAAAATGATAGCTGTTGACCATAATTCCAGCTATCATTTTTTTATTAATCTTTATGCC